>NZ_JBITGG010000023.1:0-52308 GCF_044456765.1 Micromonospora sp. NPDC050784 | reverse complement strand
GGGGCCGGCGGGGGGGGGGGGGCGCGGGGGGGGGGCGCGGGGGGGGGGGTTTCTGTGGGGGGGGGGGGGGGGGGGGGGGTGCCCCCCCCCCCCCCCCCCGCGGCTGCGCTGTCCCCGGCTCGGTGCTAGCCGGTGACGCTGAACGGTCGGGACACCTTCGTCGCCGACGTGGCGCCGGTCAGCGAGACGCTGGACGCGCCCGCCTTCGCCGCGCCCGGAACGCTCACCGTTGCGCCGGAGATGACTCCGTCACCGTTCGCGCGCAGGGTGCTGACCGCGAGCCCGGCCCCGAAGGCGATCGTGACCGCCTCGTTCGGAGCGAACCCGGAGCCGTCGACCACGATCGACGTGCCGCGCGGCCCCGAGGTGGTCAGCAGCGCCACCCGCGGCTGGTACATCCGCGCTTCCGGCTCTTCCTTCACCTGGACGGTGGCCGTGGCCGGCGTACGCGAGGACGCGCCCGTCGCGGTGACGGCGTACCGGCCGGGTTGCGCCGCATCCGAGGTCGGCACCGAGGCGCGGACCTTTCCGGTCGCGGAGGCCGCGACCTTCACGGTGCGGCCCGGGTCGGTGCCGACGCTGACGGTCACCTGCTCGCCGGCGGCGAAGCCGCTGCCGTCGACGGTGATCGCGCCACCGGTGGTGACGGTGCCGGACGCGGACAGCGCGATCGCCGGCTGTGATCCGCCCCGAGCCACCGTCACGGTGAAGGACTCGGTGCTGCTCGACAGGCTGTCCCACGCGGTGACACGCACCGTGTAGGTGCCCTCCTGCGGGTAGGTGTGCTGGCCACTCATCGCGCCGGACGCGCCGATCGTCACGTCGTTCGGAACCGTGCCGTCACCCCACTGGACGCGGGCACGGTAGCCCGTCGTACCGGGAACACCGCCGGTCACCGCACCGAGGTTCGCCGCGAGGGCCTGCCCGGCGGTGGCCGTCTGGTCCTTCGGGGCGACGGTCGCCAGCGCCGGGGCAGGTGTGCCGTCGGTGGCCACGGCGAACACGTGGATGCGGCCCGCCGAGCGAGGGTCACCGGTCTGCGTCGGCAGGGTCACCGACACCAGCGTCTTGCCCGCCGGAATCTGGTACGGCGCGGTGGCGAACAGGAACGGCTGGGCGCCGTCGCGGCTGGTGCCCTGCAGCCGGTACGCCGTCCGGGCGACGATGATGTTGCCGTAGGACGGGGTGCCGTTGGCGTTGCCGCCCAGCGTCCAGTCGCTCAACTGGATCGGAATGCTGGCCGTGCTGCCGTCGCTGAACGTCGCCGTGCCGGTGGTGCTCTGGTTGCCCTGCGTTCCGGCGCCGACGAACGAGATGCTCTTCGCGTCCTTCGGAAGGTCGAGGACGACCGTCGACCCGTTGCCGGTGGCGTTGTCCGGCTGCCCGGCCGGGATCGCCGGCAGGGTGAACCGCAACGCGGTTCCGGGAACCTGCTGGGGCTGACCCTGGGTCGCACCGCCCGCCGCCAGGGCGGCCCGCGAGTACGCCCACGACTTGGCGTCACAGTCCGCCGCGAGGGCCCCTTCGTCACCGACGCAGACGCTGTCGAACGCGGCGGTGAGACCGGAGGTCGGGGCGTACGCCACCTCGACGCCGACCGTCGCGGAACTCTGGCTCTCGCCATCGGTCACCGTGACGTTCGCCTGGTGGTAGCCGGGCGTGGCGTAGGTGTGCGACCCACCGATGCGGTAGACGGCCCGCGAACTCAGGGTCACCGTGCCCGCGGTGACCGGCGTGCCGTCACCCCAGTCGATGGTGGCCTGGTAGCCGCCGGCGTCACCGCCGGTGACGGTGGCCAGCGGCACCGAGACGGGTACGCCGTTGGTCGCGTGCACGCCCTCCGCGGCGGTGACCGCGATGTCGCCGCCCCCGAGGTCGAGGTCACCCCCGGCGAGCAGCTCGACCTCGGCGAGGTTCGTCTGCGCGGCGCCGACGGTCTTCGTGACGGCGAGGCGGAACTGCGCGAACCGTCCCGGCTTGTCGATCGAGTACGGGCGGGTCTGGTTGCGCCACGGGAACACCTGGCCGGTGCGCGAGTCCACTGTAGTCCAGGTGAGACCGTCGTTGGAGCCCTGCAGGCGCCAGTCCGCCGGATCGCCCGCACCGGCCCCGGACGTGACGGTGTAGTACCTCGGCTTCTGCTTGCCACCCCGGAAGGCCCAGGTGACCTGCGGGGTCGCCGAGGTGAAGGTCAGCTGCGTGGTCGACGAGTCGTCGAACAGCTTCGACGCGTCCTGACCGCCGGTCGCGGTCGCGGTGCCGAGACCGGGGCCGGTGACGTCCTGCAACGGCTTCGGCGCCTCGTCACCCTTGGTCAGCGACGGCGGCGCGTCGTTCTTGCCGCTGCCCCACGACGACGGCTTGGAGCCCATCTGGAAGTCGATGGTGCCGCCCTTGGCGAGCGTCGCCACGTCCAGCGACAGGCCGCGCTGCTTCTTACCGTTGACCTTGACGTCCTGCACGTAGACGTTGGCCGCGCTGTTGTTCGGCGCGTTGACGACGATGTCGCCGCTGCTGCGGTGCACGGTCATCCTGGTGAACTGCGGCGAGCCGATCGCCCACTCGGACGACCCGGCCTGCAACGGGTAGATGCCCAGCGAGCTGAGGATGTACCAGGACGACATCTCGCCGTTGTCCTCGTCGCCCAGGTAGCCCTGGCCGATCTCACTGCCGACGTAGAGGCGGCGCAGGATCTCCCGTACCTTCTCCTGGGTCTTGGCCGGCGCGCCGGCCACGTTGTACATGTACGGGATGTGGTGCGACGGCTGGTTGCTCATGCCGAGCTGACCCATCCGCACCGCGCGCGCTTCGAGCATCTCGTGGATGACGCCGCCGTACCCACCGGGGCGGTCGGCGTTCTCCGGGGTGGCGAAGAACGCGTCGAGCCTGTCCCGCAGCGCCTTCTGCCCGCCGTACAGGTTGACCAGGCCCTGGCCGTCCTGCTGGGCGGTGAACGCGAAGTTCCACCCGTTGGTCTCGGTGTAGACGCCACCCCAGTCCAGCGGGTCACCGGCGAGGAAGTTGCCGGCGGCGTCGCGACCCTGGAAGAGCTTCGTCTTCGGGTCGAAGAGGTGGACGTAGTTGCGGGCCCGCTCCAGGAAGTAGCGCGACTCCTCCTTGAGCCGGGCGCGCTCCGACTTCGGCGTGGCCGGGTCCTTGGCGAGCGCCGCACCCATGTTGCCGATGCCGAAGTCGTTGATGTAGCCCTCCAGCGCCCAGGACACCGACTCCCCCGTGGACGTCGGCGTGTAGCCGAGGAACAGGGAGCTCTCGATGCCCTTGCGTCCGACCGCGCTGCGCCCGGACGCGACGGTCGCGTCCTTGACGGCCGCGTCGTACGCCGCGAGCGGGTCGGGCAGCTCGACCCCGGTGAGGTACGCCTGGGCCAGAGCCACGTTCGCGCTGGTGCCGGTCATCAGGTCGGCGTAGCCGGGAGACGACCAGCGGGCGATCCAGCCGCCGTCGCGGTAGTGCTGGACGAACCCGTCGGAGATCTTGGCGGCGACGTCCGGGTACAGCAGCGCGTAGGCGGGCCACACGGTGCGGTAGGTGTCCCAGAAACCGTTGTTGACGTAGATCTGCCCGTCGACGACCTTCGCGCCGGTCGTGGTGGGGGTCGACGCGCCGGTCGGCGCCGAGACCGGGCTCGCGTACTGCCAGCGCGGCGCGGCGGCGGTGCCGGTGTTCTCCGACTGCGAGTTCGGGTAGAGGTTCAGCCGGTACAGGTTCGAGTACATGGTGACCAGCTGCGACTCGCTGGCGCCCCGCACCTCGACCCGTCCGAGCCGGTCCTTCCACGCGGCCGTCGCGGCGGCGTGGATCTGGTCGAAGCTCTTGCCGGTGACCTCCAGGTCGAGGTTCCGGCGCGCCTGGTCGACGGAGAGGAACGACGTCGCGAGACGCATCGTCACCTCCCGCGACGCGGAGGTGTCGAAGGTGGCCGAGGTCGCGGCGGACGTCGTCGGCGCCCGGTCGAAGGCGCCGGAGACGAACATCCGGCTACGACCTGCCGACAGGCCGCTTCCGTTGTCCACCCAGCCGGTGAACGTGCCGTCCGTGCCGATGGTGAACGTGCCGTTGTGGAAGACGAGGCTTCCGGTCGCCTGCCCGGTGGGGAAGGTGAACCGCATGATCCCGGCGTGGTCGGTCGGCGACATCTCCGCGACCAGGCCGTTTTGGAGCGTGACCCGGTAGAGGTCCGGCTGTGCCGTCTCGTCGTCGTGGCTGAAGGCGAGCGCACGACTGGCGGGCTGACCGGTGAGCGGCCCACCACCGGCGACCGGCATGACCGACATCTGGTTACGGTCGCCCATCCAGGGGCTCGGCTCGTGGGAGATCGCGAGGCCCTGGAGCATCGGCAGGTTGGCCTCGTTGTTGATCCGGTGGTACTGGTACTCCCACGAGTCGGAGGTCGCGTCGGTCACCGGGGTGAAGAAGTTGAACCCGTTCGGCACGGCGGTGATCGGCAGGTTGTTGCCGCGCGAGAAACCGCCAGTCGAGTTGGTGCCCCGGCGGGTGTCGACGTAGTTGGTCAGCTTCGAGCCGTCGATCGACGCCGGCGTGGCCGTCAGCTCGATGTCGTCGAGCCAACCCTGGAACCGGGTCTCCCCGGTGGCCTGCGGGTTGTCGTACGCCAGCAGGATCCGGTCGATCGTCTTGCCGCGCGCCACGGTGCCGAGGTCGGCCTGCACCAGGTTCCACTGGTCGGCGAAGAGCACCTTCGAGGCGCCCTGACCGGCACCCGTGAGCGGGTAGCCGTGCTGGTCGGCCGGCGAGCGACCACTCAGGTAGCTGCCGTCGGTGAAGTGCAGGTCGACGGCGGCGTAGGTGGACGGGTACCGGCCGTCCCCGTTGGTGAACTCGGGGAAGATCTTGTACGACAGTCGGGTCTGCGGCCCGACCGGGATGGTGACGTCGAACAGCTTGTTGGTCGCGTACGACCGGCCGTTGCCCTCGGCGCCGCCGGCGTAGCGCAGCGCGGCCAGTCCGGTGAACCCGACGTCCGGCTTCGTGGTGTAGCCGCCGTTCGGGCCGGCGGTCGCCTCGCTGACCATGGGGGTGGCCGGCGGGCGGACGTCCGAGCCGTCGCTGATGTTCCAGTCGGCGAGCTGCACGAGTGAGTCACCGGAGTTCGCGGTGACGTTGAGCCGGTAGAAGCCGTAGGCGTTGGCGTTGGCGAAGCTGTACGTCTTGGTGGCGAAGCGCCCGCTGAACTTCTCGCCGGCGCGCTTGTCCAGGTCGGTCCAGGTGCTGCCGTCGTTCGACCCCTGGACGACGAAGTCCTTCGGGTCCCGGGTCGGTGCGTCGTTGGCCGCGGTCAGCGAGTAGCGCACCACCGTCGCCGGCTTGGCGAGCTGGTAGGTCACCCAGCCGGTCGACGCGAACACGAGCCACTTGGTGGACGGGTCGTCGTCCTTGAGGTTGGCGGCGATTTCTCGCGGCTGGTTCTCGTCGCTCGCGGTCACGGCGCTGACCTGGCCGAGCAGGCTGCCGGGCAGCGTGGCGACCTTGCCGCTCAGGTTGGCCTGGACCGGCTTTCCGTTCGCGCCGACCTCCACGGTGCTGGTGGCGGGCTGCGGGTCGGCGGGCTCGAACGAGGAGGTGAAGTTGCCGGGCGTCGCGGCGGTGGGGGCGGCGCTCGCCAGCGGCGCGGCGACGAGCAGGCCCAGCGGTAGCAGGACGGCTGTCGTCGCCGCGATCAGGCGGGGTGAGAGGGGACGCGCAAGGGGGGTGTGCGACATGAGGGACGGAGCCTTTCGCCTCGAACCGGGTCGAGTACGTCGAAGGTCTGGGCAAGGTGGAGCGGGTGGTGGGTCAGGCCCTGACATCGTTGTCATAAGAGGTCGTGAACAACGAGAGCCGGGGCGGTGGACTGTCGCTGATAGTTCCGGGCGCACCACGGCCCTGTCAACGGGTTGATCGCGCCGAAAACGGCCGCCGCCCCACCCGGGACCCGGCGACCGAGGTGCCGGGCCTCGACGTACGTCCGGGGACGGACGCCGAGGCCCGGGCACGGATCAGCAGGAGAGGTTGGCTCCGGCGGACACGCCGAGGATGCCGACGAACTGCTGGTACCTGGTGACGCGGCTCTGCACCTGGGCGGGGTTCCCGCCGTTGCACTCGATCGAGCCGTTGATGCTGCGGATCGTCTCGCCGAACCCGGCCCCGTTGACCATCGCATTGTGGGCGGTCATGGTGCCCGGCCCGTTCTGGGTCATCCAGTACCAGATACCGGTCTTCCAGGCCACCGCGGCGTCGGTCTGCACCAGCCACGGGTTGGTCAGCAGGGGCAGGTTGAGGGCGTTACCCGCGGCGTTGTAGTTGAAGTTCCAACTGAGCTGGATCGGCCCCCGCCCGTAGTAGGCGGCCTGCCCGGCCGGACATCCGTAGGGCTGGCCGGGGTCGCAGTAGTGCGGGTAGTTCGCGGTGTTCTGCTCGACGATGTGCACGAGCCCGCCGGTCTCGTGGTACACGTTCGCCAGGAAGGCGGCGGCCTCCTGGCGCTGGACGGTGGCGCTGCCGGTGCGCGCGAACGCCGGGTAGGCGCTGAGCGCGGCGACGAGGCCGGAGTACGTGTAGAACGAGTTGCGACCCGGGAACATCTGGTTGAACTGGGCCTCGGTGACCACGAAGCCGCCCGGGTTGGTGGGCGGCGGGCTGGTCGGTGGCTGACCGCCACAGGTGTAGGGCTCCCAGTACCAGGTGCTGACGACGGGGTCGTACCCGGGATTGTCGTGCTCGGCGATGTAGTAGAGACCGTTGGTGTACCGCACGATCGCCCCGGTGGCGTACCACGTCCCGGCGGTCCAGTTCGGGTAGCTGCAGGTCCCGCCGGTGGGCGGCGTGGTGCCTCCGCCGCACGCGCCGAGGTCCTCCCAGACGCCGGTCGTGCCCGGTGGCGCCTCGTTCTGGGTCCACCACTTCGCCCGGTAGTTGCGGCCGTTGTGGGAGACCTGGGCGTCTCCCCAGTAGACGGCCGAGGCCTGCCACGATGCTGAGCAGGCAGCCGCCGAGGCGGCCGTGGCCGGGATGACCGCAACCAGTCCACCGGCGACGACCAGTACCGCCAGCGCGACCAGCGCGCGCAGTCTCGTCATGTGATCACTCCTTTCTGGGACCTGACTGGCCGAAATCCGAGCGGATATCGACCGAAGTGACTGTAACATCTTCTGTTCACAATCTTTACTATTACCCGTGGCCGGCGCGACGATCGGTCTGGCGACGGGTGGTCGATAATTCCGGCGGCTTTCCGGATCATGTCGAGTTCGTACGCGTCGACGAGCATGATCGAGACCCGTGGGCGGGCCCCTGCGCCTGGCCAAAGCCCGGACAGCTCCCTTCATTGTTCCGAGGATGTTCCGGAAGTTGTTGACGCGTTGGAATTCTCGCTGTAATACTCCGATCCATTGACGTCGATGCGATCGGCTTCGTTGCGGTTTCGGCTCCACCTACCCACTCATCCACACCTGTCCGGACTGTGCTGCCCACCCACCAGGGCGCGTCCGGGCCTGCGCGAAGGGGCACCAGATGAGCAGGCTCTTCCCCCGCACGGCCCTGTGGTCCAGGCGGTTGCGCGCGGCGCTCGCCGTCCTCGCCACCGCCGTCGCCATGTGCGGCGTCGTCCTGGCGGCCACCTCGACCCCGTCGAGCGCCGCCGCTTGCAACGGCTACGTCGGCCTCACCTTCGACGACGGTCCGACCAACAGCACCAGCGCGCTGCTGAACGTGCTGCGCGCCAACGGCGTACGGGCCACGATGTTCAACGTCGGGCAGAACGTCCAGAACAACCGGTCGGCGGCGCAGGCCCAGGTGGCTGCCGGAATGTGGGTCGCCAACCACAGCTGGAACCACGCCCACATGACCTCGATGAGCCAGGCGCAGATGCAGTCGGACCTGTCCCAGACCAGCTCGGCGATCCAGTCGGCGACCGGCAGCCGACCGGTACTCTTCCGGCCGCCCTACGGCGAGACCAACGCCACCCTGCAGTCCGTCGCGTCGTCACTGGGCATGCGCCAGGTGATCTGGGACGTCGACTCCCAGGACTGGAACGGCGCCAGCGTCAGCCAGATCGTGGCCAACGCGAGCCGCCTCCAAGCCGGTCAGGTCATCCTGATGCACGACGGGATCCAGAACACCCGCGACGCCATCCCCCAGATCATGGCAAACCTGACCAGCCGCAACCTGTGCCCCGGCATGATCTCGGCCTCCACCGGCCGCGCGGTCGCGCCCGACGGCACGACCCCGCCGCCGGACAGCCCGCCGCCCTCCGGCGGCACCTGCACCGCGACCGCCACGACCCCCAACGTCTGGGGCGACCGGTACAACACGTCGGTGACGGTCAGCGGCGCCAGCACGTGGACGGTGGTCGTGGCCATCACCGCACCGCAACGGGTCACCACCATCTGGAACGGCACCGCCACCTGGGACAGCAGCGGCACCGTCATGACCATGCGCTCCAACGGCAGCGGCAACACCTTCGGCTTCACCACGATGACCAACGGCAACAGCAGCGCCCGCCCACAGATCCGCTCCTGCACCTCGGGTTGACCTCGCCCAGGTCGAGTCGTGCGCGGTGGGTGCGCCCGGCACCCACCGCGCACCTGCCTGCCGGCCACGCGTGGCCACTAGCCTGCACTGATGCGACACACCCTCACACCCGGAGACGACAGCCTGCACGGCCACTTCTCCCCCGACTTCCCGCCGGTGCTCACCATCGACCCCGGTGACACCGTCACCTACCGCACCCTGGACTGCTGGTGGTCCGCCGGCCCGTACCCCGGCGGGCCGAACCGGGACCGGCCCCGGGTGGCGCAGCACCGGCCCGACCACGGACACGCGCTGATAGGTCCGGTCGCGGTCCGCGGTGCACGCGCCGGCCAGACCCTCGCGGTACGCGTCGACGCGGTCGTCCCCGGCCGCTGGGGAACCACAGTGGCCGGCGGCTGGCCGAGCGGGTTCAACCAGCGCTACGGCGTGCAGGACCAACCGGTGGTGCACGCCTGGACGCTGGACCCGGTGACGATGACCGGCCGCAACCAGCATGGCCACACTGTCGCGCTGCGGCCCTTCATGGGAGTGCTCGGCATGCCACCCGCGGAGCCGGGACAGCACTCGACGATCCCACCGCGCCCCTGGGGCGGCAACCTGGACTGCCGGGACCTCACTGCCGGCAGCACCCTCCTGCTGCCGATCCCGGTGGACGGCGCGCTGTTCTCCGTCGGAGACGGACACGCCGCACAGGGTGACGGCGAGGTCGGCGGCACCGCGATCGAGTGTCCGATGGACGAGGTCACGTTGACCTTCGACGTACGCGACGACTTTCCGGTCACCGGCCCGGTGGCCCGTACCCCCGACGCCTGGCTGACCCTGGGCGTCGGTGCCTCCCTCGACGACGCCACGTTCACCGCCCTGGACTCGATGCTGACCCTGATGCAGCGGCTGCACGGCCTCAGCCGCGCGGACGCGGTGGCGCTGGCCAGCATCGCGGTCGACGTGCGGGTGACGCAGATCGTCAACCAGAGCGTCGGTGCGCACGCGGTGCTCCGCGACGACGCGCTGCGCTGGCCGGACCCCGGTTCTGTCGGGGGGCCTCGATAACGTGTGGTCACTGTCGCCGCGCCGGCCGGATCGCGCCGCTCGCTGACCCCTCGGAGGCCCCCCATGTCCCAGGAGACGACCTACCTCGAACTGTCCGAAGTGGACGGTGCGCACAAGTTCTACGAGGTCATCGTCGACAACGCCACACTGACGGTGCGCTACGGCCGGATCGGTGACCAGGGGCAGGTCAAGGCGAGCGCCTATCCAGACAACGCCCGGGCCCGGGCCGCCGCGGCGAAGAAGATCGGAGAGAAGGTCCGCAAGGGCTACGCGCCGGCGGTCCCCGGCGTCCGCCAGAAGCGCACCGTGTCGCGGCGGCAGATCGTGAGCACCCGCTCCACCGCCCACACCGCCCCGGTCCTCTGGCGCTACGACTCCGGCGCCCCCGCCTTCGGCATCTTCGTCGACGGCCAGCACTGCATGGTCGGCAACGAGCACGGCGTCATAACGACGCTCGACCACGACGCCCAGGTGCGCAGCCAGGTCCGCCTTCCCGACGGCGTGAAGTGCATCGTCGCCGACGACGCCTGGATCTACGCCGGCTGCGACGACGGCAACGTCTACGACCTGTCCGGAAAGGTGCCCCGGGTGGCGTACGCGATCGCCCCGGAGATCGACATCTACTGGCTGGACATCCACGACGGCGTCCTCGGCGTCTCCGACGCCGACGGTGGGATCACCGCCGTCGACCATGAGGACGAGTTCCTGTGGCGTCGCCCGGGGCGGGGGCGTTCGGCCTGGATGGTGCGGTGCGACGACGACGCCATCTATCACGGCCACTCGCAGGGCGTGACCGGCTACGAGTGGCGTACCGGCGGGGAACTGTGGCACACCCGCACCGGCTCGGTGCTCTTCGGGTGGCAGGAGCAGGGCAGTGTGTTCGCCGGGACGGGCACCCGCGAGGTGGTCCGACTGTCCAAGTCGGGTCGACTCGAACGCACCTACCGCTGCGACGCCCCGGTCTTCTCCTGCGCGACCGCCGAGGGCGGCCGGTACGTCTTCGCCGGCGACAGCCAGTCCTCGATCTACTGCTTCGACGCGGCGGGCACCCGGCTGTGGAAGCTCGGCACCGGCTGTGGCTCGGCGTACTCCATGCAGTACCACGACGACCGGCTCTACGTCGTCACCACCGGCGGCCACCTGGCCTGCATCGACGCGAGCGAGCCGGCGATCCGCGCGGCGCAGGCCGGGGACGTGCCCCAGGTCCGCGACATCAAGGCCCCCCGTCAGGCGCCTCAGCCGGTGCAACCGACGATCGTCGAAGTGACAAGCGATTCGGGCGCGGGCGTGGTCGTGCAGTGCCTGGACGACCGGGGGCGGTTGCGGGTGCAGGTGCTCTCGGACGGCTACCGGCGGGACTGGTCGGTGCAGTTCCCAAAGGGGATTCGCGAGCCCGGCGCCCGCTACCTGGTGACCGAGGTGCGCGAGTCCAGCCGCGGTGGTTACTACCGCGCGTACGGCGACATCCGCCGGCTGCGCTGAGCGGCGAGTGCACCTGCGTCACCGAGGGGCCCCGGTCGCACACGCCGTGTCGTAGGGTGCCGGCATGGCGCACCCCGTCCGGGCCATCGGCGACGCCAACAGGGCCTGGTGGGCCGCCCCGCCGCCGCGACGGGTGAGTCACCTGCCGAGCATCGACCCGGAGCTGCTGCGGGTGGCACTCGACCCGTTGCCACCGTCAGCGCCTGCGATCGTGCACTACCGGCCCACGGTGACGGGTCCCCTCGGCGACCTCGTGGACACTTTGCTCGGCCACCTCGACACCGCGGCCCTCGCGATGTTCCCCCGCTGGCTGACGGGGGCCGACCGTTTCGACGGTGAGGGCACGCTCGGCGTGGCGGCGGTGCGCGCCCTCGCGGCCCGTGCCGCCGCCCGCTCCCGACACTTCGGCCCGTTCCTGGCCGACCTCGCCGAACGTGGGCTGCGCGGTCCGCGCCACCCCGCCGGCCGGTCCCGCTTCGCCCCGGGGGTACGCGCCGCCGGGCTCGCCCGGGTGATCGCCGAGGCGTACGACCGGGAGAGCTGCCTACTCGTCGTGGCCCTGCCCGACCTGGATGCGAACGCCGAGCGGACGCTGGTGGCCGCCGCCGAGTGGCTGGTGCGGCACGGCGACTTCACGGTGTGGTTGGCCGGCGGGCCCCTGCGCCACGTCGACCGGGTGCGGTCGGTGTCCATGCCGGTGCCGGCGCGATTCGCCGAGTTGGTCAGCACGATCGAACGGATTCCGGCCACCGCCGTCGAGCCGGAGTCGACGGTGCTGGCCTGGCCGCCGCTCGCGGGCGTGCCTCGCGGTGACAGCGCCGCCGAGCAGGCGTTGGAACGCGCGCTCGCGCCGCACGACTGGGCGCGTGGCCGGCGGTGGAACCAGACCTACGAGTGGCACGTCCTGGGCGCGGCGTACCGACTGGATCTGTTTTGGCCCGTGGAGGGTCTTGCGGTCGAGGTGGACGGCCCGGAGCATCGTGGGCGAATCGCTTTCGCCAACGATCGGCGGAGAGACGTGCAGCTGCAACTCCTCGGGCTGGACGTGCTCCGCTTCACCAATGAGCAGGTGCTCACCGACGTGCCGGCGGTAGTCGACGGGATCCGTCGGCTGCTGGCCCGGCGACGCGCGGACGGCACGCAATCCCATGGAGATGAGACATCATGACGAGCCCGGCGGACGTCCCGCACCTGACGCCGAACCAGATCAACGCCCTCGTGGTGCTGATGGTCGAGGCGCGCCGACTCACCAACGTCGAGCTGAAGGAGCTGGCCGGTTTCACGCTGACCGGCCAGGACAACAAGAAGCTCGTCGACCTGGGCCTGGTGGACACCGACCGGACGCACCGGCCGTTCGCCCACGAGCTGACCGAGGAGGGCTGGCGGGTGGCACGTCAGCTGCACACCGTCGCGCCGCCGAAGCAGGGCGGCTCGACGACCCGGTCGCTGTTCGTCGTCCTGTCCAACCTGCACCGTTCGCTGGACCGGCTCCGGGTCAGCCACGGCGATTTCTTCAAGCAGACCGGGGCAACCGCCCCGGCGGCCAGCGAGCCGCAGCAGCAAGCACCGGCAGCGACGGCGGCGGCACCCACAGCGGCGGCGCCGGTGTCCGCGGCGGAGGTGGAGGCGCTGGTTCGTTCCGCGTACCGGGATCTAGCCAACGCGCCAGGCGCCTGGGTCGGCCTCGCCGACGTCCGGGACCGGCTCGCCGACACCGACCGGGCCGCCCTCGACGCGGCGTTGCGAACGATGGTCGGCCGAGAGGACGTCCGCATCATCCCGGTGGCGAATACCAAGTCACTGACCGCACGGGACCGGGCCGCGGCCGTCCGCATCGGGAACGAGGACAACCACGCCCTGGCGATCGGCCCGGCATGATCTCGGACGACCAGCGGGCCGCGCTGGAAGCGGTGAGCCTCAACCCTGCGGTCACCCCGGACGACGTCTGGCGGCCCAGCCCGCACAACGTGCCGGAGCTGCACGAGAAGGTGGCTGCGGAGATCCTGCGCGGGGTGGCACGGGCCCGCACCGACGACACCAGCATGCCGCTCGGCGTCGCCATGCAGGGCCGCGCGGGCGCCGGCAAGACGCACCTGCTCGGGGCGGTCCGCGAACGGATCCAGCGCGACGGCGGCTACTTCTTCCTGGTCGACATGGTCAGTGGCAAGACGTTCTGGGAGAGCGTGGCACTGGCCCTGGTGGAGGGACTGGGCCGCCCCCACGTCGGCTGGGGCACCCAGTTGAAGACCTTCCTGCGGCGGCTCACCCCCCAGCTCGGCCTGCCGGTGGAGGTCCGCGACGCGGTCGCCGGCGCCCGACCGGTGACCCGTGCGCAGCTCGACACCTTCATCTGGGCGCTACGCGAGCGCGATCGGGAGGTCGGACGGGACGCACAGGACACCGCTAGGGCGCTCGTCCTGCACGGCGCCATCGACTTCGAGGCACAGGACGTCGGCTACGCCCACCTGATCTCCGAACCGGGTGACCCGGCCGCGCGGGCGGCGTGGGGGTTGAGCGCGGCGGTCCGCACCCCGCAGCAGGTCGTGCAGGACATCTCCCGGCTGATGGCTCTGACCCTGGACCCCACGGTCATCGCCGTGGACCAGCTCGACACGCTGTTCGCCCAGACCAGCACCTCACTGCTCAACCAGCATCAGGGGCTGGAGGACGGCCAGGCCAAGGTGCTCGGCCCGATCGCCGACGGCCTGCTCAAACTCCGCGACATCACCCGCCGTACGCTGGTCGTGGTCTCGTGCCTGCCGGACACCTGGGTGCTGATGACCCGCACCGCGCCCACCCCGGTCGCCGACCGCTTCCGTACGTCGACCCTGCCGGACCGGATCCCCACCCCGGAGATCGGGCAGGCGATCGTGGCGAAGCGCCTCGCCGCCGCGTTCGCGGGTCCGCGCTTCGTGCCACCGCACCCCACCTGGCCGATCGCCCCCGCGGCCTTCACCGACGCACCCACTCTGACCCCGCGCGCCCTGCTCCGCCGGGTGGACCGCCACATCGCCTGGTGCCGTGACCGCGACGAGGTGGTCGAGCTGGACCGGCTCATCGACGGCGCCGACTCGACGCCGACGGTGCGCACCGTCCGTGGCGCCTCCGCCGACCCGACGACTGACGAACGCCGCCTGCACGAGTTGGACGCACGGTTCGCCGAGTTGGTCGAGGCCGCGGACGTGTCCGCCGCCGTCGACCCGGCCGGGGAGGACGAGCACCTGCCGCCGCTGCTCGCCGCCGGCCTGGCCGCCTGGATCGCCGAGCAGGCGCCGACCGGCGCCACCTACAAGTACGATCCGCCGCCCGGACGCAAGCCCGCGCTGCACGGGCGGCTCATCGAGGTGCTCGACGAGGCCACCGAGAACGAGGCGCACTGGTGCTTCCGGGCGATCGCGCACCCGAACGCCATCGCCGTCACCGCCCGGGTCAAGGCCGCCTGCACCCTCGCCGGGTTGGACCGGGACCTGCCGCAACGGCGGCTGATCCTGCTGCGCAACGGTCCGTGGCCGACCGGGAAGCGTACGACCGAGGTGTTGGCCGGCTTCGACGCGGCCGGCGGCCTGCGGCGCGCCGTGCCGGAGGCGGACCTGCGGGTCTTCGCGGCGCTACGGGTGATGGCGGCCGAGCCGTCCACGGCCCTGCAGGAGTGGCTGGTGGCCCGCCGTCCGGCCAGCGGCACCGAGCTGTTCCGCGCGGTCCTGCCCGGCCCCGACGGGACGCCCGGCGGTGCCCCGCCGCCGGCGCCCGACGACGACGAGCCACCGTCGGGCGGCCCCGATTCCGACCCGACGAGCGTGCCGGTCGCCGACGTCCCCGCTGGCGCGTCGACCGGTTCGACCACCGGGCCCGTCCCCGCTGACCCGGCCGACCTCGTGGTCGACGCCGGCGGCCGGGCCGTCGGACTGGGACGGACCGTCGACGGCGGTCACCCGTTCACGGTGCCCCTGGAGTCGTTGCGCCGCCACGCCGTCGTGTTCGCCGGGTCCGGCTCGGGCAAGACCGTGCTCATCCGCCGACTGGTCGAGGAGTGCGCCCGCGAGGGCGTCTCCGCGATCGTGCTCGACCCCAACAACGACCTGGCCCGGCTCGGCGACGCATGGCCCGACCCACCGAGCGGCTGGGGCCCCGGCGACGCCGAACGAGCCGCCGACTACCTCGCGCACACCGAGGTGGTGGTGTGGACGCCCCGGGTCACCGCCGGTCGGCCGCTGAGTTTCCAGCCGCTACCCGACTTCACCTCCCTGCGGGACTGGCCCGACGAGTTCGACCAGGCCGTCCGCTCCGCCGTGGAGGCGCTCGCGCCACGGGCCGGCGTCGACCGGTCGAGCAGGCTCGCCCAGCAGGGCAAGGCCGTCCTCACCGAGGCCCTGCAGGCGTACGCGCGCAGCGGGATGGTGGGCCTGCCCGGCTTCACCGAGTTCCTCACCGACCTGCCCGAGGGGGTCAGTCGGCTGGCCCGCGCCGGGAAGCTCGCCGAGGAGTTGGCCGAGGCGCTCAAGGCCGCGATGGTCACCGATCCGCTCTTCGGCGGGGTGGGCGCGCCGGCCGACCCGGGGCTGTTGCTCACGCCGTCGGCGGGGCGGCGGGCCCGGGTGTCGGTGATCAGCTTCGTCGGCCTCACCTCCGACCAGGAGCGGCAGAGCTTCGTCAACCAGTTGCAGATGGCGCTCTTCGCGTGGATCAAGCGGCACCCCGCCGGTGACCGACCGCTGGGTGGGCTGTTCGTGATGGACGAGGCGCAGACGCTCGCGCCCTCGACCGGCACCACGGCCTGCACCGCCAGCTCGATCGCGCTGGCCTCGCAGGCCCGCAAGTACGGGCTCGGGCTGGTCTTCGCCACCCAGGCGCCCAAGGGTCTGCACAACCAGATCTCCGGCAACGCGACGACGCAGTTCTTCGGGCTGCTCAACGCGCCGGCGCAGATCGACGCGGCCCGGCAACTCGCCGAGGCCAAGGGCGGGCGGCTGCCGGACATCGGCCTGCTCAACAGCGGCGAGTTCTACGCCGCCGGGGAGGGGTTCTCGTTCGTCAAGGTCCGCACCCCGCTGTGCCTGACGCACCACCCGAAGGCGCCGTTGACCCCCGAGGAGGTCGTCGCCCGGGCCCGTCCGGCTGGGTAGCCTGGGGCCATGATCTTCATTACCGCCAAGTTCCGGGTCCTGGCCGAGCACGCCGACCGGTGGCCGCAGATCGCCGCCGAGTTCACCGAGGCGACCCGGGCAGAGCCGGGCTGCCTGTGGTTCGACTGGTCCCGCAGTCTGGACGACCCGACCGAGTACGTGCTGGTCGAGGCGTTCCGCGACGACCAGGCCGGCGCGGCCCACGTCCAGTCCGCGCATTTCCGCACGGCCCAGGAGACCCTGCCGCCGCACCTGGCCGAGACGCCGCGCATCGTGAATGCCACCGTGCCGCGGGAGGACTGGTCGCTGCTCGGCGAGATGGCCGTACCCGAGGGCCGCTGACCGCCACCGGTCCGCGACCCTCGTCAGTGCGGCCGGTCCGCGACCCCGCCGTCAGCGCAGCCGGCGGGCGGTGAAACGGGCCGGCGGGTCGGCGATCACGTCCTGCGCCGCGATCAGCTGGATCTCCCGGGTGCCCGCCGCGAGAGTGGCCTCGAGCACGGCGTAGACGGAGGCGATGGTGCGTTCCAGCGCGGTCGCGGGTGAGCCGGTCGTCCACAGGTGCGCGAGGTACAGCGCCGCGGTGACGTCGCCCCCACCGTTCGGGTTGATCGGCAGCAGCGGCGTGGTCACCGCCCAGGCGCCCTCGTCGGAGACCGCCACCACCTCCAGCGAGTCCGGAGGCAGGTCACCGTGGAGCACGCTGGTCACCAGGACGTGCCGTGGCCCGGTCGCGCGCACCACGTCGACCGCGTCGAGCACCTCGGCCAGCGAGTTCGTCGTACGGCCGGCGAGGAAGTCCAGCTCGAAGTGGTTCGGCGTGATGATGTCCGCACGGGGCACGACGGTGTCCCGTAGGTACTCCGGAATTCCCGGCCGGACGAACATGCCCCGACCGGCGTCGCCCATCACCGGGTCGCAGCAGTACACGGCGGCCGGGTTGGTCGCCTTCACCCTCGCCACCGCGTCCAGGATCACCGCGCCCATGGCCGGGTCGCCCTGGTAGCCGGAGAGCACCGCGTCGGCGCTGCCGAGGACCCCGCGGTCCTCGATGCCCGCGATCACCTCCGCCACGTCCGCCGCCGGGAGCAGGGGCCCCCGCCACGCGCCGTACCCGGTGTGGTTGGAGAAGTGCACCGTCAGGACCGGCCAGACCTCGTGCCCGAGTCGTTGCAGAGGAAAAACCGCCGCCGAGTTGCCGACGTGACCGTAGGCGACCGACGACTGGATGGACAGGATCTTCACCGGCCCATCATCGCCGCTGCGGCCGGCGCCGCACGGGCGGCCCGCCATTTCTGTCGGGTGGCCCACTCGCCTCCTGTCGGGTGGCCCACTCGCCGAATACCCGACAGGACGGCACGAACGGGCGGCCCGGACCGTGTCGTCCGGGCCGCCCGAGCGGTCGTACGGTCAGCCGCCGAGGCTCGCCGCGGCCGAGGCGATGGACGAGGCGAAGTAGCTCACCTGGGTGTAGACACCCGGGTAGTTGGGCCGGGCACAGCCGTTGCCCCAGCTGACGATGCCGACCTGGATCCAGGCGTTGCCGGCGTCGCGGCGGAACATCGGGCCACCCGAGTCACCCTGGCAGGTGTCGGTGCCGCCGCTGGCGTAGCCGGCGCAGATCTCCTCGGCGGGGATGAGGTCCCCGCCGTAGTTGGCGTTGCAGGTGGAGTCGCTGACGAACGGCACGGTCGCCTTGAGCAGGTACCGCTGCTGGCCGCCGCCCTCGCGCGCTGCGCCCCAACCGGCAACGGTGAAGGTGCCGCTGTCGTACGCGGTCGTGCTGGCGATCGGCAGCGTGCTCAGCCCGGTGACGGGGCTGGCCAACCGGATCAGCGCCCAGTCCCGGCCGGCGCCGTTGTAGCCGGGAGCACGGTAGACGTAGTTGGACCGGACGGTGATCCGGCTGGACGACTGGAGGTCGACCGTCCCGAGCGTCGCGGTGATGCTGGTGTTGGTGCCGGTCCCGCCCACGCAGTGTGCCGCCGTGAGCACCAGCCGAGGGCTGTACAGCGCCCCGCCGCAGCCCATGGAGAGACGCACCATGAACGGGAACTCGCCCTGAGCGGCGCGGGTGCCGCCGACGACGTTCGGCGTCACGGGGCTGTCGGCCGCGGCGGCCGGCGCGGTGAGGGTGAGGCTGGCCGCGGTCACCGCGGCCAACGCGGTGGCCAGCAGGCCAGTGAGGGTACGCCAGCGAACCATGCATTCCTCCGCATCGGGATGGCACGCCTCGTGAGCGCACCGCAGATCGAGATAGCGGTCATCATATTGAGGTTTATGGATCTAGCGGGTCATCCTCTCTGGGTCGTACCACCGACGTTATGGATCTCGTGCGGTGCGGTGCGGGGCGTGCGGCCGACCGGCTGTCAGGCGGCCGGCGTACCGGTGCTCTCCCGGCGCAGGAGCCGGAACGGTGTCTGCACGGTCAGCGGCCCCGCGACCTCCGTGCCCTCGATGCGAGCGACGAGGCGGCGTACCGCGAGACGGCCGATCTCCCTCTTGTCCGGCGCGATCGTGGTGAGGGTCGGGGCACTGAACCGCCCCTCCTCGATGTCGTCGATCCCGACCACCGCGACGTCCTCGGGCACCCGGTGACCGGCCTCGGCCAGCGCCCGCAGCGCGCCGATGGCGACCAGGTCGTTGTAAGCGAACACCGCGTCCGGCGGGTCACCGAGGGCGAGCAGGTCACGCATGGCCCGCATGCCGTCGAGTCGACCGAACGCGTCGGTGCGGGCGACCAACCGCGGTCGGTACGGCAGGCCGGCGGCCGCCAGCGCCTCCCGGTAACCCCGGACCCGCAGGTGGGCCGACTGCCGGTCACCGCCCGGGGTGGCGCCGATGAACGCTATCCGGCGACGGCCGATCGCCACGAGATGCCGGATCGCCGCGTGGCTGGCGGCCACGTTGTCGATGGCGATGTGGTCGTGCGGTACGTCGTAGACGCCCTCGCCGATCAGCACGAGTGGGCTGCCGGCCGGTCGGGCCAGCACGTCCTCCCGGCCGATGCGCACCGGACTGAGGATCAGGCCGTCGATGATGCGCTGCCGGGAGCCGTCGAGGAGCGCCAGCTCCGCCCCCCGATCGGCGGCGGTGTTCTCCATCACGAGCGTGTAGCCGAGCGCGGCGGCCTCGGCGATGGCGATCTCGGCGAGTTCGGCGAAGTAGGGGTTGGTCAGTTCCGGGACGGCCAGGGCGATCAGGCCGGCACGGCCCCGGCGGAGGTGCCGGGCGCCGAGGTTGGGGCTGTAGCCGAGTTCGTCGATCGCCTGCTGCACCCGTTGTCGGGTCCGCTCCCCCACCGGCCGGTACCCGTTCACCACGTTGGAGACCGTGGCCAGCGAGACACCGGCGCGCTGGGCGATGTCCTTCAGGTTGACGCCCATCCACCAACCCCTCCCGAATTCGACCGGCGGGCCGACAGGGCATTGACGAACAAGCATTGACGGGACGCCCCGCACGGCTCTATAACGTTATACAGGTGATGATGGATGTCAATATGCCGGTCACCGTCGGCGTGTGGAGATCCCACCGACATCCGTCGCTGACGCCCGTCCCCCGTCAATGACCACCCGATGCCCACCACCCACGCGCTTCGGGCCTGGCTGCACCGCCCGCGGCGACTCCTCCCCCCGGAGACGGCATGACACGTCACGTCCCCATCCGCCCCGCCCTGCCACTGCTGCTCGCCATCGCCCTGGTCGCCGGCTTTCTCGCCGCGCCAGCCTCACCGGCGAACGCCGCACCTCCCAAGACGCCGCCGCTGACCACCCCCTGGACCAGCCAGGCCCTGGCCGGCACACCACTGCCGGAGTACCCGCGACCGCAGATGACGCGGCCGGACTGGCTCAACCTCAACGGCGAGTGGCAGCTACGCCAGTCGACGACCGACGACGCCCCGCAGTTCGGCACCAACCTGCCCGAGCGGGTCAACGTGCCCTTCCCGGTGGAGAGCGCCCTGTCCGGCATCCAGCGGGCCGCCAACGACAACCGCAACTACCTGTTCTACCGACGCACCGTCACCATCCCGGCGAACTGGTCCGGTCGGCGGACCCTGCTGCACTTCGGCGCCGTCGACTGGCAGAGCACCGTCTGGGTCAACGGTGTCCGGGTCGGCGCGCACACCGGCGGCTACGACGCCTTCACCTTCGACGTGACCCCGCAGCTCACCGCCGGGACGAACGAGATCGTCGTCAAGGTCTGGGATCCCACCGACACCCGGCAGAACGGCAGCCTGCCCGCCATCGGCAAGCAGACCAAGACACCCAGCGGGATCTTCTACACCCCGAGTTCCGGCATCTGGCAGACGGTGTGGATGGAGCCGGTGCCCGCCGCCTCGATCAGCAGCGTGGACGTCTACCCGAACCTGAGCAACAACACCCTGCGGGTCCGGGTCTTCACCCGGGGCGACGTGAGCGGCCACAGCGTGCTCGCCGAGGCGCTGAACGGCACCACCGTGGTCGGCTCGGCCACCGGCGGCTTCACCGACTTCAGCGTGCCCGTGCCCAACGCCCGTCGCTGGTCACCCGACGACCCGTTCCTCTACAACCTCCGGGTGACCCTGCGCAACGCCGCAGGCGCCCCAGTGGACCGGACCACCCACTACTTCGGCATGCGGGAGATCACCACCGGCCTGGTCAACGGGGTGCTGCGCCCCAAGCTCAACGGCCAGTTCGTGTTCCAGGTCGGCACCCTCGACCAGGGCTTCTGGCCGGACGGGCTCTACACCGCGCCGACCGACGCCGCCCTCGCCTTCGACCTGCAGAAACACAAGGACCTGGGCTTCAACATGGTGCGCAAGCACATCAAGGTGGAGCCGCAGCGCTGGTTCTACCACGCCGACCGGCTCGGCCTGCTCGTCTGGCAGGACATCCCCTCGCTGACCGCGCAGGACGTCGACCCCACCGACGCCCAGCAGGCGCAGTTCGAGGCCGAGGCGCGCGAGATCGTCGACGAACACCGCAGCTCACCCGCGGTGATCGCGTACACGCCCTACAACGAGGGCTGGGGCGAGCGGTCCCTCGCCGACACCCGGCGGGTCGCGCAGAACATCAAGAACCAGGACCCGACCCGTCTGGTCAACCCGCACAGCGGCCACAACTGCTGCCAGTCCCTCGGCAACCCCGGCAACGGCGACATCGACGACTGGCACGTCTACCTCGGACCGGACTCCCCGGTGCCATCGAGCACCCGGATCGCGGTGCTCGGTGAGTTCGGCGGCCTGGGCCTGCACACGCCAGGCCACGAGTACAGCCCGAGCGGCAGCTTCTTCGCGTACGAGTGGCAGTCCAGTTCGAGCGCCCTCACCGACAGGTACGTGGGGCTGGTGCAGGGCACCCAGAACCTGATGATCGGCAAGGGGCTCAGCGCCTCGATCTACACCGAGATCACCGACCTGGAGGGTGAGCTGAACGGTTTCCTCACCTACGACCGGCAGGTGGTCAAGATGGACCAGGCGCGGGTGCGGGCAGCCAACACCGCCCTGATCAACGCCTCGAAGACCATCGGCAGTTCGGCGCCGGTCGCCCTGCCGGTCAACACCCGCCGGTCGTTGCAGGTGACCACGCCCGGCTTCACCAACCGCTACCTACGCCACCAGGACAGCCTGGCCTACACGGAGGTGGTCGACGCCGCGAGCTCCAGCCTGCTCAAGGCCGACGCCACTTACACCATCCGGCCCGGCCTGGCCGGCACCGGTTGCTACTCGTTCGAGTCGGTCAACTTCCCCGGACAGTACCTGCGCCACCAGAACTCCCGGGTCCGCAACTCACCGGACGACGGCTCCGCGCTACTGCGCGCCGACGCCACCTGGTGCGCCCGCACCGGGCTGACCGGCACCGGCGTGTCGCTGGAGTCGTACAACTTCCGCGGCAAGTACCTGCGGCACTACAACGCGGAGGTCTGGCTCAGCAACGGCACCGGCGGCGACGCGTACAACACGCCGACGTCGTGGACCGCCGACAGCACCTGGGGCATCGCGGCACCGTGGGCGCCGTGACCGCCGCGCGCTGACCGGGTCGTCACGACGCGACGACGCGCGGGGGGTTCCGGCGCGGGCCGGGACCCCCCGCGACGCGTGAAGGTCGTCGCGGGTCGGCTCCCTCCCTCAGCGTGGCTCCTCCCGCCGGCGTGGCTCCTTCCGACACCGCGACTCCTTCCGACATAGGGCGCTTCCCTCGCGCGACTCCTTCCGCCAGGGTCGGTGACCGGACTTCGGCGTCACTCGTCGTCGCGGGGGTCGTTTCCCCGGTCATGAGGGAAAGCGGCGAGTTGTCTGCACCGTGCGACCGGGTCGACTTCACGGCAAGGACCGAGCCGCAACTTGCACCTGGCCAGGTTCGCTCAGCTGTTGCAACACGCAATTATGCCGACCAATAAATAGACAAGAACCAATCTTGACTTGTGCGGCCGGCCAGCGCACCGTGAAGAGTCAGAGGCAGATGCGCGCCATTATCGGCCCGACTGAAAGTGGATCGCCAAATGGGGGCGCTGCCGGTTTAGCGCCGCGTGCATCAGGAGGCTTTCCATGCGGTTGAATCCGTTCGCCGGGGTCTATCTCACCGATCCGGCAAGCATGTGGCGACGCATTCTCGACGATCCCGACGGGGTGCACTACGCCGAGGATCTGGGCCTGTGGTTGATCAGCAGGCACGCCCACGTCCGACGGGCACTCGCCGACGCTGCGACATTCGCCAACGCCCTCACTCTCGCCCCGGTCTACGAGGTGTGCCCACCCGCACTGAACGTGATCATGCAGATCGACGCGCCACCCACGACGGCCGCCGCCGACCCACCGGCGCACCCGCGTACCCGCCGGGCCCTCCGGGCGACCTTCGCGAACACCACCGAGCGGGTCGAGGCCGAGTACGGGGCGATCGTCCGGCGCCGGGTCGACCAGCTGGTGTCCCGTCTCGCCGCCCGCCAGGGCGACCAGGTCGACCTGATCCCGGAGTTCGCGACCGAGCTTCCCCTGCTGGTGGTCCTGGACATCCTCGGGGTGCCGGACGCCGACATCGGGCGGATCCGGAGGTGGGCGGACGGCCAGATCGCCCTCATCTGGGGGGAGCCGGACCCGGCCGAGCAGGTACGCCTGGCGCAGGGGCTGCTGGAGTTCTGGCACTACTGCGAGGATCTGGTCCGCCAACGGGTGGACAGCGGACACCACGGCGACGACTTCATCAGCCGCGCCCTGGCCTACCGGGACGACGACGACACCGTGCTGACGGTGCCCGAGGTGGCGAGCCTGGCCTTCAATCTCCTGGTCGCGGGTCACGAGACCACCGCCGGGCTGCTCGCGCACGCCCTCGACCAGGCCCTGTCCGCTCCCCAGCGCTGGTCGGCGATCACCGCGGACCCGGGGCTCGTCCCCGCCTTCGTGGGCGAGACGCTCCGGTTCGCGCCCGCCATCGACGGCTGGCTCCGGGTGACCACCCGAGACGTCACAGTGGGAGCGGTCACGATCCCCGCCGGGGCGCGTTGCCTGCTCCTGATCGGAGCGGCGAACCGGGACCCCGCGGCGTTCCACGACCCGGACCGGTTCGACCCCCACCGGGCCGATGTGGGCAATCACCTGTCATTCGGCCACGGTCCACATTTCTGCATCGGTGCGGGATTGGCGCGACTTGAGGCCGGGATCGCCCTTAGCCGGCTCGCCGAAGTCATTCCCGGCCTACGGCTGTCACCCGAGCAACGTCGCTCGTACAAACCCAATGTCGCGTTTCGTGCCCACCGCACACTACTCGCGATAATCGATGCCCCGACGGCGGCGGACGCGCCGGCGGCGCGGGGTGAGGCGACGGCCGAAGTGCACGCCGCCTGAGTACGCGCGAGTGCCAGCGGTGCCGACCTGCGGACGGGTCGAGGGTGGGGTGGGGCGGCGTTGCCCGCTCCACCCGGCGCAACCTCGGTGCCGGCAACGGGTCCGGCACGCACCTTTCACGCTTTGCCCGACGATCCATGCCGGTGAACGTCTTCACACCCATCGTGTCCTGGGTTAAGAATTGCCCTCTGTGAATGTTCAGCTCATCGGCCAATCACGATCTGGCGTCCGTCGCTGAATGTCCGTTCCACGAAGGTGAGCGCATGGAGCACACGTCCCCGTCGAGCTCGGCTCACTCTGCGGCCAGTCAGCGGTTCCGATGGGAGTTGCGCAACTGTCGGGTCCAACGGGGCCTGACCCAACGAGCCCTGGCCGATCTGGTGCGGTTCAGTCGGGAGACGGTCGCGGCGGTCGAGTCGGGTCGCCGGTTCGGCAGTCACGAGTTCGCGCTGCGCTGCGACGATGTGCTCGGTACCGGCGGCAGGTTGGCCGCGCTCTGGCCGCAGGTCGCCGCCGAACAGTTGGCGGCCGACGGCCGCCGTGGCCCACGCGCCCCGGAAGCGGCACAGCCGGGTCGGCAGGTGCCGCGTCAGCGTGGCCGGCGTGACGCGCGCGACCCGGGAGCCGTGGTGGACGCGATCGACGAGCTGCGCGAACTGATCGGCCAGGTGCTCAACGGCCAACCCGAACCGGACGCCCCGGAGCGGCGGCAGTCACCGGCCGGGCCCCACGACAACCAGCGCTGACCCGACGGATCCGGCCCGACCTCGCGGCGTCACCGGTCGCTGACGTTGGGTACAGATGCTGGTACGGGCAGTTTGTACCACGGCCAGGTCTGGTCTACGAGCGCGGCTTCCGGCCGAATGGGACTTGCATTCGGCAACGTGCGGATAGACCGTCATCGACGAGTCGTGGGAGTCAATCTTGGCGTCGAGCACCCGGTCCCACGCGGCCAGACCCTACCCGACCCGCCGACGCGGTTGGAAGATAGCCGGCCGGATGCGCCTCATCGTCGCGGCCCCGCTCGTCGCCGTGATCGGCTTCGCGGGTCTCGCACTGACCGAGAGCGCACGCCAGACGGCCCGTGCCAGCGACCTGCAGATCCTGGCCCAGGTCGGCGCCGAGGCCGGCGACCTCGCCTACCGGCTGCAACGCGAACGCATCGCCGCCGCCGACCTGCTCACCTACGCCCGGCCAGAGCAGCAGGACGCCTTCGGCGCGGAGATGACCGCCACCGACGACGCCGTCGCCCGCTACCGCGGGCAGCGGGACCGACTGTCCGCCGACAACGGCACCAGCTCGGCTCTCCTGCGGCGCATCGACGCGGCTCTGGACGGCCTCGCCCCGCTGCGCACCCAGGTGCGCACCGCCACGCACGCGTCGGTGTCGGCGATGACCTTCAGCTACCGCATCGCGATCGCCGACCTCATCAACTTCCGGGAGAGCGTCTCGCACGGCGTGGTGAACGCCCAACTCGCCGACGGGATCCGGGCATCAGCGGCGCTGTCGAAGACCGCCGAGGCCATCGGTCAGCAGCAGGTGGCCGTGCTGCGCGCGGTCGCGGGCGGCGAGCTGACCCCGGCCATGCAGCAGGACATCACCGCGGCCCGCACCAGCTACACCGAGTCGAGCCTGTCGTTCCTGGCCCTGGCCCCGCCCGAGTGGAGCATCTGGTGGGAGCAGGCCGGCACCGGCAAGGAGGCACTTGCCCTGCAACGGATGCAGGACGAGGTGTCCCGGGCCCAGCCGGGGTCGCAGCTGCAACTGGAGACCGACGCGTGGGTGTCCACCACCCAGACGCGTGCCGCCCGCCTGGCCGACCTGCGCGCCCGCGTCGACGACGCGGTCCGCGACGACGTACGGGCCGCGCACGCCGACCAGCGGCGTCGGGCCGTGGCCGAGGCGGCCAGCGTCCTCCTGGCCCTGATCCTGACCGCGTTGGTGACCTGGGCCGTCGCTCGGCAGATCACCCGACGGCTGCGCCGCCTCCGGGACGCGGCCAACGCCGTGGCCTTCGAACAGCTCCCCGCCGTGGTGGCCCAGCTCCAACAGCCCGGCAGCGCCACCGTCGACCCACAGAAGCTGGCCCAGCAGCAGTCCAGCGCCGCCCTCGAACCGTCCAGCGACGACGAGATCGGCGAACTGGGTCAGGCGTTCAGCGCCGTGCACCAGGCCGCCGTGCGGACCGCCGCCGAACAGGCCGTCATGCGCGCCAACACCGCCGACATCTTCATCCACCTGAGCCGCCGCGAACAGCGACTGGTCGACGCCGTCCTGGCCCAGGTCGACCTGGTCGAGCGGGACGAGACCGACCCCGACCGGCTCGACCAGCTGTACACACTGGACAACCTGGCCACCCGGATGGGCCGGATCAACGCCAGCCTGCTGGTGCTCGGCGGCGTCGGCGTGGGTCGCGTACGCCAGCGTGACGTCCCTCTGCAACAGGTGCTCCAGGCGGCGCTGTCCCAGATCGAGCACTACGCGCGGGTCCGGCTCGGCATGATCGACGGGGACGTCGCCGTGGCCGCCAAGACCGTCGACGAGGTCGTGCACCTCCTCGCCGAACTCATGGACAACGCCACCACGTACTCGCCGCCCGGCAGTGAGACCTGGGTGAGCGGCCGGAGCCTGGGTGACCGCGTCATCGTCCAGATCAGCGACGAGGGTGTGGGGCTGTCCGCGCAGCGAATGCAGCAGCTCAACGAGCTGCTGGCCCGCCCGCCGGCCATCGACGTGGCCGCCGTACGGGCGATGGGGCTGGTCGTGGTGGGCCAGCTCGCGGCCCGGCTGGGCGCCACCGTCCAACTGCGACGCGGTCCCCGACGCGGCATCCTCGCCGAGGCGACACTGCCCGCGGCGATCATCCGGTCGCTGCCGCCCGAGGAGTACCTGCTCGCACCCGGCCGACTGTCACGGCGGGCAGCGCGGACGCCCAGCCCTCCGCCGCCGTACCAGCCGCGCCCCGAACCCACCGCCGGACGCCCCGCGACCGAACGCACCCTGCCGGCGGCGCCGGTCTTCCGACCGGCTCCCGCAGCCCCGGACCGGGGTGACGCGCCCACCGAGGAGCTCCTCATCTTCGAACAGGTCAACCACTGGTTCCAGAACGACGTCGTCGACGGCCAGAACGGCCAGAACGGCCAGCAGTGGTCCAGCCCCGCCGACGACGCCTGGCGTACGGCCGCCCAGGCACAAGCCCCCGAGGTCGCCGCGACCACCAACTCCGGCCTGCCCAAACGACAGCCGCAACGGCACCTGGTGCCCGGTGGGGTGACCGTGCCCCAGCAACAGCAACGGTCCGAGTACCGCGACCCGGCGCAGGTGGCGACGGCGATGGCCGCGTACGCGCGGGGCGTGGCGAACCGGCGGCGCACCCCAATCGACCTCACCAACAAATGACGCGACAGGAGAGCACGTGACCGACCAACAGGATCTCGGCTGGCTGCTGGACAACTTCGCCGCCCGCGCGACCGAGGTCAGCCACGCGATCGCCATTTCCAGCGATGGTCTGATGGTGGCCGCCACTCGCGACCTGCCACCGGACCGGGCCGACCAGTTGGCCGCCACGGGTAGCGGGCTCGTCAGCCTGCTGCGGGGGGCGGCGGCCTTCTTCGACGCCGGCGCGGTGATCTCCAACGTCACGCAGCTCGAGGGCGGGTTCATGTTCTCGATGGCCTTCAACGACGGTGCCTCGCTGCTGGTGCTCGCCGCCCCCGAGTGCGACGTGGGCAAGGTCTCCTACGAGATGACCGAGCTGGCCAACCGCATCGGGGACGCCCTGACCCCCGCTGCCCGAGCGGCGCTCGCCCGCAGCCGCTGACCACCCCGGCGCCCCCACGCCGGAGACCCCTTCCCCTTCCTCTGGAGTTAGACATGCCTCTCACCACGCCTTGGCGCAGCCGTGCCCTCACCGCCGCGCTGCTCGCGGCCGTGCTGACCACCGGTACGGCCTGCGGCGACGACGCGCCGGGCACGAGCGCCGGCGGCTCGATAAAGATCGGTCTGCTCGCGTCGCTGTCCGGGACGTACCAGGCGGTCGGTACGGAGATCCGCGACGGCTTCCAGCTCTACCTGGACACGCACGACGGCAAGTTGGGCGGCCGGCAGGTCGACCTGATCGTCGCGGACGAGGGCAACGGCGCCCAGACCGCGGTCCCGGCGGCGACCAAGCTGCTCAAGCAGGACCGGGTGTCCGCGCTGACCGGCATCGTCGGTGGCGGCTCGGTCGCCGGCGTCACCCCCGTGCTCAACGAGACCAAGGTGCCACTGGTCGGCTCGAACGGCCGGCCGGAGCTCAAGGACGTCTCCCGGGTCTGGCACACCTCGTACCTCTCCGACGAGCCCGGGGCGGCGATCGCCCAGCACGTCCGCGACAACGTGAAGGGCTCCGTCTACGCGATCGGCCCGGACTACCAGGGCGGTTGGGACGAGCTGCGCGGTTTCACCGACGCGTTCGGGAAGATCGGCGGGAAGCTGGCGAACGCCGACGGCAAGACGACCTTCACGCCGTTCCCGGCCACCACCAACTTCCTCCCGTACTTCGCCCGCATCAAGGCCTCGGGCGCGGCGGCCGTCTACACCTTCTACGCTGGCAGCGCCGCCGTCGACTTCGTCAAGCAGTACGCGCAGTCCGAGATCAAGGACATCCCGCTGTACGCGGCCGGGTTCCTCACCGAGGGCGGCGTGCTCAACGCGCAGGGCGAGGCCGCCCGGGACATCTACTCGGTGCTCAACTACTCGCCCGACCTCGACAACGCGGAGAACCGCGCCTTCGTGGCCGCGTGGAAGGCGAAGCACGACGGTTCGCCGACGACCTACGCGCTCGCCTCGTACGACGCGGCGGCGGTGCTGGACCGGGCGATCGGCGCTGCCGGGAGCAACCCGACCCCGGAGGCCATCAACACGGCCATCGGTCAACTCGGTCAGATCGCCAGCCCGCGCGGCACCTGGCAGTTCTCCACCACGACGCACTCGCCCGTGCAGAAGTGGTACCTGCGGCAGGTCCGCCAGGACGGCCGGGCGCTGTCCAACACCGTCGTCGGCGACCTCGCGACCGTCGGCCGGTGATAGCGGTGGCGGCCGGCACGAACCGGATCGACCCGTACCTGATTCCGGCGTTGGACGGAGTCGCCTACGGGCTGCTGGTGTTCGTCGCCGCGTCGGGTCTGGTCTTCTGTTTCGGCGTCGCCAACATCCTCAACCTGGCGCACGGCCTGCTCTACGCGATCGGCGGGTACACCGCCGCGGCGCTGCTCGACGGCGGCTGGGCGAGTCTGGGGTTGGCCCTCGCCGTCGGTGTGCTGGCCGCCGCGGCGGCGGGGGTGCTCCTTGCCGGCCTGCTCGCACCGGTCGCCGCCGGCAACCACCTGAGTCAGGCGCTGCTGACGTTCGGGGTGGCGCTGGCCGGCGGCAGCCTGCTCGTCGCCGGCTTCGGGCCCGACAATCCGCAGGTTCGGGTGCCCGCCGCCCTGGAAGGGTCGGTGCTGGTCGCCGGTCACCGCTACGCCGCGTACCGGCTGGTGTTCATCGTCGTCGCCGCGGTGCTCGCCGTCGCGCTCTACCTGGTGGTGCGACGCACCAGGGCCGGGATGCTGGTCCGGGCGGCCGTCGACGACCCGGAGATGGTCGCCTGTCTGGGCGTGAGTCCGGCACGGATCCGGGCCGGTGTGCTCGCCGCCGCCGGCGCGCTGGCCGGTGCGGCCGGGGTTCTCGGCGCGCCCATCATCGGCCCCGGCACGGGCACCGCCGACACCGTGCTGCTGCTCTCCCTGGTGGTCGTCGTCCTCGGTGGTCTCGGGTCGATGGCGGGCACCCTGCTGGCCGCGCTCGCGATCGGCGAGATCCAGACGCTGGGAGTGGCGCTGCTGCCGTCCGCCGCGCCGTTTCTGCTGTTCGCCGCCATGGCGGCCGTGCTGGCCGTACGGGCGCGCGGCCTGGCCGGCAGATGGAGGCCGGCATGAGGGGCGAAGTGATCCGGCGGGCACGGGGTGGCATCGCGGCGGTCGTCCTGGTCGGCCTGGTCGTGGCGCCCTGGGTGGTCGACGACTACACCACGTCGATCCTCGCCCGGACGCTGGCGCTGGCCCTGGTCGGGGTGAGCGTGGCCCTGCTCACCGGCGTCGCCGGCATGCCCACCCTCGGCCAGACCGCACCGTACGCGGCGGGCGCCTACGCCTGCGCCGTGGTCGGCAGCCGAGTCTCCGACGTCGGCGTCGTGCAGCTCGTCGTCGCGGCGGCCGCCGGGGCGCTGCTGGCCGCGCTCACCGTGCCCCTCGTCGTGCACGCCCGAGGGGTGATCGTCCTGATGATCACCCTGGCCATCGGCGAACTCGTCGTCATCGTCCTCGGACGGTGGCGGTCGGTGACCGGTGGCACGGACGGGCTGGCCGGCATCCCCGCGGTCCGCCCGTTCTGGGGGCTCCCGGCCCTGGCCAGCGACCAGGCCCGTTACCTGTACGCCCTGGTCGTCGTGGCGACGCTGATCGGCGTGGTGCTGGTGCTGCTGCGTACCCGGGCCGGGCTGGTGCTGCGTGCCGGCCGCGACGACGAGACACGGCTGCGGGCCAGCGGTCACCGGGTGGCGCTGCACCTGTCCGGCGCGCACATCGCCGCCGGGGCGATCGCCGGTGCCGCCGGCTCGCTCCTGGTCGTCGCCCAGCAGTACATCTCCCCCGCCGATTTCGGCTTCGACACGTCCGCCCTGCTGCTGCTCGGTGTCGTCATCGGTGGCACCGCCTCGGTGGGCGGCGCCCTGGTGGGTGCGGCGTTGGTGATCGCCGTCCGGGACTGGCTGTTCGGGGTGCTGCCCGGCCACGCGCCGCTGGTGCTGGGCGCGCTGTTCGTGGCGACGGTCTACCTGCTGCCCACCGGCGTCAACCGAGCACGGGGTCGGCTGCGCCCGCCGGACGCCCCGGCGCACGAGCCAGCCGCCCACGATCGGGCCACCGTTGCCGAGGTGCACCGATGACCGGCCTGTTGGAAGCCCGGGAGGTCAGCGTCCGGTACGGCTCGCTCGCCGCGCTCGACGGCGTCGACCTGTGCATCCACGACGGCCAGCGGCACGCGCTGATCGGCCCGAACGGGGCCGGCAAGACGACCCTGCTCAACGTGATCGGCGGGTCCACCAGGCCGCAGCGCGGCACCGTGCGGTTCGACGGACGGGACGTCGGTCGGCTCGGGCCGGCGGCCCGGGCGCGGCGGGGCATCAACCGCATCCACCAGCGACCCGCGGTCTTTCCGACGCTCACCGCGACGGAGAACGTCGTGGTGGCCGCGCTGCCGCGGGTCATCCCGCGCCGCCGGTGGTGGCCGGGCGGACGCCGCCGCGCCGCGCAGCGCCTGGCCGGTCCGCTGCTGGACCAGATGGGGCTCACCGCCGTCGCGGCGGTGCCCGCCGGGCACCTGGCGCACGGGCAACGACGCCAGTTGGAGATCGCGATGGCCCTGGCCGGTCGCCCCCGCCTGCTGCTCCTCGACGAACCGGCGGCCGGGTTGTCCGCCATCGAGGTCGGCCGGCTGGTCGAGTTGCTCCAGGCGCTACCCAGGGCGGTCGCCGTGCTGCTGGTCGAACACCGACTGGACCTGGTGTACGCCCTCTCCGACACGGTCACGGTGCTGCGCGACGGTCAGACCCTGGCCGCCGGCACACCGGACGAGATCCGTACCTCGCCGCTGGTGCGGCAGGCCTACGCCGACGGGGTGGCCTGATGCTCACTGTGGATCGTCTCTGTGCCGGCTACGGCGGGGGAACCGTCCTGCACGAGGTCAGCCTGCGGGTGCGCCCGGGCAGCATCCAGGCCGTGGTGGGCCGCAACGGGGCGGGCAAGAGCACGCTCGTGCACACCATCGCCGGGCTGGTGCGGGCGTCCAGCGGTCGCATCGAGATCGGCGGCGTGCACGTCGCCGGCCGACAACCGCATCGCATCGCCCAGTCCGGCGTCGGTCTCGTCCCGCAGGGCCGACGGGTCTTCTCCCGGTTGACCGTGGCCGAGCACCTGCACCTGGCGGCCGCGCCGTGGCGGGCCCGCACCTCCGGCGGCGAGGGCTGGACGGTCGCCCGGACCCTGGAACTGCTGCCGAGACTGGCGGTGCGGCTGCGGCATCGTGGGTGTGAACTCTCCGGCGGCGAGCAGCAGATGCTGGCGATAGCCCGTGCGCTGCTCGGTCAACCCCGGGTGCTGCTGCTCGACGAACCGTGTGAGGGCCTCTCGCCCGATCTGGCGGCGCGGGTCCGCGAGCTCGTCAACGGTCTCGCCGCCGACGGCCTGACCGTGCTGCTCGTGGAGCAGCAACTGCAGCACGCGATCGAGATCGCGGACCGGGTGGCGGTGCTGGAGTACGGCCGGGTGGTCTACGACCGGCCGACCGCGGAGGCCCGCCGCGATCCGGCCCCACTGGCGGCGATGTTGAGCGTCGCCGCCGTTGCGCCGCCCCCGCCCAACCGACCGACCCCTCGGCTCTGGGCCGACACCCCGTAGTCACCCGACCCTTCTCGGAGAGGTAGACACCGATGACAACCGCTACGAGCGATGACACGTACACGTTCGACAACGGCGCACCGGACGCCGTCCCCCAGATGCACGCGCTGGAGTCCTTCCTGGACCCGATCACGACGCGTCGGCTGGCCCGCCCGGTGCTGGAGCCGGGCGCGACCTGCTGGGAGGTCGGGGCGGGTGGCGGCTCGATGGCCCGGCGGATGGCCCGCGCGGTCGGCGACGACGGTCAGGTGCTGGCCACCGACATCGATCCCACCCACCTGGTGGCCGAGGGTAACCTGCACGTACGCCAGCACGACGTGCGCACCGAACCGCCGCCCGGGGACGCGTTCGACCTGATCCACGCCCGGCTGGTGCTGCTGCACCTCCCCGATCGACGACGGGTCCTGCGCACCCTCACCGGCGCGCTGGCACCCGGTGGGTGGCTGGTGGTCGAGGAGTTCGACTGCACCGCGCCGCAGCGGGTGCTGACCGCGCCCACCGACGACGCCGCGAAGCTCTTCGCGCAGGTCATGGACGCCATGATGGGTGTCCTGGAGGACCACGGCGCCGACCTGGGCTGGGCGCAGGACGTGCACACCGAGATGGCCCTCGCCGGCCTGACCGACCTGGACACCATCACCCACTCGCAGAGCTGGACCGGCGGTTCGACCGGAACGTCGCTCTACGAGACCAACTCCCGCCAGTTGGAACCGGACCTGCTGGCCGCCGGGCTGTCGCCCCAGCAACTGAACGCCTTCCGGCGGCTGCTCCGTGACCCCGGGTTCGCCGTCATGTCGTACCACTTCGTCTCCACGCGGGGCCGCCTACCGAGCTGAGCAGGTGGACCACCGCGCGGAGCGCGGTCGCGCCGTCCGTACCTCTCCCGTCGCAGCACCTCCCCCCCGCTGCGCTCCGGACAGCTCTACGACGGCGTCGACCGCACCGGCCGGGCTCCCCGCAAGGGAGCCCGGCCGGCCTTGCGTGGCGCCTGGTTCACCGAGAACGGTGGAGACGGTACGTACCGCACCTGCGCTGGCTGGATGAACAGCGAGCGTCGCGCGACGGCGTCTCCGCTGCGGCCGAGCTGGTAGCAGTCGATCCAGGCCCATCCGTCGTGCTGACGGAGGTAGGACGTGGCACCTACGCGCGTCCGATCGTGCCGGTGCGTCGGGTGGCATCAGAGCGGTACCGCAAAGAGCTGGAGCAGGTCCGGAGCGGAGAGCTCGGCACCTCGTTCACGGTGGATCAGCAGGTGAAGTGGTCGGCCTACAGCGTGGATGCGGACTTCCGAGAGGTGCCAGCGAGTGAGGCGGTAGCTGAACTGTTCAACGTGGAGCCGGGGACGATGCTCCTTGAGCGTCACCTCCTTTTCGCACCCACGGCGTTCCGCAGCAGATGTCCGTCTCACGCCTGTTGCTGGACATGGTCGCTGGCACCCCGGTAGCCGACCCTGAGAACGAGCCTTGGCCCGGTGGCAACACGTCGCAGCTCTACAGCCTTGGGCACACCATCACCAGCATTCGCGAACGTCCCGCCTGGAGATTGCCGACGCCGGACGAGACCGAGGCGCTGCGCATCCCTGGTGGAGTGCCCGTCATCGTCATCACCAGACAGACCTACGTGAACGACTGGGTAGCCGAGGTCGCGCACATCGTGATGCGGTCCGACCGAGTTGAGCTGGATTACCTGATCCACCTCAGTTAAGCGACCGCGCCGAGGAGCGCGTCAGGCAGGGTTCGCCTCGCTCCTGTCAGACTGCCTGGGTGTTCGTCAGACTTGCCAAAATGTTCAGGAGGATCTGACCGGGCCTGGAGGGGACGGCGCGGGCATCACCCTTCCAGGCCCCGGCTCAGCGCGGAGTGGTTTCCTGGTCGGCCAGAACGATCAGATCGTCGGGGCGGGCCGACAGCGGCGCCGTCGCCCCGTCGAGCCACACGAGATAGCCCACCGGCGGACCTGACCGACCCCACCGGGCACCGATGATCGTGGCCAACCGCGCATGGTGCGGCTGCGTGAGCAGGCGTACCCGGGTACCCGGCGCGTGTCCGTCGTCGGCGACGATGAGCAGCGCGTCGAGGATCTGCCGGACCCCGGCGACGGGCAACCCCGGAACCCACGGCTCGCCCGCGTACCCCAGACGCGGCGTCATCATCGAGCTCAACAGCGCGGCCTGCCGGGTCGCCTCCTGGCGGACCTGCCCGTCCAGGCTGCGTTCGGCCACGGTCAGCGCCTTCTGGATGTTCGACCAGAGAGCCAGTGGCTCCTGCTCGAGCAGGCGGCGGGCCTCGCGGTCGATGTCGGCGCAGGCCGTGTCGAGCGCGGTGTCCTCGCCGAGTTCCGCGATCCAGGCGAGGTCCCCCACCTCGGGCAGCAGCCCTGGCGACTCGGCCACGATCACGATGTACAGCATCGCGAGCAACTCCTCGCGGCCCTCGCCGTGATAGAGCGATCCCACCCCGCTGCCCGTGCGCCCACGGCTGGGCGGGAACCGCTCGACGAGGTGCCGCGCGCGGCCGTGGGGCAGGACCGCGGCCCGCCTGCTGTCCGACACCCGCTCCTCGAACGACCGCCGCTCACGACGTTCGACGAGCAGTTGGCGATGCGGGTCGAACCCGACCGGATAGATCGTCCGCCCGTACCTGGAAAGGGTTTCGCCGGGCCGGAGGCCGACCGACTCGAGTTGCCGGGCTGCCTCCGAGTAGGCCAAGCCAGCCCGGGCGGCGTGTTCACGGATGGCGCGCTTGCGGGCGCGTCCCGGGGCTGGGGTCCGGCGGGGGGTGGAATCAGACATGACGCCTCCGGTGCAGCCCCACGCACTCCACCGAGCAGGCGGCGTGACCGGCACGCCGGGAGTCGACAGATCGGCGCGGAGTCGGAGACTCTTGGCCCCAAGCATGTGGTCAGGCGTGGGCCACCACATCGGGCGCTGGCAGGCGCTCTGCCGTGGCCAGCATATCGTGACGCCGGCTGTCGGTGTGGATGTGCACGCCCCGGCCGCCCTCCCTGGCCGCGCCGGTGTCGGCCCGTGTCAGCCGGTGTCGGTGGCGTGTCGGCGCGGTGTCAGCGGGTCCGCGCAGAGTGGGCGCATGACAGCTGATCTGGTGATCGAGGCCGAGGGCCTCGTGAAGACATTCGGGAAGACGAGAGCGCTGCAGGGCGTGGACCTCGCCGTTCCCCGCGGCACGGTGCTCGGGGTGCTCGGGCCCAACGGCGCCGGCAAGACCACCGCCGTGCGCATCCTCTCCACCCTGCTCACCCCGGACGGCGGGACCGCCCGAATCGGCGGTTTCGACGTGGTACGGGACGCCGAGCGCGTTCGGCAGAGCATCGGCCTCACCGGCCAGTACGCCTCGGTCGACGAGGACCTGACCGGGCGGCAGAACCTGGAGCTGTTCGGCACCCTGCTGGAGCTGGGCCGCAGCGGCGCCCGCCGACGGGCCGCCGAGTTGCTCGACTGGTTCGACCTGACCGATGCCGCGAACCGGCCGGCCAAGACCTACTCCGGCGGCATGCGGCGACGGCTGGACCTGGCCGCCAGCCTCGTCGGCTCCCCCGACGTGATCTTCCTGGACGAGCCGACGACCGGGCTCGACCCGGCCAAGCGCGAGGACATGTGGGACGTGGTCCGCTCGCTTGTCAACAACGGCTCGACGGTGCTGCTCACCACCCAGTACCTGGAGGAAGCCGACGCGCTCGCCGACGCGATCACGGTGATCGACCACGGCCGGGTCATCGCGCACGACACCCCCGAAGGGCTCAAGCGGGTGGTCGGCGGGCAGACCCTGGAGGTCCGGCCGTCCGACCCGGCGCAGCTGCCCCGCACCGCGGAGATCCTGACCCAGGTGGGCTCCGGCGCGCCTGCCGACGAGATCCGCAAGGGCGTGCTCGCGGTGCCGGTCACCGACGACGCGGCGCTGACCGAGAGCGTCGCGCGGTTCGCCACGGCCGGCATCGCGGTCACCGAACTCTCCCTGCACCTGCCGAGCCTCGACGAGGTGTTCTTCACCCTCACCGGGCGTACGGCGTCCGAAGACGACACCACCCGCCCCCTGGAGGTCGCGGCATGAGCACTCTGACCGAGACAGCGCCCACGAGAAGCCGCGCGCTCTCGAACTCCGCGCCCAACCCCCGGCCGTTCCGGCTGGTCCGGCACTCGTTGGCGCTCGCCAAGCGCAGCCTCATCAAGACCTGGCGTACGCCCGAGGCGCTCATCGACGTCACCCTGCAACCGGTGCTGTTCCTCATCATCTTCGTGTACGTCTTCGGCGGCGCCGTCGCCGGATCGACCCACGACTACCTGCAGTTCCTGCTGCCCGGCATCCTGGCGCAGACGATCGCGACAGGAGCCATCGCGATCGGCGTCAACCTCAACACCGACATCGCCAAGGGCATCTTCGACCGGTTCCGGTCGTTGCCGATCCCCCGCTCCGCACCACTTGTCGGCGCGGTCCTCGGCGACGTCGTCCGGTACGTCATCGTCACGGTGTCGACCCTCGCGATCGGCTACGTGATGGGTTTCCGGATCGAGACCGACCTGTTCCGGGCGATCGCCGGGTGCCTGCTCGCGGTGCTGTTCGCGCTCTGCCTGAGCTGGCTGCCGGTGCTCGTGTCGATGAAGGTGCGGACCGCGGGCGCCGTGCAGGGTGTGATGTTCGCGCTGATCATGCCGCTGAGCTTCGCGTCCAACGTGTTCGTCGGCGCCGACACGCTGCCGGGCTGGATGCAGGCGTTCGTGGACGTCAACCCGATGACCCACCTGGTGGCGTCGGTACGCGGGCTGTTCCTCGGCACCCCGCTCGGCAACCACGTCTGGTGGACGCTCGCCTGGTGCGCCGGCTTCGTGGCGGTGTTCATGCCGCTGGCGCTGCGCGCGTACCGCAAGAAGATCTGACCTACGCGAGCAGGTCGTCCATCAGCTCGCGGATCCGGCTGACGGCCGCGGCGGCCGGCCGCTCGCGCCACGCGGCCAGCAACGGCTCACGCTGTTCCTCGTCCCCGAGGATGGCGCTGAGCCGTTCGCCGTTCTCGGACGGGAAGAACATCTCGATCTGGCTGCCGATCCGCTTCGCGAGGGCGGACAGTTCGCGGGCGGTGTCGACGTCATCCCGGTACGCCGCGAGTTCCGCGCCGCCCGACGCCCACGCTCCGATCACCGGCAGGTCCCGTGAGGTTAGAGCGTCGTCGCGGACGAGCGACAGCATCGCGGCCGCCTGGGCGGCGGCGTCGTTCCCCGACGCCCGCCGAGCCTCGGCGACCCGCAGGTAGAGGATCGCCGCCGTGGTCCGCAGCATTACGCGCGGCTGTGGCAGTGGCCCGGCCCAGCCGGCGAGGATGCGCGTCACCTCGTCGGCGTGAGCGATCACATCGTCGTACCGCTCGCGCTGCCAGGCCAGGCGGGCCAGGCCGAGAAGCGCCTGCGCGGCGTCCAACTGCTCCGCCTGGCCCAGTGCGGCCGTCTCCCCCAGTCGCCGCTCCGCCTCCACGTCGCCGGTGAGGGCGAGTTGCGCGTCCAGCCGGACCCGGATCGACCGTGCGTCCTGCGCGGCGCCGACCAGTTCCATGTGCTGGACGCTGCGCGTCAGCCACTCGGCCGAGCGCGCATCCCCGCCGGGAACCAAAAACTGCCCGACGGCACCCGCCGCCATGGCCATGCCCCAGTGGTCGCCGGCGGCCTCGAAGCGGTGGTACGCCTGCTCGGCGTCGCTGATCGACGCCTCTGGCAGGCCGCCGTTCTCCCGTACCGCGGCGCGCGCGAACAACCCGAGCCCCTGCACGTACGGGTCCGGGTGCGCGATCATCTCGGTCGCGCTCTTCAGGTTCTGCTCCAGATCGGACACGTCGAAACTGGGCAGCGCCGACGCGAGCGCGGTCAGCCGGGACGACACCCCGCCGGGACGTTCGGCCAGGAGCGTCCGCAAGGCCCGCCGGGCCAGCACGGCGGGCCGCAGATCGGCGCTGACGCCGGCGTTCACGCTGATCACCACGCACGTCCAGGCCAGCCGGTCGGCGTTGGGCAGTGGCCGCCCGCTGGCCGCGCCACGCATGATCGCCGACCGCAGCCGTCGCTGCGGGTCGTCGGCGTGCAGGAGCCCGCGCGCCCAGGCGAGGACCTCAAGGTGCAGGCCACGCACCGACCAGAGGTGGAACAGCGCGGTGGCGACGTCGACGGCGGCGGGCTCGTCGTCGGCTCCCATCGCCCACCGCAGGCCCGCGACCAGGTTGTCCTGCTCGGCGGCGCAGCGGTGCAGCGCCTCGACCTGGCCAGGGCCGATGAAGCGGCCGGTGAGTGCGATGGCCTGCTCGCGGGCCCACCGGACCAGGCCGGCCATGGCCTGGTCACGGGCGCCGGCCGCGTCCAGCCGGGCCTCGCCGTACTCACGGACCGTTTCGAGCATTCGGTAGCGGGGCGGGCCGTCCCCCTCGACCAGGGTCAACAGGGACTGTTCGACGAGGGTCGCCAGGCCGCGACGTACGTCCGGGGCCTGCGCGACGGCGGCGGCGAGGTCCGCGGTGAACGGTGCGGGAATGACCGCGACCCGCTGCAACAGTTCGCGGTCGTCCTCGGCGAGCAGTTCCCTGCTCCAGTCGACCAACGCCCACAGGCTCGCGTGCCGCTCGGGCAGGCCGCGCAGGGCGTCGTCGAGCAGCGCGAACCGGTCGGTCAGCCCGGCGAGCACGTCGTCGATCGGCATGTGCCGCAGTCGCGCGGCGGCCAGTTCGAGCGCCAACGGCAGGTTGTCGAGCCGGTGGCACAGGGCGAGCGCCCGTTCGGTGTCCCAGGTCGGCACCGCGCCACCGGCCCGCGCCCGGGACTCGACAAGCGCTAGCGCGTCGGCGTCCGGCAACGCGGTCAGCCGGTGCACCAACTCGCCGACCAGACCCAGTGGGGCTCGGCTCGTCGCGAGCACCGCGACCTCCGGCGAGGCCGCCGCCACCAGGTCCGCGACGACGACGGCCACCGCGTCGAGCACGTGCTCGCAGTTGTCCAGCACCAACAGCCCGTCCAGGTCCGGCGCCACGGCGCGCAGCCGCTCCTCGGGGCTGAGGACCCGCCGTTCCAGACCCAGGTTGCCGCCGGTCGCCGTGGTGTCCGCGCCGCCGAGCACGGCGAGCACCGTGGGCAGCACCTCGTCGGGCGAGCGCAGGCCGGCGAGTTCGATCACGCGTACCGCCTGCCCGGCCGCCGCCGTGCGCCTCGCCACCTCGGCGGCGAGACGGGTCTTGCCCGCCCCGCCGGTCGCCACGATCGTCACGACGGGCACCTCGGCGAGCGCGCCGGTGACGGCCTCGACGTCCCGCTCCCGCCCCAGCAGGGCGGCCATGGGGCGGCGCCACGCGGCGGGCAGCGTGATCCGCGCCTGTTGCCGGGACGGCGCCGCGGCGGGCGGGGCGGTGAGTTCACCGCGCAGCAACGCCAGGTGGACGTCTGTGATCACCGGAGACGGGTCAGTGCCGTACCTGTCGGCCAGGTCGGCGCGCAGCCGCTCGACCACCTCCAACGCCTCCGCCTCGCGCCCCTGGGCGGCCAGCACCCGGACGAGCAGGGCGGCGGACGGCTCGTCCGGTGGCGTACGCGCGACGAGTCGGCCCAGGTCGACCTCGTCGAACGGGCCCACGCCGGCGAGTGCCGCCTGCGCGCGCAGCGCGGCGACCTCCGCGAACAGGCGGGTGTCCTCGGCGCTGACCAACTCCGGCACCTCGGGGAACAGGGCTCGCGCCTGATCGGCGAGGCCGCGGGCGGCACGGAGGTCACCGCACCGCAGCACGGTGCCAGCCTGCTCGACGAGCGCGCGCGCCTCGACCGCGTCGACGGTGACCTCCTCGGCGGGCAGCCGGTATCCGCCCGGCACCGCGACCACGGGCAGCCCGAGACGGCGTACCCGGGACACGAGCGCCTGGACGGCGCCGGTCGCGTCGTCGGGTGGCGTGCCGTCCCAGACGGCGTCCACGAGCAGGCTCACGGAGACCGCCCGCCCACGCGCGTCGACGAGCGCGCGGAGCACCGCCGCGAGCCGTTCACCCCGAACGGGCTGGCCGTCGACGGCGAGTGGGCCAAGGGTCGCGATGTGCACGGACCCAGCATCCCCCACGCGCGCACGGACCCGACGACCACCGGTCCGCCAGGCTGATCACGTTCCCGTGACCGGCTTGACAGCCCATGATTTGCTTAGGTTAGCCTAACCTCATGAAGAGCGAGTTGGCGTCGGTCAACGGGGAGCGCAGCCTGTCCGGCGTCGACCTCCGCCTGGGCTATCACGGTGTGCCGGTGGTGCACGGTGCCGTGATCAACCTCCGCGCGGGTGCCGTGACGGCACTCGTGGGGCCTAACGGCAGCGGCAAGTCCACCCTGCTGCGGGCGCTGGCCCGGCTGCACCCGATCGAGGCCGGAATGGTGCACCTCGCCGACGGCGTCACCGCCGCCGGCCTCGCGGCCCGGGAGTTCGCCCGGCGGGTCACCCTGCTCGCCCAGAGCCGGCCGGTGCCCAGCGGGGTCACCGTCCGCGACGTCGTCGGGTACGGCCGCCACCCCTACCGGGGGCGCTGGCGCACCGAGGATCCCGACGGTCCCGCCGCCATCGCACGCGCCATGAACGTCACAGGCGTCGCCGCGATGGCCGACCGTCCCGTCGACGAACTCTCCGGAGGCGAGTTGCAGCGGGTGTGGTTGGCCACCTGCCTCGCCCAGGACACTCCGGTGCTGCTCCTCGACGAGCCCACCACCTTCCTCGACCTGCGCTACCAGGTGGAGATCCTCGACCTGGTCCGTGACCTCGCGGACGATCACGGCGTCGCCGTCGGCGTCGTGCTGCACGACCTCAACCAGGCGGCCGCCGTGGCGGACGAGGTGGTCCTGTTGCACCAGGGCCGGGTCCGCGCCACCGGCACCCCGGCAACGGTGTTCACCGAGAACGCCCTCACCGAGACCTACGGCATCCGCATCGAGGTGACCATCGATCCGCTCAGCGGACTGGTCACCACTCGCCCCGTCGGGCGGCACCAGATCCGCGCCCTGGTCTGAACAACCCTCATCCACAGCAGAGAAAGACCGTCATGACCCGTACCCGTTTCACCGCCCTCATCGCCGTCGTGGCCGCCCTGACGCTCGGCGCCTGCGGCACCACCGAGAACGCCGCCGCCCCCGAGACCTTCGCCTCGGCGGCCAGTGGTCCGGTCACCCTCACCGACAGTCGGGGCAAGGAGATCACCCTCAAGGCGCCGGCGACCAAGGTCGTCGGGCTGGAGTGGGGCGAGGTCGAGATGCTGGTCAGCCTCGGCGTCATGCCCGTCGGTGTCGCCGACCCCAAGGGCTACGGCACCTGGGTCACCTCCGCGAAGCTCGACCCGGGCGTCAAGGACGTCGGCACTCGCGGCGAGCCCAGCGTCGACTCGATCGTCGCCCTCCAGCCCGACCTCGTCGTGATGGAGGACGACCGGGGCGCCAACATGGTCAGCCAACTGGAGAAGTTCGTGCCCGTCGTGGTCGCCAAGGGCAGTGACGCCACCGACAACCTCGGCCGGATGCGCAGCGACCTCAACATGATCGCGAAGGCGGTCGGCAAGACCACCGAGGCGGAGAAGCTGCTCGCCGACTTCGACGCGGCCATCGCCGACGGCAAGAAGAAGATCGCCGACGCGGGTGCCGCCGGCCGGCCGTTCGCCATCGCCGACGGCTGGAAGGAGGGCAGCACCGTCAGCATCCGAATGTTCGGCAAGGGCGCGTTGGTCTCCCAGATCGGCATCCAGCTCGGCCTCACCAACGCCTGGACCGGCAAGACCGATGAGGCGTGGGGCCTCGGCCAGACCGACGTCGAGGGCATGACGGTCCTCAAGGACCCGAACACGCACCTCTTCTACAACGCCTCCGACGGCGACGACGTGTTCGCCGACGGTCTCGCCGGCAACGCCATCTGGAAGTCGCTGCCCTTCGTGCGGCAGGGCAACCTGCACAAGATGCCCAACGGCGTCTGGACCTTCGGCGGTCCGCTCTCCGGCAAGCAGTACATCGACGAACTCGTCAAGACGTACGCGGTGTGAGCGTGCTGAACGCACCCCCACGCCCGGAGCCGGCCACCCGGCCGGCTCCGGGCGGACGGCTGGCCGTACCCCGCGTCGCCGGTGTCTTCGTCGTCGCGATCCTGCTGCTGCTCGTGGTCGGCGCGCTGCACCTCACCCAGGGCACCTCGAACGTCGGCGCCCTCGACCTGCTGCGGCTCGCGGCCGGCGCCGACGACGAGGCGGCCCGCGTCCTGATCGCCTCTCGGCTGCCCCGGCTCCTCGCCGGGCTGGCCATCGGCGTGGCGCTCGGGTTCGCCGGGGCGGCGTTGCAGTCGATCGCCCGCAACCCGCTCGCCTCCCCCGACACCCTCGCGGTCAACGCGGGCGCCCACCTCGCGATCGTGGCCGTCGCCGCGTTCGGCGTCTCGCTGCCCGCGCTGCCCGCCGGCGGCCTCGCCTTCTGCGGCGGGCTGGCCGCCGCCGGCCTGGTGATGGCGATGTCCTCCGGCGGGCAGGCCGGCACCACCCGCCTGATCCTCGCCGGCTCGGCGACCGCGCTGGCGCTCGGGTCGGTGACCACCCTGTTGCTGCTCCTGTTCGAGCAGGCAACCATCGGGCTGTTCGCCTGGGGGAACGGCTCGCTGGTGCAGAGCGACCTGACCGCGCTGACCCAACTCGCTCCGGTGATCGTCGGCGCCGCCGTCGTGCTGGTGCTGCTCGGCCACCGCCTCGACATCCTCGCCCTCGGCGACGACACCGCCACCGTGCTCGGCCTCGACGTGCGGCGCACCCGGCTCACCGTCATGGTGCTGGCCGTGCTGCTCTCCGCCGCGGCCGTCACCCTCACCGGCCCGGTCGGCTTCGTCGGCCTCTGCGCGCCGGTGATCGTCCGGCTGCTCGCCCCCGTGGTGCCGGGGGTGCACCGGCACCGCATCCTGCTGCCCCTGTCCGGCATCGCCGGGGTCATCATCGTGCTCGGCTCCGACGTGCTGCTGCGGGCCGTGATGGGCGGGCAGGCGGGCGTCGACATCCCCACCGGCGTGGTCACCACCCTGTTCGGTGCGGCGATCCTCATCTGGCTGGCCCGCCGGCACCGCGACGCGGGCCCCACCCGCCGTCCGCCCGGTGGCCACGCGGCCGTCCGCTCCGCCGCCTTCCACCACGGCGTCGTCGCCGTCACCGCCGTCCTGACCGTCGGCGCCGTGGCGGTCGGCATGCTCGCCGGTGACACCTGGGTGCTGCTCGGTGACGTGGTGAACTGGCTCAACGGCAGCACCGGGCCCGCGTACACCTTTGTGCTGGACCAGCGGTGGCCGCGCGTCGCCGCGGCGGTCCTGGCCGGCGCGGCGCTCGCGGTCGCCGGCACCACCGTGCAGGCGGTCTGCCGCAACCCGCTGGCCGAACCCGGCATCCTCGGCATCACCGCCGGTGCCGGGCTCGGGGCCGTCTCCCTGCTCACCTTCGTGCCGCTGGCCGGGGTGTGGGCCGTCTCCGGCGTCGCCGGGCTCGGCGCGATGCTGGCGTTCGCCCTGGTCTACGGCCTGGCCTGGCGCGGCGGGTTGAGCTCGGACCGACTGGTGCTGATCGGCTTCGGCGCCTGGCAGGGCGGCATGGCGGTCATCACCTACCTGGTCGTCGCCTTCGACCCGTGGAACACCGGGAAGGCGTTGACCTGGCTGTCCGGCTCCACCTACGGTCGGATGCCCACCCAGGTGCTGCCGGTGCTGATCGCCCTGCTGGTGCTCACCCCGGCCGTGGTCGCCGCCCGCCGGGAACTCGACCTGATGGCGTTGGACGACGACACCCCCCGGGTGCTGGGCGTCCGCCTGGAACGCACCCGGTTGGTCGCGCTCGGCGCGGCGGCGCTGCTCACCTCCACCGCCGTCTCGGCCGTCGGGGTCATCGGCTTCGTCGGCCTGGTCGCCCCGCACGCCGCGCGGGCGCTCGTTGGCGGGCGGCACTCCCGGGTGCTTCCGGTGGCCGCCCTGCTCGGCTCGGCGCTGGTCAGCATCGCCGACACCCTCGGCCGGACGGTCATCGCTCCGGCCCAGGTCCCCGCCGGCCTGGTCACCGCCATGATCGGCACCCCGTACTTCGTCTGGTTGCTGTGGCGCTCCCGCGCCGTGGCGAGCACCACCCGGTAGAGCCGGCCCGAGTCGAGAGAGGCACCATGACCGAGACCCTGCCCATCGCCCCGTGGCGCGTGTTCGCCGTCACCGTCCACGCGGTACGCCGACTCAGCCCGTCCTTCACCCGGGTGACCTTCACCGGGGCGGACCTGGACCGCTTCGCCGACAACGGTTACGACCAGCGGATCAAACTGGCGCTGCCGCTGCCCGGTCAGCGCGGGGCGACCCTGCCGCACGGAGCGGACTGGTACGCGACGTGGCGGGCCCTGCCCGAGCACCTGCGCAACCCGATCCGCACCTACACGGTGCGGGCGGTCCGCCCGCACCTGGCCGAGGTCGACGTCGACCTCGTGCTGCACGGCGACAGTGGCCCGGCGACGCGCTGGGCCCGGCGGGCCAGCGTCGGCGACGAGATCGCCCTGGTCGGGCCGGACGCCGGCTTCGACGGCAACCACGGCGGGGTCGAGTTTCGACAGTCGACCGGCGGCACCCTTCTGCTGGCCGGGGACGAGACCGCCGTGCCGGCGATCAGCAGCATCTGCGAGCGGCTCCCCCACGACGCCCGGGGCACGGTCGTGCTGGAGGTGCCCGACGCCGCCGACGTGTTGCCGCTGGTCGCGCCGCCCGGCGTCGAGGTCCGCTGGCTGTCCCGGGGCGCCGACGGGTACGGCAGCCACCTGGTGCCCGCCGTCGTCGCCGCGGCCGGGGAACTGCTGGCCCCCGACGCGTCGACGGCCGTCCAGCCCGTGCCGGACGTGGACGTGGACACCGAGATCCTGTGGGAGGTGCCCGAGGAGGTGGCCTCGGTGCCGCTGTACGCGTGGCTGGCCGGGGAGGCCGGCGTCATCCGTCACCTACGCCGGCACCTCGTGGCCGACCGGGGTCTGGACCGCCGGGCGGTGGCCTTCATGGGTTACTGGCGTCTCGGCCACGCCGACGCCGACTGACAGTGCCACGAGGCGCACCACGCCGGACGGCCGCGAGGCGCACCACGCCGGACGGCCGTGAGGTGCGTCGGAGGCCGTGGGGCGCGTACCGTTTCGGGTCGGACTTGGGGCGGGCCGGCTGGAGCCGGCGCGGGATACGGGACGAGACAACGACGCATGACGGTGGACAACATTACCGAAAACGGTCAAGAGGGTATTGACCGAAGCCGGCTGGAGGCCTGCCTCAGCGTCTTCGAGGCGCTGGAGGCGCTGCCCTCCGACCACCCCGACGTGGTGCGGGTGCAGCGGGCCACCGCCCGGCTCTACAAGGTGATCAAGCAGCGGCGGCGGGAGGAGCGGCGGGACGCCATCCTCGCCGCCGACCGCGCGGTGACGGAGGCCACCGCCACCGGGGCACCGGGGCGCATCGACGACGAGACGCAGGGCATTCCGCTCGCCTCCTCCGCCGCGGGCGAGACGGCGGGATTCCTGCACAACCCCCGCGGCTGCTACGTCTGCAAGCAGCGCTACCGCGAGGTGGACGCCTTCTACCACCAGCTCTGCCCGTCCTGCGCCGCGCTCAACCGGGAGCGCCGCGACGCCCGTACCGACCTGACCGGTCGGCGCGCGCTGCTCACCGGTGGCCGAGCCAAGATCGGCATGTACATCGCGCTGCGGCTGCTGCGCGATGGCGCGCACACCACGGTGACGACGCGGTTCCCGCACGACGCGGTCCGCCGGTTCGCCGCGATGCCCGACAGCGGGGACTGGCTGCACCGGCTGCGCATCGTCGGCATCGACCTGCGCGACCCCGCCCAGGTGATCGCCCTCGCCGACGACGTCAGCAGCCAGGGCCCCCTCGACATTCTGATCAACAACGCGGCGCAGACCGTCCGCCGGTCCCCCGGGGCGTACGCGCAGCTCATCGCCGCCGAGGCCGCGGCCCTGCCGGACGGCCCGCTGCCGGAGCTGATCACGTTCGCCAAGCCGGACGGGCCGGGCGGCCCGGTGGGCAGCCTGACCGCTGGACCACAGTCGACCGCGCTCACCCCGCACGCGCTCACCGCGCTGGCGCTCACCAGCGGCTCGGCCTCACCGGAACGGATCGCGGCGTCCACGGCCATCGACGCCGGGGGCCTCGTGCCCGACCTCGACTCGGTCAACAGCTGGGTCCAGCGGGTGCAGGAGGTGGACCCGGTCGAGCTGCTCGAAGTGCAGCTGTGCAACGTCACCGCGCCGTTCGTGCTGGTCAGCCGGCTGCGCCCGGCGATGGCCGCCGCTTCGGCCCGCCGCAAGTACGTGGTGAACGTGTCGGCGATGGAGGGCCAGTTCGGCCGCGGTTACAAGGGGCCGGGGCACCCGCACACCAACATGGCAAAGGCGGCGCTGAACATGCTCACCCGCACCAGCGCGCAGGAGATGCTGACCGACGGCATCCTGATGACCAGCGTCGACACCGGCTGGATCACCGACGAACGCCCCCACCCGACGAAGATGCGGCTGGCCGACGAGGGCTTCCACGCCCCACTGGACCTGGTCGACGGCGCGGCCCGGGTGTACGACCCGATCGTCCGGGGCGAGCAGGGCGAGGACCTGTACGGCTGTTTCCTGAAGGACTACGCGCCCTGCGCCTGGTGATCGCCCCGCCCGACGGGATGATCGCCCCGCACCACGAAGGAGAAGAAACATGTCAGCTGACCGTGAACCGTGGCCGACGCTGGACGAGCTGCTGCGCGAGGAGAACGAGCTGGAGCTCGCGGGCCTGTCCGAGACCGACGCGTACGAGCTGGGGATGCTCGCCGTCGCCGCCGCGACCGAGCGGCGGCTGCCGGTCTCGGTGGGTGTGTGGCGGGCCGGACGGCAGCTGTTCCACTGTGGCCTGCCGGGGTCGACGGCGGACAACGACGCGTGGCTGCGCCGCAAGGGGCGGGTCGTGATGCGGTTCGAGCACTCCTCGCTCTACATGGCCCGGCTGTGCCAGGACAAGCAGGTGACGCTGGCGGAGAGGTTCGGCCTGCCGGCCTCGCGGTACGCGGCGGCCGGGGGTGCGGTGCCCCTGCGCGTGCGCGGCACCGGCGTGGTGGGCTGGGTCGGTGTCTCCGGGCTGCCGCAGGTGGACGACCACCGCTTCGTGGTCGACATCCTCCGCAAGCTCCCCCGCTAGGGGCGGTCCCGGCGGCCTCGCGACGAGGCCGCCGGGTCACCCGCTCAGTGTGCGCGTCGGTTGGCGCGCAGGGCGCCCAGGAGCACGCCGGGCCGGGCCAGCGAACGCGGGTGCTCGCGCATGGAGACGACGTCGTTGAACCGCCGCGCGGTCGTCACGTCCGTGACGGTCGCGGCGATGATCTGCCCACTGGCCCACCTGGAGAGCCGGTAGCCGCGCGGGTAGGGCCCGTCGACGTGGGGCAACGCCAGGTCCGCCGAGGTCGACAGCGACCAGGCGGCATCGACCACGACCTTCTGTAGCGCGAGGAAGTGGCGCGCGGGCGCCCGCAGATCCGGGCCGGACCGGAGGTACGTCGACAGGCACGCCGCGTGCAGGGCCGCCGCCGTCATGCCCTGCCCGTACACCGGGTTGAACGAGGCGACGGCGTCGCCGACGCTGATCAGGCCGGCCGGGAACCGCTTGAGCGCGTGGAAGTCCCGTCGCCGGCTGTCGGCGTGGTGGTAGGTCTGGACGTCACCGATCATCTCCTGGTCGGCGACCTCGCCGAACTCGGGCGGGAACTGCTCCCGCAGGCGGCGGACGAAGTCCTCCGCGGTGCGCCCCGGGCGGTCGTTGCCGTAACCGGCCATCATGGTCATCCACCGGCCGTCCTCGATGGCGAAGAACGCGGCCCCGGCCACGTCCGCCGCCGTCCTGGCGGTGTTCAGTGCCAGCACGACCGTCGAGGCCGGGGTGACCTCCGGGCGACGGAACAGGGCGGTCGCGTAGTTGAGGTGCACGGTCATCCGCCGGGTGACCGGCCGGTCCCAGTCGGCCCGTTCCAGCCAGTCCGACAGTTTGCTGGACCGCCCCATGGCGTCCACCACGAGGTCGCCGCGCTCCACACCGGTCACCCCGCCGACCTCACAGCGGACCCCGGTGACCGCGGTGCCGTCGAACACGAGGCCGGTGGCGCGGGCGGTGATCGTCTTGACGTTGGGCAGTCGAAGCACCTGCTGGCGGATCAGGCCCTCCAACAGCGGCCGACTGCCCGCCAGGCTGTCGGCGTCGTCGGGGACGACGACCTTCGGACGCCCGTCGAGGTAGTTGCGCCGGGACGCGGGCGGCGCCTCGATCGCTCCGCGCGCCAGTGCCTCCTCGCGGAATCCGGGAAACAGTCGCTCCAACTGGAAGAGGCCGCCGGGCAGCAGCGCGTGCAGCTGTGTCCCCTGGGGTACGCCGGGCCGCGCTCCGGTCACCTGCGGGTCGTCCCGGTCGATGATGACGACGGTGTCGGCGTGGTCGGACAGCACCCGGGCGGCCAGCAGACCGGCGACGCTGCCGCCGACCACGACGGCCGTCCCCATCGTCGGGGACGGCTGGTCAGGGGGTCGAGCAGCGTTCAGCTCTGCGAAGACCCGGGACGGGGAGAGGGACATCGTGCTCTCCAAGGGGGTAACGAGGTGTGTGCCCTCCCCGGTGACTGTCCGCGACCGTTCGCGGACAGACCGGTGGACGGTCGTTCGACGTGATGCCCGCCGATCGTCGCACAACCGCCTGAATGGCAACCGGCTGTGTCCGCCAGATGACCACCTGTTGGCCGATGGGTTCGACCGGGTGGACGATTGGACAGGTCAGGTGGCGCGCCCGCTGGCCGACTGTCACGATCTCCGGCATGCCCGTTGCGCGTCGTACTCTGCTCGGGGTCGGCCTGGCCGCCGCGACCTCCGCCCTCACCGGTTGCGGCGACAACGGCGCGACGGGTCCCGGTGCTGCGGCCACCGGCGACGCGGTGACCGGGACGGACGCCGCCGGGAACCGGGTCGGGTTCGGTTCGGGGGGAAATATCAGGTCACCGTCCGCCGCACCGGGCGCACCGGTCCCCCCGAGCGACGGCCCCCCACCGGCCGGTCAGGCCCCCTACGCGCGGGACGTCACCGCCCTGCTCCGGCGACACCTGCCCGCCACGCCGCAGACCTTTCAGCACAAGGGTTTCCCCGGTGCGGTCGCTCTCGTCCTGGTGGACGGGAAGATGACGGTGCACACCGCCGTCGGCGAGGCGCTGCGTTACGGCGCGGGCCCGAAGCTGCTCACGGCGAGCCAGCGCGTCGCGATGCGCCCGGACTCCATCTTCGACCTCGCCTCGGTCACCAAGGTGTACACGGCCATCCTGCTGTTGCAGCAGGTCGACAAGGGGCAGGTCGACCTCGGCGCTCCGGTGCGCGACTACCTGCCCGCGTTCACCGGCACGGGCAAGCAGCAGATCACCGTCGAGATGCTGCTCACCCACACCAGCGGCCTCCCCGTCGGCGCCAAGGTCACCGGCCTGCCCGACAACGCGGCCCGGTGGAACGCCGTGCTCACCACGCCGCTGGTTCCCGGCGCCGTGCCCGGGAACACGTTCCGCTATTCCAGCGTCGGGCTCATGGTCGCCGGCAAGATCGTCGAGAAGGTCACCGGCCAGCGGCTCGACCAGGCACTCCGGACGAACCTCACCAGCCCGCTGGGCCTGCGCGACACCGGCTTCAACCCCAACAGCTGGGTGTCCACCACCTCCAGGGCCAACCGTCTGGTCGCCACCGACGCCCGCTCGTCCCGGGGCCTGCTGCGGGGCACCGTCCACGACGACGTCGCCAACCACCTCGGTGGCATCGCCGGGCACGCCGGCATCTTCGCCTCCGCGACCGATCTCGCGGCAATCGGTCAGCTACTGCTGAACGAAGGCACCTACCAGGGCAAGCGGATCCTCGCCGCGGCGACCGTGCGCCGGATGCTCAGCAACCACAACGCCGGCAAACCCGCCATCGACCCCGAGCGACCCAACCGGACCTCGGCGCACGGCCTCGGGGTCGTCCTCAACCAGAGCTGGTTCATGGGGAGGCTCGCCTCGGCCCGGACCTTCGGGCACACCGGGTTCGCCGGCCCCTCGCTCCTGGTCGCGCCCGACCGCAAACTCGTCCTGGCGCTGCTCACCAACCGCGCGCACCCCAACTGGAGTTGGTCGAACCCCGACCCGGTCCGCGCCGCCGTCGGCGACCTGCTCGCCGCGGCGGTCAGCTGACCGGAAGGTGTGGACCATCGCGCCGCACCCTGACACGATACTTGCGCTAGTAGTGCAAATACTTCGTCCCTCAAGGTGGAGGATCGATGCACACATCTCGCCGGAGGCTGCTCTCCGTGCTGGCCGGGGTCGCCCTCGCGGCCAGCCTGTCCGCCGTCGCCGTTCCCCGCGCCGCCGAAGCCGCCGCCACCCCGACCCACCGCCCAGTGATCTTCGTGCACGGCAGCGCGGGATCGGCGGCGCAGTTCGAGTCCCAGGCCAAACGGCTGGCCAGCAACGGCTACCCGACCGACATCATCGAAGCCCATGAGTACGACTCCCCGAACATCGCGACCATCCTGCCCCAGGTGTACGCGGGGCTCGACGCGCGGATCTCCCGCCTGCTGGCGGCCACCGGCGCCGACCGGGTCGACCTCGTCGCGCACTCGCTGGGCACCTTCGTCACGCAGGGCTATCTCACCAGCTCGCCGGAACGGGCCGCCCGGGTCGCCCACTACGTCAACCTGGACGGGCGCACCGCGACCTCCCCGCCGGGCGGGGTGCCCACCCTCGCGATCTGGGGCGAGGGCGACCCGGCCCGCGCCGTCGTCGGCGCGACAAACGTGCACCTGCCCGACCAGTCGCACACCCAGACCGTGTCGTCGACGGAGTCGTTCGGCGAGATCTTCCGATTCCTCCAGGGCCGCGCGCCCCACACCACACGGATCGTGCCCCAACTCCTCGGCGCCGCCCGGGTCTCCGGTCGCGCCGTGCTCTTTCCGAGCAACGTCGGCGTCACCGGTGCGACTCTCGAGGTCTACCCGGTCAGCCCGCTGACCGGCGGCCGACTGTCACACCGGCCCGCCCACCGGGTGTCGCTCGGTGGCGACGGCTCGTTCGGCCCCCTCCCGGTGCTCGCCACGGCCCGCTACGAGTTCGCCCTCGTGCGCCCCGGCGCCGCGACTCACCACTTCTACTTCCAGCCGTTCCTGCGCTCGGACTCGTTCGTACGCCTCGCGACGAGCGAGCCGGGTGAGGGCCTCAGCGCCCTGGTCGACACCAGCGACCGGCACACGGCGCTCACCATCCAACGGCAGAAGGAGTGGTGGGGCGACCAGGGCGACGCCGGCGACCACCTCTGGATCAACGGCAGGGATGTCCTGAACGCGGCGAACGCACCGCGCGCCAAGAGGGTGATCGGCATCTTCGCCTTCGACGACGGCAGCGACGGCGTCACGAAACTGACGGCCCCGTTGCCGGAGTTCTTCAGCCAGACCTTCATCACCGGCATGGACGTCTTCATCCCGGCGACGCCGGCACACCTCGGTCTGGTACGGATCACCGTGGGCCAACGCGGCGGCGGGTACGAGGTGATCAACGTGCCCAACTGGAGATCGAGCACCGACCGGGTGACGGTCAGCGTGGACGACTTCTGACCGCGTCGCGCGGCGGGGGGCGCCCCCCCCCGGGGCGGGGCCCCCCCCCCCCCCGGGGGCGGGGGGGGGCCCCCCCCCCCCCCCCCCCCCCCCCCCCCCCCGCCCACCCCCCCCCCCCCGCAACCCCCCCCCCCCCC
>NZ_JBITGG010000022.1:0-129076 GCF_044456765.1 Micromonospora sp. NPDC050784 | reverse complement strand
CCCACAACACACGCGGGCGTGTTCCCCCCCGCGGCATGGGGGGGGGCTCCGCGGGCCGCCGGGCTCCCCAAAACTATCCACCCCCGGGGGGGGCCGGGCCCCCCCCCCCCCCCCCCCCACGCCTGGGTGCGTACCGCGTCCAGACCTGACGGAGGACAGTGACCATGGACGACACCATCCTCGAGATGCGTCGCATCACCAAGACCTTCCCCGGCGTGACCGCGCTGGAGGACGTCACCCTCGCAGTGCGCCGCGGGGAGATCCACGCCATCTGTGGTGAGAACGGCGCCGGCAAGTCCACCCTGATGAAGGTGCTGTCCGGCGTCTACCCGTCCGGCTCGTACGACGGCGAGATCCTCTTCGACGGCAAGCCGATGCAGTTCCGCGGCATCCGCGACAGCGAGGCGAACGGCATCGTCATCATCCACCAGGAGCTCGCCCTGGTGCCGTACCTGTCGATCGCGGAGAACATCTTCCTCGGCAACGAGCGGCGTGGCCGCAGCGGCCTGATCGACTGGAACTTCGCCAACGCCGAGGCGGCCAAGCTGTTGGCGTCCGTCGGGCTGCACGAGAACCCGGTCACCCCGGTCATCCAGCTCGGCGTCGGCAAGCAGCAGCTGGTGGAGATCGCCAAGGCGCTGTCGAAGAAGGTGCGCCTGCTCATCCTCGACGAGCCGACCGCCGCGCTCAACGACATCGACTCGGCGCACCTGCTCGACCTGTTGCGTGCCCTCAAGGAGCAGGGCATCACCTGCATCATGATCTCGCACAAGCTCAACGAGATCACCGCCATCGCCGACTCGACCACGGTCATCCGGGACGGACGCGCGGTGGAGACCCTGGACATGAAGTCCGACGACGTGAATCAGCAGCGGATCATTCGGGGCATGGTCGGGCGCGACCTGGACAGCTTCTACCCCGACCGCGAGTCGTCCCCCGGCGACGAGGTCCTCCGCATCGAGGACTGGACGGTGCGTCACCCGGTCCAGGACCGGATGGTCGTCGAGGGCGTCGGCCTGTCCGTACGCGCCGGTGAGGTCGTCGGCATCGCGGGCCTCATGGGTGCCGGCCGGACCGAGCTGGCCATGAGCGTGTTCGGTCGGTCCTACGGGCGTGACATCCGGGGCCGGCTCTTCGTGCACGGGCGGGAGGTGCAGGCGCGCACCGTCGCCGAGGCGATCGACAACGGCATCGCCTACGTCACCGAGGACCGCAAGCGCTACGGCCTCAACCTCATCGACGACGTGCGGCGCAACGTGTCCGCCGCCGCGTTGGACCGGCTGTCCCGCCTGGGCTGGGTGAACGGCAACGAGGAGATCAAGGTTGCCGAGGCGAGCCGCCAGGAGATGAACATCCGCACGCCCAGCGTCATGGCGGTGGTCGGCAAGCTCTCCGGCGGCAACCAGCAGAAGGTCGTGCTGTCCAAGTGGCTGTTCACCGACCCGGACGTGCTGATCCTCGACGAGCCCACCCGCGGCATCGACGTCGGCGCCAAGTACGAGATCTACACGATCATCAACCGGTTGGTGGCCGCCGGTAAGGCGGTGATCGTCATCTCCTCCGAGCTGCCGGAGCTGCTCGGCATGTGCGACCGCATCTACACCCTCGCCGCCGGCCGGATCACCGGCGAGATGCCGGTGGCCGAGGCGACTCAGGAGAGCCTCATGGAGCTGATGACCAAGGACAAGGAGCTCGTCGGATGACCAGCATCAAGACCCCTTCGACGGAGCGCCCCACGCCCCCGGACAGCACGCCCGGCGCCGCCCTGCACAGCGGGACGAGCGACCTGCGGGCGCTGGTGTTGAACAACCTGCGGCAGAGCGGGATCTACGTCGCCCTGGTCGTCATCGTCGCGCTCTTCGCGGTCCTGACCGACGGGGTGTTGCTGAGCCCCGGCAACATCACCAACATCGTCCTCCAGTACTCGTACATCCTGGTCCTCGCGATCGGCATGGTCATCCTGATCATCGGCGGGCACATCGACCTGTCGGTCGGGTCGGTCGTCGCGCTCACCGGAGCGGTCTCCGCCGTCCTGGTGATCCAGCAGGGCCATCCCTGGTGGATCGGCGTCGTGGCCGCGCTTGTCGTCGGCGTCGCGGTCGGCGCCTGGCACGGGTTCTGGGTGGCGTACGCCGGCATTCCGGCCTTCATCGTGACCCTGGCCGGCATGCTGCTGTTCCGGGGTCTCACCCTGCGGGTGCTCGACAACATCTCGCTGTCGCCGTTCCCGTCCGAGTACCAGCAGGTCGCGGCGGGCTTCCTCAACGGCCTGCTCGGCGGGCAGGGCTTCGACGCCTTCACGTTGCTGATCGGCGCCATCGCCGTGGCCGGCTACGCGGTCAGCGGCTTCCGCACCCGGGTGGCGCGCATCCGCTACCAGCAGCCTGTCGAGTCGTTCCCCCTGTTCGTCGCCCGGGTCGTGCTGGTCGGCGCGGTCCTCATGTACTTTGCCTGGCAGTTGGCGCACGCCCGAGGGCTGCCGATCGTGCTGATCATCCTGGCGGTCCTGGTGCTTGTCTACGGCCTGCTCACCCGGCGTACCGTCTTCGGTCGCCAGGTCTACGCGATCGGCGGCAACCTGTCGGCGGCGGCGCTGTCCGGGGTGAAGGTCCGCACCGTCAACTTCTGGATGTTCGTCAACATGGGCTTCCTGGCGGCGGTGGCCGGCGTCATCTACTCGTCGCGGTCGAACGGCGCCCAGCCCGCCGCCGGCAACATGTTCGAGCTGGACGCGATCGCCGCGGCCTTCATCGGCGGCGCGGCGGTCACCGGTGGCGTGGGCACCGTGGTGGGCGCGATGGTCGGTGGTCTGATCATGGCGGTGATGAGCAACGGCATGCAGCTGATGGGCATCGACCAGTCGACCCAGTCGGTGGTGAAGGGTCTCGTCCTGCTCGTCGCGGTCGCCTTCGACGTCTACAACAAGCGTCGCGCCGGCACCGCCCGCTGACGCCCGACGGTACGCACGTGCCCCCTGTCCGCCTCGCGGACAGGGGGCACGCGTCGTTCAGTGGCAGGTGCCGGTGCCACTGTCGGTGTAGGTCTGGCCGGCCACCGGTACGAACTGCCAGTCGTAGCTGCCGGAGTGCAGGGTGAACTTCAGCAGGCCCCACGCCGAGCTGTTACGCGCCTCGCTGTTGGGCTGGATGGTGCCGAAGCCGTAGTGACCGGCGCCGCCCATCCCGGCGACGAAGCTGCGCAGACCCCGGCTGGAGTCGGCGCCACCGGCCGGGTTCATCGGGGCGAACCGCTCGTACACGTGGTTGTGCCCCCACACCACGACGTCGGCGTTGTAGTCGTAGAGGGCCTGGTACAGCGGCCGCGTCGACGTAGACGGCGCGTGGTTGGAGCTGGACGTGAACAGCGGGTGGTGCCAGTACGCGATGGTGCACGGCTTGCTGCTGGCGGCCAGGTCCGCGCGCAGCCACTGCTCCTGCGTCGAGCCGGCCGACATGCTGATGTTCGAGTTCAGCGACACGATGTGCCAGTTGCCGAGGTCGAACGAGTAGTAGCCGCGACCGCTCGGGCCGGCGGACGTACCGAAGTAGTTGTAGTAGCCGGTCGCCCCCGAGGTGTTGTAGTCGTGGTTGCCCGGCGACGGGCGGGTGCGGGACTTGTGCCGACCCCAGGTGGGCTCGTAGTAGCTGTTGAACTGCGATGCCGTCCCGCTGTCGTAGACGTTGTCGCCGGTGGTGAAGACCGTGCCCGGGATGCTGTCGAGCAGCGTCGCGGTGGCGCTGTCGCCGGAGCCGGAGTCGGCGATGTCGCCGGCGCCGACGAACACCGGGTCACCCGACGGGGGTGGCGTGGTGGTCCCGGTGGTGACCACCAGTTGCGGGGCGTCCGCGCCACTCTCGCGGGTGTCGTAGTAGGCGCCGTCACCGCTGGTCGAGGTGGCACCGAAGCTGTACGTGCCGTTGCCGGTGACCGCGGCCGTGACGTCCACCTCGTACCAGGTGTTGCCGCTGACCGCGCCGATCGTGCCGAGCGTGGCCCCGTCGATGGTCGGCTGGTTGTTCCAGGTGGTGCCGGTCTCCGACCAGGTCGTGTTGGACATCCGGCGGAACGTGCCACCGGCGTCGCTGCCGCTGTTGCCGCTGATCGTGCGCAGTCGCAGCTTGGCGCCGGTCACCGTGCCGCTGACACCGCTCACGGTGAAACGCAGGAACGAGCGCCGCACGGGCGAGTTGTCGACCACGACCTGCGTGGACGTGCCGTAGTTGGTGGTGGCCGTGTCGCTCTGGACGTAGGTGTCGGCGACCGGCGTGAAGGTCACGCTCGCCGCCGACGCCGCGCCAGCGCCGGTCACGACGACGGCGGCGGTGGCGGCGACGATCACCGTGACCACCCCCAGCGTCACCGACGGACGGGGGAATCGAATGTCCATCCAGGACTCCTTACCTCGTGGGAAGAGCGCATGGAATGTAGGAAGGTCGATGAGCCGGTGGGCGACGGGCGGATGAACAGTGCGTCCAGGCAGGCGAACACCTCGGTGTTGGGAACCCGTTCACCCGCACCTCGCCCGGATGCCACCGACGGTCCGTTGTGCCCCCTCCACTGAGTACGGACGATGGCTGACCGTCAGCCGTCGATCCGAGGAGATGCTCGTGTACCTGTCGACCGTCTCCCGACCGGTCGCCGACCAACCCGACGCGGGGCCCCGCCGCCGCCGGTTCGCGATGGTCAGCGGCAACGTCGTCGCGCTCGGCACGGTCAGTCTGATCACCGACGTGTCGGCCGAGATGGTGGCCGCGGTCCTGCCGCTCTACCTGGTGCTGGGCCTGCACCTCAGCCCGGTGGCCTTCGGCGTGCTGGACGGCGTGCACACCGGCGCCACCGCGCTGCTGCGGGTCGTCGGTGGGTTCGCGGCCGACCGGTGGCGGCGGCGCAAGCTGGTCGCCGGCATCGGGTACGCGCTGTCGGCGGTCGCCAAGCTCGGTCTGCTGCTCGCCGGCCGGTCGATCCCGGCGATCGGCGCCGTCATCGCCGTCGACCGGCTCGGCAAGGGGGTGCGCAGCGCGCCACGCGACGCGCTGATCACGCTCTCCACGCCGCCCGAGGCGCTGGGTCGGGCGTTCGGGGTGCACCGGGCAATGGACAGCGTCGGCGCGTTCCTCGGGCCCCTCGCCGCGTTCGCGGTCCTGCTGGTCGTCGGGCAGTCGTACGACGCGGTCTTCGTCACCAGCTTCTGCGTCGCGGCCCTGGCGGTCGTGGTGCTCGTGCTCTTCGTCCGGGAACGGCCGGACGGCGGGCCGGCGGACGGCGGGGCGGCGGACGGGGCGGACGACCCGAAGGTCTCCGTCCGCGAGGCGTTCGGGCTGCTGCGCGGCGGGCCCGCCCGCCGGCTGGTGCTGGCCGCCGCGATGCTCGGGCTGGCCACCATCGGGGACGGCTTCGTCTACCTGCTGCTGCAACGCCGGATGGACCTCGGCCTGCGCTGGTTCCCGCTGCTCGCGGTCGGGACCAGCCTGGCCTACCTGGTGCTCGCCGCCCCGCTCGGCGTACTCGCCGACCGGATCGGTCGCCTGCCCGTGGTGATCGGCGGCTACACCGCCCTCGGTGCTACGTACCTGCTGCTGGCCGGCCCGGTCGACGGTTGGCCACTGATCGTCCTGGCGCTGACGCTGTACGGCGCCTTCTACGCGGCCACCGACGGCGTGCTCATCGCGCTCGCCGGTCCGGTGTTGCCGGCGCGCGTGCGGACCACCGGAATCGCGCTGGTGCAGACCGGGCAGGCCCTCGCGTACCTCGTCTCCTCGGTGCTGTTCGGTCTGGCCTGGCAGGCGTGGGGGCCGGAGAGCGCGATCCGGGCGGCGGCCGTGGCCGTCGCCGGTGTCCTGGTCGGCACGCTGCTCCTGCTGGCCTCCCCGTCCCGACTCACCACCCGGAGGGTGCCCCGATGACCGCGATGTCGACCCGAGCGAAGCTGGCCGTGGTGGTCGCCTCGGCCGTGCTGCTGGGCGCGGTGGCGGCCGGCTACGCCGCCACGGCAGCGGAGGCTCCCGCGACGCCGCTGCAGGCCGGCGGCGAGCAGGCGGTCACCCTGGCACCCGGCCCGCGCCTGCTGGCGATCACCGACCGGCACGTCTCCACAGTCGCCACGACCGACCCCGCCGGGCCGCGCACCGTCGCCGGCCTGGAATGCCTCCGGGTGTACGCCGCGGCCGGCACCGGGGTCTGCCTGAAACCGGACACCGCGTGGTCGTACCAGGTTGTCGTGCTCGACGCGGCGCTGCGCCAGACCCGGGCGGTCAGTGTGCCCGGGCTGCCGAACCGGGCCCGGGTCTCGGCCTCCGGTCGGATGGTCTCCTGGACCACGTTCGTCGGTGGCGACTCGTACACCTCCAGTGGCTTCTCCACCCGCACCGGGATCCTCGACACCCGCACCGGCGTAACGGTGGCCTCGCTGGAGGAGTTCGCGATCACCCGGGACGGTCGGGGCTACCGCAACGCGGACGTCAACTACTGGGGCGTCACCTTCACCGCCGACGACAACCGCTTCTACGCCACGATGGCGACCGGGGGGAGGAGGTACCTCGTCCGGGGTGACCTCGCCGCCCGTACGGTCGAGACGCTGAAGGAGAACGTCGAGTGCCCGTCGCTGTCACCGGACGGCACCCGACTCGCGTTCAAGGAGGCGATCGACGCCGACCCGACGAAGGGCTGGCGGCTGTCGGTCCTCGACCTGGTCAGCATGCGGGTCACCGCGACGGCCGAGACCCGCAGCGTCGATGACCAGGCCGCGTGGCTGGACGGCGGCACAGTCGCCTACACGCTGCGTCGGGACGACGGCCAACCCGACGTCTGGAGCGTCCCGGCGGACGGGTCCGGCACGGCGACGCTGGTGATCCCCGGCGCCGAGTCGCCGTCCCCGCTCACCTGACCTTCGGGCACCCGGGCCCCGGCGGTCCGGACACCTGAACGCCTTGCCAAGGACAGCATTCCGTCACGTCGGATTCCGCAGGGCACCCATCGCCGTTCATCGACGTTCCCGAGGCTGTTGACCATGACAAGGCTGAGCCGTCGCATCTTCGTCCTCGGTGGACTGGCGACCGCGGGAGTCGCGGTGACACCCCTTCAGGGTGCCCGCGCCGCGGTGCCGTACCCCTTCAAACTCGGTGTGGCGTCCGGTGATCCGGCGCCCGACAGCGTGGTCCTCTGGACCCGGCTGGCACCATCCCCGCTCAACGCCGACGGGCAGGGCGGCATGGCCAACGCCGACGTGACAGTGGAGTGGCAGGTGTCCACCACCGACCGGTTCACCTCGCTGGTCGCCTCCGGCTCGGTCGTCGCCCGCTACGCCGACGCGCACTCCGTGCACGCCATCGCGGGAGGGCTCGCCGCCGACTCGGACTACTACTACCGGTTCCGGGCCCAGGGCCAGATCTCGCCGGTCGGGCGGACCAGGACCACCCCGGCGCCCAGCAGCTTCGGCCGCGACCTGGTGATGGCCTTCGCCTCCTGCGCCCACTACGAGGCCGGCTACTACACCGCGTACCGGCGGATGGCCGAGGACAACCCGGGCCTGATCCTGCACCTCGGCGACTACATCTACGAGGGTGGCGTCGGCAGCTCCACGGTGCGGCAGCACGTCGGCTCCGAGATCGTGTCGCTGGCCGACTACCGCCGCCGGTACGCGCTCTACAAGTCCGACCCGGACCTGCAGGCGGCTCACGCGGCGGCACCGTGGCTGGTGGTGCCGGACGACCACGAGGTGGAGAACAACTACGCCAACATGGTCCGCAACGACAGCAGCCCGACGCTGACCGCCGCCCAGTGGACCGCACGGCGGACCGCCGCGTACCGGGCGTACTACGAGAACATGCCGCTGCGACCGGCCTCCGCCGCCAGCGGCAACAGCATCCCGCTGTACCGGCGCGTCCGGTGGGGGCAGCTCGCCACCTTCCACATGCTCGACACCCGCCAGTTCCGTGACGACCAGGCGTGCGGGGACGGCTGGAAGGTCTGCGCCGACGCCGACCTGGCCTCCCGGTCACTGACCGGGGCGGCTCAGGAGGCGTGGCTGCTCGACGGGCTGGCCCAGCGCTACGGCACCTGGGACATCCTCGGCCAGCAGGTCTTCTTCGCCCAGCAGCTCGACGCGAACGGGGCGGCGAGCATGGACGCGTGGGACGGCTACCGGGCCTCCCGCAGCCGGATCCAGAACGGGTGGCAGCAGCGTGGGGTACGCAACCCGCTGGTGCTCACCGGCGACGTGCACCGGTCGTGGGCCAACGACCTCAAGGCCGACTACGCCAACCCCTCCTCGGCCACCATCGGCACCGAACTGGTCTGCACCTCGATCAGCTCGACCGGTAACGGCAGCGGCAGCACCACGGTCCCGAACGCGGCTGCCAACCCGCACCTGAAGTTCTACTCGGACCGGCGCGGCTACGTCCGTACCACGATCAGCCGTAGCCAGGTCCGCGCGGACTTCCGCGCGGTGAACACGGTGACCGAGCACGGCGCGGCGGCCTCCACCGTGCGCTCGTTCGTCATCCTCGACGGCCAGCCCGGCCTGCAGGCCGGGTAAGGGAGAGAGCCACCATGACCGCGATCACCGCACTGCTCACCGCATCCCTGCTGGTCCCGAACGTGGTTCCCGGCCCGACGGCGATGACCGCCGAGGCGGTCACCTGGACCACCGCGAACAGCGTCGCCACCGGCGACCAGGACCTGCCCTCCATCGCCATGAACCGCAACGGCCAGGTCGCCGTGGTCTGGGAGGACGACCGGGACAGCACCGCCCCGGAGGACGACACCCACAGCGAGGTCTACCTGCGGCTGTTCCGCGACGGCACGCCCGCGTACGAGCTGAAGCTCTCCACCGGGGGGACCAGCGGGGCCGCCTGGCGGCACATCAGCCCCGACGTGGGGCTCGACGACCGGGGCAACGCCGTGGTGGTCTGGGCCGCCGACGGTGACGGCAACGGCGTCTACAACATCCAGTACCGCGTGGTGTCGCCCGCCGGCGCGGTGCTCGGCTCGGGGCAGGCCAACGCCAGCGACGCCGGGCAGCAGGTCTGGCCGAAGGTCGCGGTCGACCCGGACGGCGCGCCCACCAACGCCGCCGCCGTCGGCTTCACCGTGGTCTGGGAGGACGTGCAGGGCACCGCTCCCGCCACCGTGAAGGCCGCCGGTTTCACCGCGGCCACCACCAAGGCGTACGAGGTGACGGCCTCGCAGACGACGGGCAGCCACCACCGCCCCGACGTGGCGGTGTCCGCCTCCGGCGAGGCGCTCGTGGTCTGGGACGAGGACGCCGACGCGAACGGCTCGTACAACATCGGGCTGACCCGGCTGGCCCGGTCCAGCGGCGCCGTGGCGCTGTCGCGGCGGACGGCCAACGCGCAGAGCGGCGGTCAGCAGCAGCGTGCCTCGGTGGCGGCGAACTTCGCCGGTGACTTCACCGTCGGGTGGGAGTCCGACCACACCGGTACCCGGGGTGTCTGGGCGCGATCGTTCACCGCGGCGGGCACGGCCCGGCACGACGAGGTTCCGGTCTCCACCGGCACCGGTGCCGTCGCCCCCGGTGTCGGCATCGACGACCAGGACAACGTGGTGGTGGGCTGGACGGTGTCCGGCGCCAACCCGGACGTCTGGGCACGAGGTCTCAACCCGGACGGCACCTCCACCGGTCGGCTGGCGGCCCAGGCGCTGAGCCAGACCACGACGGGTCGCCAGGAGCACTTCGCGGTCGCCGCGTCGCCCTGGGGCGAGGTGAGCGTCTGCTACACCGACGACAACGACGGCAACGCCTTCGACCAAGTGCTCCTCGGCCTGGGGACGACGAACTCCACCTGGCTGATGACCGCCGACGAGCTGCGCCGACTCAAGGCACGGGCGGGCGTCACCACCCACTGAGCCAGGCGTGAGCCACTCGGGTTCGATGAGGTCGCGGTGTCCCGCTACCGGGGACACCGCGACTTCGGCACAAACGAGTCGATCACGATCAGAGGGCGTGGTCGGGCTCACCGCTGGCCCGCGTCACCCCGTCGCCTGCCGGTTGGGTGGCCACCGCGCGCAGAGTGATCGACTGATCGGTGTGGTCGACCTCGAAGAGCGTCCCGGCCGGGAAGGTCGCCAACGTCTCGGGCGGCAACTGGATCGTGCCGTCGCCCGCCACCACGGCGAAGTCCCGGCCGTCGCGCCCCTCGGCGCCGACCCGGCCGTCCCGGATGGTGACCGCGCGGCCCAGTTGGGCGCCCACCTCGCCGTCGTGGGTCACCACGACGACAGTGGTGCCCCGTTGCGCGTTGATGGTGGTCAACGCCGCGAGCACCTCGTCCCGACCGGACGCGTCGAGCTGGCTGGTCGGCTCGTCGACCAGGAGCAGCCCGGGCCCGGCCGCGAGCCCCTGAGCCAGGGCGGCCCGCTGACGCTGCCCCGGGGTCAGGTCGCCCACCCGCCGCGCGCCCGCGCCGGCGAGACCGACGACGTCCAGGATCGCCTCCGGTGGGTCGAGCCGCCGCCCGGCGAGGCGTGCCGCGGGTCGCTGGGCCAACCAGATGTTGCGTGACAGCGACACGTACGGCAGCAGGTTGCGTTCGGCGCCTTGGAGCACGGTGCCGACGGTGGCCCCACGGAGGGCGGCCAGGCCCTTGGACGAGAGCCGCGACAGCTCTTGGTCGCCCACGTACACGCGTCCGGCGGACGGCTGCATGAGACCGCCGAGGATCGCCACCAGAGTGGACTTTCCCGAGCCGGACGGCCCCACCAACGCCAGCATCTCGCCGGCAGCGATTCGCAGGTCCACCCCGGAGAGCGCGACGACGTCCCCGGTGGCGGTGGGATAGATGTGGATCAGTCGGTGGCAGGCGACGGCCAGACCGCCAGCCGGATGCCCCGCGGTCACCGGGTCGTCCTGCGGCGCGGCGGCGGTCATCGTCCGCTCCGGCGGTGCACCGCGGCGGCGACGACCCGACCGAGCACGACCGCCGTGAGGGCGAACACCGCGACCGCGGGCACGACGAACAACAGCAGCCGACCGACGTCCGGCCACTCGGGCAACGGGACCGGTGAGCGGCCGTCACTGAACAGGCGCTGCCCGCTACGCGTGAGCAGCCAGATCACCACTGTGACGAGCGCGCCCGAGACGGCGGCGACAGCGACCGGCCACCCGTAGCCGCCACGGAGGGCGCGTGGCGGCAACCCCTGCCGTCGCAGCGCCACCAACATGGCCACCCGGGCACGCTGCTCGGCCACCGCCATCGCGATCAGGCCGGCCGCCCCGATCAGCACCCCGGCCAGCGCGGCGAACATGTTGAAACGCAGGGCCAACGCCGTAGCCTGTCGATCGAATTCCTGGCGTAGGGCGATGGCTGTCCGGTCAAGCTCGATGACCAGACCCTGTGCGCGAAGTCGGTCGAGGACGTCGGTGGGGGCCGCCCGAGCCAACCAGACCTCCTCGTCGCCATTCTGGCTGGCGACGGCGAGTCGATCCGCGTACTCCAGGTCGACGATCAGACCCGATGCACCGAGCCGCGGCAGACGATCGGCCAGACCCCCGACCAACGCTCTGGTCGGTGTCCCGTCGACCCCGTCGTACGCATGAATCCCGCCGAGCGGCGTCCCCGCCGATCGGGTCAGGTAGACGGGTAGCGGGAAGGGTGCGTCGACAACAGCGATGCCGGCCGGTGCCGCCCGCCGGTTCTCCGGCACGCTGAGGATCAGCGCGGCATCCGTTCCGCTCGCGGCGTCGAGGAAGGTGCCCTCCGGATCGGACAGTCGCCACCGCGTCGTATCGGCGAACTGCGCACCGGTCAGCACAAGCTCCTCGCGTTCGCCGTCCTCATCGCCCGTCCGCATTGCCTCGAAGCGGACCTCCAGGTTCCCGGACACCACCGGTGCGACGATGTCGATTTTGACCAGCCGGCATTCCTGCGCGCACTCGGGCACCTGGAGTACGTAGCCCTTGCGGCCGGGCTCGATGTCGTCGCGAGAGGTGACCACTCGGGTGCCGTTGGCGCTGGAGACCGTGACCGCGAGGCGGACCTTGTTGCCGCCGAAGACCTCGGCGTCGAAGCTGGCGGAGATCTGAACGGTGAGCAGGCGCCCGCTTAGGCGCACAGGTGCCCCGGGCGCAGCTGGGCGGATCTTTCGCGCGACGTCCGCCAGGGACACGCCGTAGGAGGAATGCGGCCCGGCCACTGCCGCCAACCGGTCGGAGTCCACGGCCAGCAGCGGTGTGCCGACCGTGGAGGACGAGCCGGTCACCACCGTGGCCATCGCGAACCGACCTTCGGGATCGGCCGCCCGTACGGCTGCCAACAGGTGCGAACGCGACGTCGCGTCGACCTCGACCACGCGCGGCGCACCGACCTCGACTGTCGCCCGATCACGGTAGGCGGCAGACGCGACCTCGCTCGTGGCGACGGTGAATGCGAGCATCGCGACGACCACCGTGAGCAGCGCGATCAGGGGGCGGAACCCTGGTTGCCGGGCCACCTGCACCAGGGCGAGACCACTGGCGGTCCGGCCACGCGCCAGCAGCGCACCACCCACCGCCGCGCCGGCGATCATGGTGAGTCGCGCCAGCAGCACCCCTGCGGCGAGCGCCCCGGCGACCGGCGCCACCAGTGCCAGGCCGCTGGGCGATCCGCCGGAGCGCAGCTGCACGACGGCAGCCACGGCGACGGACACCGCGACGACATCACCGATTGTCGCCCGCCACCCCCGTACCCGTGCCGGCACCCGGCGTAGCAGGTCGACGACCGGTGCGGACAACATCCGAGCCTGGGCGAGCAGCACCGCGGCGAGCGCGCCGAGGGCGCCGACGGCGGCGAAGCCGATCACGGTGGCGTCCATCGTGACGTCGGCGCGGGCCGGAAGGGTGTGCTCGGCGAGCAGTTTGGCAGCGGCGAGGCCACCCAGGCAGCCGAGGGGGATCGCGACCAACGCGGGTGCCGCGTGCTCGCCGATCGCCAGCACCCACAGGCGTCCGCGCTGCACCCCGCGAAGCAGGAGCAGGCCCTGCTCCGGTCGCCGCTGGTCGGCGGCCGAACCCACCGCCACGAAGAGCACCAGCCAGCAGAGCAGGACCAACAGCCCGGCGCCCAGCGTCACGCCGTCGGCCAACTGCCCTCGTTGCACCGTGACGCGATCAAGCAGGCTCGGGAGGGTGGTGCCGGCACCGAATCCCTCGCGGCTCCCGTCGCGCTGCACCACCGTGATCGCGTCTCGCAGGCCCTGCACGGACCGGCTGTCCAACAGGTGCTCGGTGACGTAGAGGTCGACCGTCGACACGTGCAGGATGGCCTGCTCGTCGGCCAGGGGTGCGGCCTCGGCGGTGAAGATCGCGTCCTGGGCGCTGCCCGCGATCGACGTACCGGGCGACCCTGCGGCGGGTGGCCGAATGAGCTCCGTGCCGAGCCAGAACGGATCGCTCACGTCCCGCGGTCGGTAGACACCGGCCACCCGCACCGGCACCGCGCCGAAGGTGAACTGGTCGCCAACGACGACGCCGAGACGGGCGGCGGTGTGCGTGCTGACCATGACCTCGGGGAGTTGACCCGTCGAGGTCACCCGAGGGCAGGCTCCGGTCAGGTCGACCCGCTCGCAGACCCCCGCTCGGAAGGTCAGGTTCGAGGTGACGCTCCCGGCCTGGCCGGCGGCGACGCCACCGCTCTGCGCGCCCAGGACGACGTCGAATCCGGCCGGCGTGAGTCGCCTGACCTTGGCCGCGAACACGGTGCGTGCGGGGTCGGCGGGCATTCCCGGCTGTTCGACGGCTTCGGTGAGCCGCACCCGAAGCTCGTCCGGCGACGCCTTCGACATCTCGTAGCTGGCCAGGGACTGCCCGGCCGCGGCGACGTAGCTCGGTGCGGCCGCTGCGGCGGCACCGGCGAGCGCTGCGAGCAGGAGCACCGCCAAGGCGTGTGCCCGGCGTGCCGCGAGCGCTCCCCAGATGACGATCAGCATTGATGGCGAGGGTATTGACGGGACCGGTCGAGCACCGTCCCGGTAGGCGGACCGAGACCTAACGGTTACGGCACGTCCTCAGCTGCGGACGATCTCCGCTCGCCCCTCGACGAGGTGCAGCTCCGCTTCGCAGGCGGCGGCCACCTCCGGGTCGTGGGTGGCGAACACGACGGCCGCGCCACGCCGCGCCTCGTCGTGCAACAGGTCCATTACCCGCTGCCGATTGCCCGCGTCCAGTTCGCTGGTCACCTCGTCGGCCAGCAGCACACCTCCGCGCAGTGCCAGGCCCCGGGCGACCGCCGTACGCTGCTGCTGGCCACCGGACAACTCCTCGACGAGCTGGTCGGCCTGGCCGGCAAGGCCTAACAGATCCAGTATCGCGGCGGTCTGCTGGCGGGCCTCCGGCGCCGCGACGCCGCCGGCGACCAGTGCCACCTGCAGGTTTTCGGTAGCGGTCAGGATCGGGGCCAGACCGTTGTCCTGCGGGATGAGGACGATCCGGTGCTCGACCGCGTGATCACGGTCGCGTAGCGCCTGCCCGTCGACTGTCACCGCGCCGTCCCGTGGCCGCAGCAGGCCGGCCATCGCGTGCAGCAGGGTGGTCTTGCCGGCGCCCGACGAACCGGTCAACGCCAGTACCCGACCCGGACGGACCGTCACCGACACCTCCCGGAGGACGGCCGGCGCGTCGCCGTAGCCGACCGAAACCCCGTGCAAGCTCAGCACGTGCCACCGCCCCTCCCCGGCACCGATGATGCGCAGACTGCCACGGCGGGCGGGATTCGCGCAATCCCGTCGATCTGTCGGTGAGGGCCGTGGTCAGCCGGCCCGGGTCAACCGCTGGTGAAGCACCAGGGTGGTGAGGAAGGCCGCCAGCAGGCCGAGGGCGACCAGCGCGGGCAGGCCCCGGGCCACCGGCAGCAACAGGAGGACGACGCCGATCGCGACAAGCTGGCCCGGCGAGCCGCCGACGGTCAGCCGGAGGAACAGCAGACGACCGATGAGGTAGAGCGCGGTCCCGCCGTAGAGCACAGCGGTCGCCGGCCACCCCATCGGCTCCCCGGCGGGGTGCCGGGGCTGGTCGGTCAGGCTCGCGAGGATCAGGTGGACGCCCAGGGCGAAGTAGACGACCCCGGCGACCAGCGGCAGGTGCGCGAGCGTGTACGCGTCCGACGCCAGCTGTTGACGGCGTCGGGAACGCGGCGAGGCCGAGGTCAGCACCTCCGCGGCGGCCGGGGCGACGCCCACGAAGTAGAGCCACCACAGGCACACGGTCGCGGCGAAGCCGAACACCGCGGCGAGCAGCACCGGCCCGGCGAGCACGGCCATGCCCGCGCCGGCACCGGCCGACAGCAGGGACTCACCGAGCACGATGATCAGCACCAGACCGTGGCGTTCGGCGAAGTGTGCCCCGCTGCGGACCTCCCCGAAGCTGGCGGCGGTGGCGATCCGGCCACCGCCGAAGTCGGCGAGGAACGCCACGGTCCACAGCACGGCCTGCGCGGTCCCGCCGAGGAGGGCTCCCACCAGCAGCGGGGCCCAGGCGAGTGTGGTGGACACGGCGAAGCGCAGGGTCTGCCGGCGGTACTGCGGGTTGCCGGACGAGGCGTAGGTCATCAGGCCGAGGTGCAGCCCGCGGACCACGATGTAGGCGATGGCCAGGGTGAGTGGCGGGCTCAGCACCCCGTCGTGGCGCTGCCACGCCTGCGGGATCACCAGCGCGGCCACGAAGATGGCGGCCATCGCCGCGAGCATCCCGGCCAGCACGGGCCCGTTGTCGGCGCGGACCTGGTTGCCCAGCCAGGCGTAGCAGCTCCACGTGTACCAGAACCAGAGCAGGAGCAGCAGCCCCTGGTAGAGCGTGAGTGGCCCCAGCGACTCCGCCATGAAACCGATGAGCCTCGTCAGCGCGAACACCAGGACCAGGTCGAAGAAGATCTCGAAGGTGGTGGCCCGGTGTGCCTCCTCGACCAGCACCGGCCGGGACCGGTGGACGCGGCTCATCCGCTCATCCTGGTCTGCGCCGTCCGGTGTCCGGGGCCTAACGGCCAGCTAGGACGGGATCAGCCGAAGAGCAGGTCGAGGTGGGCGTCCAGTGCGCCCAACGCCTGTTCGGCGGTGTACTGCCCGCCCAGCAGGTAGACACCGAGCCCCTCCATCAGCGCCAGCAGGCCGGCAGCCGCGGCGTCGCCGTGCCGGTCGGGCAGGACGCTGGCGATGAACCCGGTGAACTGCGCGGTGTCCTCGTGTAGGCGGGGCGCGGTCGACGGCCGCACCGCCGTGTAGGCGAGGAACGCGAGCGCCACCCGCCCGTCGTCGCGGGTGCGCTCGTCGAGCGGCAACAGCGCGGCGAGCATCGTGCGCAGCAGCAGCCGAGGCGACGGGGTCTCGCCCAGCCGCGCCACCGCCTCGGTGACCCGGAGTTGGCTGCGCTCGCGCACCACGCTCAACGCGAACGCCATCATCTCGTCCTTGGTCCGGAAGTAGTGCTGGACCATTCCGGCGGACACGCCGGCCGCGGCGGCCACGTGTCGGAGGCTGACCGCCTCCAGGCCCTGGTCCGCGGCGACCCGCATCAGCGCGTCCGCGATGAGGGTGCGTCGCTCCTGGTGATCGACCTTCTTGGGCATGGCCTCGATCGTTTCACAGTGGGTGGCCCGGACAACTCCGCCAGCGGCGGCGGTTACCGGCTGACGGTGTGGGCCACGGGAGTGCCCCGCGCGCTGCGCAACAGGCCGTCCGGGTCGTCGGCGTACAGTCGCAGCTCGTTCATCGGCGTCGACCCGGTCTTCGGCAGGTCGAAGGTCAGCGGCCGGCGTAGCAGGACGTCGATGCTGGTCTGGCTGCCGACCGCGATGGACACCACCCGCCGGTCGCCCTCCTGCTCGACCTGCACCGATTTGCTCGACGGCAGCGAACGGTAGCGCTTGCGCAGGGCCTCGACGTCCGTCCACGGGATCCAGATGTCGATGCCCCAGCTGAGCCGCACCCGCAGGCCCCGGTCGCCCACGACGTGGGGATGGATCGTCATGCTGGCGAACAGGCCGATCATCCAGAGCAGACCCCAGATGCCGAGGCCCAGCACGATCCAGCGGGCCGGCCGCCACGGCACCACGTGGGTGACCACGATGTCGAAGATCGGGATCTCCACGACCGACAGGCCGATGAAGATGCCCAGGATCGGCTTGACCACGCCGAGGTAGCCGAACGGCTCGTCGCCGGGATCCAGCGGCAGTGGGCGGCGGCGGGCCCACACGTACAGGCTGCGCCACGTCGCGGCCTCGGCCTCGGCCGCCCGACGCAGCAGCGGGCCCACCCGCGCCCTGGTCGGCGTCCTGGTGTCGGTCATGGTCGTCCTCTCGCTCGGGGGGCCGACGGTCAGTGCAGCGTGACGGTTCCGGCGCCGCCGTCCACGGTGACGAGCTGGCCCGTGGCGATGGTCCGGGTGGCGTCCGGCACGCAGATGACGGCGGGAATGCCGTACTCACGGGCCACCGTCGGGCCGTGCGCCATGATCGCGCCGGTCTCGGTGACCAGCGCCGCCGCGGTGAGGAACAGCGGGGTCCAGCCGGGGTCGGTGGTCGCGGCCACCAGGACGTCGCCGGGCTCGACGTGGGCGGTGGCCGGGTCGTGGACGACCCGGGCGGGGCCGGTCACCCGGCCCGCCGACGCACCCACGCCGGCGAGCGTCCCGTCGCCGGACGGCGCCGCCGACAGGACCGCCTCGACATCGGTGCCGTCGGAGAGCAGCGCCACCGGCACCGTCCGACGCCGCAGCTCGCGGCGGTGCACCGCCCGTCGGGCGGTGACGGTGTCGCGCAGATCAACACCCTGGTGTACGGCGGTGTGCACCTCGTCGAGGGTCAGGAACATGATGTCGTCGGGCTGGTCCAGCAACCCGGCTCCGTGCAGGTCGGCGCCGATGAGCAACAGCTGGCGGCGCGTCTCCCGCAGCGGGTACAGCCCGGCGAACTTGCCGGCCTCGCGCAGGCCGGCCAACGAACGCGCCCGGCCCAACAGGAAACCGGCCACCCTGCCGCGCACCGGCCGCCGACGGCGCGCTCGGGCGACCAGCTCGCGCAGCGCTGTCTCCGCCGCCGACGCGGCCCGCTGGAAGCGCTGGTCGGGGTCCTGCTGCGGATCGGTGACCCGCAGGTAGTTGGCGACCGCGGCGAAGACCGGCGTGGGGTCCTCCGCCCAGCGCGGCACCCCGAGGTCGACTTCGGCGACGCCCCGGTGACCGTAGACGTCCAGGAAGGCCGCCATGCCGATGTCGGGCAGCGTGCCGCGTAGGTAGCGCGCCGCCAACTCGGTCGGTGGGGTGTCGAGGAGGAGCTGGCGGTGCTCGCCCACGCCCTGGGCGAGCCGCCACAGGGCCAGGTCCATCTCGATGGTGACGTTGTGCGGCATGCCGCCCAGCACGGTGTGGATCTCGTCCGGGCCGGCGACACCCTTGAGGAGGGCGGTCGGCAGCGCGGCGGCGAGCATCCCGGCGACGATCGGCCACATGATCGCGTCGGCGCTGTCGTCGGCGTCGGCGTCCTGGGCCTGCACGAAGCGCAGCCGGTCGGCGGCGCTACGCAGGTCGGCGGGGGCGGCTGAGCGTACTCTCAGCTGCTCGATCGCCTCGAACATCCGGGTCCGCGCGGCCTCGGGACGGGCCAGCGCCCGCAGGATCCCCACCACCGCGCGGCCGGCCGTCCGCAGCGACGCGGCCCCCGATGCCCCGCCGCGCCGGGCGCCGCCGCTGGTCGGGGCGAACCGGGGATCCGCCAGCACGTGCTGCATCACCGCCTGGGCGCGCGGCCCGAAGTCGACCGCCAGGAGCTTCACCAGTCGCTTGCGGGACGACCGGTCGCGCGCGAGGTCGGTCAGGTCGCCGTAGAGGCGACCACCGATGTCGACGATCTCGACCCGCACACCGAGCGCGGCGAGCATGGCGGCGATCTGTGTCCGCAGGGTCGACATGCCCATCGGGGTGACCGGTTGCAGCATGCCCTGGACGTGCCCGAACTCCAGGTAGACGCGGGGGAGGGGCTTCCCGCTGCGCGGTGGGGCGGGGAACAGGCTGGTGATCGGCCGGGACTGGAGGAGCCACAGCACGTCGTCCGCGTCGATCGCCCACTCGACATCCTGTGGGCAGCCGAAGTGGGCCTGCAACCGCTCGCCGGTCGCGTGGAGGCGGGCCAGCTGCGCGGAGGTGAGGCATCCGGCGTCGGTACGCGGGACATCGTCGAGGACGTAGTGGTCGACGGCCGTCGCGCCGTCCACCACTGACGTGCCCAGGCCGGGTGCGGCGTCGACGGCCATCTCGTCGCGGCGCCCGGTCAGCGGGTTCGCGGTGAACAGCACCCCCGCCACCGCGGGTGTGACCATGCGCTGCACGACGACGGCCATCCGCACCGCCCGGTGGTCGATCTGGCGGGCGTCGCGGTACGCGGTCGCGCGGTCGCTGTGCAGCGAAGCCCAGCACTTCTCGATGGCGGCGATCAGCTCGACAGAGCCGGTGACGTTGAGGACGGTGTCCTGCTGTCCGGCGAAGCTCGCGTCCGGCAGGTCCTCGGCCGTGGCGCTGGAGCGGACCGCCACCGGGCCCGCGCCGAGCCGCTCGTACGCGGCGACGACCTCGGCGCTGGGGATGACGCCGAGCCGGTGCGCCTCGGTGGTGACGCAGAAACCGTCGGGGACCTGCTCGCCGTGCCGGATCAGCTCGCCCAGCCCGGCCGCCTTGCCGCCGACCAGGGCGGTCATGGCGGCGGTCACCTCGGACAACGCGATCACGTGCATGGCAACCCACTCTCTTTGCAATACAACTGCATTGGATTATGACCGTACCTCCTTCACGATGCGACTGCAATGTCACCGCTGCGGGGTGCGACCTCGGGGCCGGGGTGTTGCCGGGATCTGCCATGCTCGGGCCGGTGACGACCGGCCGCCCGACCACAGCCCGTTCCCACCGCCGCCCTCGAAGCCGAGCCATCCGCGTCGTCCTCGCGCTCGTCGCGGTGGCGGCCGTTTTGGGCATCGCGGTGGTCGTGGTGCCGCTGCTGCGACCGGCGGGGCCGCGCCCGCTCTTCCAGATGCCGGTGACCTGCGGCGAGACGTGGCAGCTCAGCACCTACCCCGGTCACGACGACTACGACGTGGACTTCTTCCCGACCGAGGGCGAGACGTGGGGGCGGCCGGTGCTCGCCTCGGCCGCCGGCACGGTCACCGTGGCGGGCATCAACGGGTCGCTGGGCGGCCGCACCCCGGAGAATCCGGACGGTCCACGGGGGCGCGGCGGCGGCTACTGGGTGAAGATCGACCACGGTGGCAAGTGGGAGACGCAGTACCTGCACATGCTCGAACCGCCGCTGGTCACGGTCGGCCAGAAGGTCGCCCAGGGTGACCAGATCGGGCGGCTCGGCAGCACCGGCAACTCCGGCGCGCCGCACCTGCACTACGAGCAGCGCCGCGGCTGGGAGAAGGTCGAGACCCACTTCGACGGTACGCCGTCGGGCATCACCACCGACGAACGCGAACAGATCCTCCGGCGGGTGAGCAACAACTGCCCGGCTGTCTCCTGAGGACCGCAGCAGTTTGCCCGGCGCGGCTCGGGGGCACTGATTGGGGGGACAGTTCAGACGCAGGGAGGAGCCGGCCATGGCCAAGGGTGATGTCGACACGTACCACGAGGACGGGCAGTGGAAGAACAAGCCGGAGGGCCACGAGCGGGCCAGCAGCACGCATGACGTGAAGGCCGACGCGCAGGCCCAGGGTCGCGAGATGGCGGCCGACCGCGGCGTCGAACACGTGATCAAGAAGCAGGACGGCACGATCGGGGAGAAGAACACCTACCCCCGCAGCCGTGACCCGCGGGACATCGAGGGCTGACAGTCTTCCGCGGACTGACCTCCTCGGCCGCGCGCCGACGAGGTCAGTCCGCGTCAGCCCACGCGGCGACCTGGCGTGAATGGTGTCCGTTGTCGTCGGGCGAGATACCAGCCGACCAGCACGAGCAGCACCAGCAGTGCCACGATGCCGGTCGCGTAGGCGAGCCAGACGGCTCTCGGGGACTTCTCCACCGCCATCGGCGCCGCAACGGGCAGGGTGATACGCCCCTCCGCCTTCCGTTCCACCAGCCCACTGGCGAGAAGCACCTGCACGTCCCAGACGCCCGCGGGCAGGGCCTGGTTGACCGCGATGCGGACCTTGCCGCTCTGGCCCGGCAGGATCGTCACGCCGTTGGTGACCTTGAACGGCCCGGCCTCGACCGCTCCCTTGCTCAACATGAGACGTCCGGTCATGTCCAGCGCCCGTTCGCCCGTGTTGGTGACGATCGCGGTGACCACCGGAAAGTCACCGATTCCGCGCTCGGCTGCCAGTTCGCCGATGCGGAAGTCCGTTGGCGGCTCGCCGCCCGGCCCGACGTCGAGGTAGACGCGGATACCCACTCGGTGAACCTGCACCACGTTGCCGCTCTGCTTCGACCCGCTGGTCACCTGCGCCCAGATGGCGGCGTACCGCTCGCCCTTGGAGGCCTTCTCCGGGACGGCGATGTCCACCTCGACCGAGTCGCGTTCGCCCGGCGCGAGCTCGATGGCGGCCGTCTTCAGCTTGATCCAGCCGCTGAGTTCGTTGCCCGTGCGGTCATCGGGCACGGTGAAGGCGTCGTTCTCGACCGAGGCCGCTCCGGCGTAGAGCTCGATCTTCTGCGTTGCCGGGGAATCGTTGCGCACCTCGACCCGGCGGCTGATCGTCGCGCCTGGCTTGAGGTGGTCGATGATGTAGACCCGGGCGCGGGGATCCTCGGCCCGGGCGGCGGGGATGTCCAGCAGTCGGAGATTGATCGCGGCGGGATCGTCCCCAGGTTCGTATCGCTGCTCCCGCGCGGCAACGGCTGGTGCCGCCGACGCCCCGACCGCTACGAGAGCGACCGAGGCCAGCAGCACCAGCCGGCCGAGCGGCTCAGACCACCGAATGTGTCACCGTCCCGGTGTAGGTGCCCTCGACGGTGCCATCCGGAATGTTCACCTGGAGCGTGGGGTTCCAGCTCGCGAAGTTGTTGCCGGTACCACCCGTGTGGCTGAACGCGGTACGCGGCACATTGATGATCACGGCCTGGGCTGCGGTCGGCTGCCCCGGCGTGAAGGTGCCGGAGCCGGCCGTCCCGGTCGCAGGGCCCGACCAGTACAGGACGTTGATGGCCGGGATCGTCTCCCCGGAGCTGCCGCCGCCGGTCACGAAGTCCGTCGAGACGACAGTGGCGGTCCAGTTCGGGGTGAGCGATCCCCGTTGGTCCAGCACGGTGACCGGGCCCAGTTGGCCGGAGACGGTGGTGCCCTCCACGCCGTTTCCGATGTTCGCCGTCGCGGGCACCGTGATCGAGAGACCACCGGCGGCGTTGACGGTAAGAGTCACGATCGTGTCGCCCGTAGTGTCCGCGGCGGCCGGCCCGGCGAGGGTCACGGCTGCGGCGATACCGGCCAGGCCGGCGGCGAGAAGTTTCCTTCGCATCAAGTCTCCTTCGTCCTGACATCCCCCGTGGGACGCACTGATGAGACTATCCGCGCGAACAACCGTATATCGGACGAAAAGGTCTTATCCCACCCAAGTGGGACACGGTTGCCTGGTCAGGCGGGGACCACGTACGGGAACTGTGCGGCGCGGGCCGCTTTGGTCACCTCCGGGGTGAGCCCGGAGGTCGTGCCAGTGTTCAACACGAGGGAGAACATCACCTCGGGCGCGTTGTCGGCCATCGTGCGGCCATTGCGGACCGCGAAGCCGAAGTTCGCGGCCGTGCCGACCTTGTAGGACAGCAGGTCGGGGTAGAGCTGTCGGGCGACGTTCCAGCCGTACGCCTGCGGGTCCGGCGCGGTGCCGTTCGCCTTGACCACCCCGGCGACCGCGTTCGCGATCTCATCGCCGCCTTCGGTGAGGTCGTTGCTGGGGTGCCGGAAGTTGGCGGGGTCCGAGAAATCGGTGTCGTGGGGCCAGAAGATCGGCCACATCATCGGGTGGCCGGCGCGGTTGATCTGGCGCCAACCGCCGGCGTCGGTGGCCAGCATGGTGCGACACCACACGCCGATCTCGGTGCCGTCGCGCAGCAGTGGCTCGTCGTGGGAGACCTCGAGGACGATCGACTCGACGGTGGTGCCGGCGAAGCTGTTCTTGGCCTGGTCGACCCGCCACGCCGAGCGGTCCACCCGCGAACCGTTCTTGACCGCGCCGTTGATGGTGGCGAGTTCGTCGAGGTCGATGAAGAAGGGGTCGGTGATACGGCCGGCCCAGATCCGGACGTTGCCGCCGGTGGTCACCTCGCCGGTTCGCCCCTCGGCGATGGGGGTGCCCATCGCGGCGTCGTCGCGGGCGTCGGCTCCGGTGAGTTCGTACAGCTGGAGGGCCTGCCGGGCGTCGCCGTCCGGTTCGCCGAAGGCGAACCGGTAGGTGAGGTCCTCCACCTCGGCGCCGTTGATATGAATCTTGATCTCGTAGCGTGCCTCGGCGTGGAAGCCGCGCTTGATGTCGGCCTTGGTCACCGAGCTGTTGACGTCCATGACGAACACCGTGGCCCGGTCACCGTTGAAGACGTACAGGTCGTCGATGTACAACTGTCCGCCCTGGGCGGCCAGCGGGGTATCGAGGTGGTGCGACATGAGCTCACTCCCGGAACTGCCGGATTTTGGACTAATCCGAACATAGTGGTCGTAAGCCCGGGCTCTCCGCCCATCGAGCCAATCCGGCCCGCGGAGGGGAACACGGCGGTGGGCCGCCCGAGTTGTCCTCGGACGGCCCACGCCTTCGTGCCCGTGTCGTCAGATGCGAGACCACTTCTGGTTGGCGGCGCCGAGGCAGTCCCACAGGTGCAGCTTGCCGCCGTTGTTGGGGTTGGCGTCCCGCACGTCCACGCACTTGTTGGCGTTGAGGTTGACCAGGTCGCCAGCGGCGTTGAGGGTGAAGCGCTGCGCGGTGTTGCCATTGCAACTGACCAGGTTGACCTCGGTGCCGTTGGCGGTGCCGGCCCATGCCGGGTCCATGCACTTGCCCATCGCGCGGATGGTTCCGTCGGAGGCGAAGGTCCAACTCTGGGCCGCCGTGGTGTTGCAGTCCCAGATCTGGAGTTTGGCGCCCTCGACCGGGTTGGCGCCGGGGATGTCGATGCAGCGACCGCTCTGCGCGCCCCTGATCCGGTTGGTTCCGGGAGTCGGTTCGCCCCCACCCCCCGAGGTGTAGCTGGACACCCGGACGTAGTCGACGAGCATCTGCTGCGGGAACTGGGTCGAGCCGTCCGGGTAGCCGGGCCAGTTACCACCGACGGCCACGTTGAGGATCATGAAGAACGGGTGGTCGAACACCCAGCGGTTGCCGCCGAGCCGAGCGGGGTCGACCCGGTGGTACTGCACCCCGTCGACGTACCACGTGATGACGTTCGGCTCCCAGTCCACCCGGAAGGTGTGGAAGGTGTCGGCGAGCGGCGCGCCGAGGGTGCGGCTGCCCGTGATGCCGCCGCCACCGGAGTAGCCGGGCCCGTGCACGGTGCCGTAGACGGTGTTGGGCTCCCGGCCGATGTTCTCCATGACGTCGATCTCGCCGGCGTCGGGCCAGCCACCGCCGGTGCCGAGCATCCAGAAGGCCGGCCAGATGCCCTGACCGCGCGGGATCTTGATCCGAGCCTCGAATCGCCCGTACGTCTGGGTGAAGGTCGCCGCCGTCAGCAACCGCGCCGACGTGTACTCGCAGCGCCCGTAGTGGCACTGGTAGTTGGCGGGGTTGTCCCGGCGGGCGGTGATGACCAGGTTGCCCTGGCCGTCGTGGACGGCGTTGCTGGTGCTGTTCGTGTAGTACTGCCGCTCGTTGTTGCCCCAACCGCTACCGCCGATGTCGAACCGCCACTTGCTCTGGTCGACTGGCGTGCCGGCGGGGGAGTTGAACTCGTCCTGCCAACTGATGGGGCCGATGGCGGCCTCGGCCCGGTCGGGATACGCCGGGACGACGAGCGCCGTCGCGGTCGCGACGAGGGCGACCGCCAGGAGTACGAGGGGGCGGAAGCGGAGGCTGGGCCGGGCTGTGAACACGGGAGGCTCCTCAGCTTGGGGGTGGTGGAGGCGGTATACGGGGATAGAGAGCGCTCTCTAAAGCGAAGCATGTCGATATCGTGACTTTCTGTCAAGAGTGTTTCCAATATCACGACCGTCCGTTACCGCCCGATGCTGACCAGTGAGCGGTGAAGCGCCGGCCCGGTCGTCACCAGGGGATCGGTCGATGCCTCCGAGATGGACGGCGCCGACTTGTCGAAGAAGTTCGGCGCCGCCTGAGGGTTACTCGATAGCGGTCGAATCGACCCTTCCTATTGCCGTGGGGCGTCCACGCGGGACAGGATGACGAGGCGTGCCGGAAACTTTCCCGTAACCTGCGCGCTGCTGGTCTCTGTCACAAGGAAGTGGGAGTCAGTCATGAGCGAGGCGTCGACGGCGCTGGGTGTGCGCCTCTACCCGGATCTGGTCGAGCGGGGTGGTCTGGCCCCCGCGCTCATCGAAACCGCTGCCCGGCACGGGCTCGATGTCGGCCGGGTGACCGCACCCGAGCAGGGGCGGGCCCGGTTCACCTGCGCCGAGCTGCACTCCGACGAGGGCGTGGTCTGCGTCGGGCTGGGATCGCAGGCCCGATACTTCATGATTGACCTGCGCGTCTCGGGCGAGGTTCTCGCGCGCGGTGACGTCATGGACCTGGTGCAGGTCGCCCAGGTGGCCGCGGCCTGGCGGGCCGGCCTGACCTTCGCCGAGCTGACCGCCCGGTTCCCGTTCATGGAGGAGATCAAGCACCGCCCGGCGCCGGTGGCCCAGGTCAGCTAGTCGGCGCGGTCGGGCAGGTCAGCAGCGCAGCCGAGGTGGCAGCGGTGACTCGGTACCGACCTCCCGATTGAGGTAGGTCGACTGGGCGAAGTCGACGAAGCGCTCCGCGTCGGTCGCCGTGGAGGCCAATCCGAACGAGACCCGGACCGCGCCGCCCGTCGGCAGACGCAGCGCCGTGAGGTACTGGTCGATCGTGTCGACCCCGGCCAACAGCCGCTGCCGCGTCGACCTCCGGCTGATGCCGAACGCGCCCTCGCCCGCGCCCGGATTGCAGAAACAGCCGGTACGCAGGGAGAAGCCCGCGGCGGCCGCCTCCCGTGCGACGAGCCGCTCGTCGACAAGCGTGCCGTCCGGGTGGCGGAGGTTGAACGTCACCGTCCCACCGCGCCCCGCACCCGTGGTCGGCCCGTACACCTGGACCAGCGGCCCGCCGGTGTCGTGCCGCAGGGTGGCCAGCCGCGCCAGCAGCCACTCGGTGAGCAGGCTGACCCGGGCGTGGACGAGGTCCACGCCGATCGAGTCGAGCCAGCGCAACCCGAACTCCACGTCCGGGATGCTCAGGAAGTTGAGCGTGCCGTCCTCGAAGGCCGACTCGTCGTCCATCGGCCGGTGCCAGTCGCCCTGCACGCTTACCGCGCGGATCGTGCCGCCGGCGAACCACGGACGGCGCAGCCGGGCCAGCGCCGTACGGCGGGCCAACAGCGCGCCGACCCCGGTGGGGTAGCCGAAGAGCTTGTACCAGCTCAGGCAGACGAAATCCGGCCGGACGACGCTGAGGTCCAGTCGGTTCGTCGGCGCGAAGGCGGCAGCGTCGAGCAGCACGTCGTAGCCCCGCTGGTGGGCCAGCTCCACCCAGCCCAGCGGGTGCTGCACCCCGGAGAAGTTGCTCTGCGCCGGAAAGGCGAACAGCCCACGGCGACCGGGCCGACCCCACCGTCGGGCCAGGCTGCCCCGGCCCGCGTCGAGCGCCGCGACCAGCTCCGACTCGGCGACCCGCAGCTCCGGTCCGCTGAGCGGCACGTAACGCACGGACGCGCGGGCCGACCGGGCGTACTCGCGGATGCCGTTGACCGAGTTGTGGTTGTCCCAGGTCAGCACCAGCGGCGCGGCCCGGCCGAAGTCGTACGCCTCGCCGACCAGTCGACAGGCGCCGCTGGCGTTCGGGGTGAAGACGACGGCGTACTCGGCCGGGTCGGCGCGGAAGAAGTCGAGCACCGCGCGTCGCGCCGACTCCACCAGCGAGCCCGCCGCCACACTCGTGGGGTTCTCCGAGTGGGGGTTGCTGTACAGGCCGGCGAGCAGCCGGTCGTGGTGGGCGCGAACCTGGGCCCGGGCCGCCACCCCGGCGCCGGCGTAGTCGAGGTACACCTGCCCGTCGGTGTCCAGGTGTCGGTACTCGGTGGCGCGCAGCTCGTCGATGCGGCCGGTGGCGGCGTACCCCGGCAGCGCCGCGGGCGAGGCGTGCGGCGTCGGGTCAGGACGCACGACGGGGATCCCGTCGGAGCAGGACCACCCAGGCCGCGCCCAGGAAGAGCAGCACGAAACCGCCGAGCACCAGCCAGTCGACCCACACCGGCCGGGAGAAGCTGTCGCCGTACGTGGCCAGCAGCGGCGGCCCGAGCGGAGAGCCGCCGTCGCGCCAGAGCCGCTCCACCCCGGCGGTGTGCCCCAAACCCTCGAACGCCCACCGGTTCGACATCGCGTAGCTGAGCCACTGCCCGCCGACCGCCATGGCCGGCACCGGCAGGATCGCGCCGACGAACAGCACCTGCGGGAAGCAGAGCATCGGCAGCATGAGCGTCGCCTGGGCCGCGTCGGACACGGCCGCCGAGCAGAGCAGACCGAGGGCGAGCGCCGCAGCCGAGGAGAGCAGCAGGGTCGCGTACAGGGCGGCGAAGTCGGCGCCGCCGACCGGCGGCAGCCGGTCCATGCCGCGCAGCACCCCGAGCAGGGCCAGGTCCACCAGGGCCAGCAGCGGCAGCAGCACCGCGACCTTCGCCAACAGGTACGGGAGCAGCCGGACACCGGCCAGCCGCTCCCGGCGCAGGATCGGGAGCTCGGTGCAGATCTGGAGGAGACCGTAGGTCAGCCCGAAGAAGAAGCCGCCGAACGCGATCCAGAACAGGATCATCACGGTCACCGTCGGGCTGGGTCTGGTCGGCTCGAACGCCCCGGGACGGAACAGCAGCGCGAACATGCCGAGCACCATCAGCGGCGAGCCGAGCAGGATCGCCAGGGTCAGCCGGTTGCGGACGACGATCTCCGCGTTGCGCGCGGTGAGGACCGCCCACTGGCGCAGCCGGCCGACGCGCCGGGGCGGCGTCGCGGCGACGTCACAGTCGTCAAAGGCACGAGGCGGCTGCTCAGCCACGCGCCGTTCGGCGAAGCGATCGGGCCACTCGCCGGGTTGCGCCGCCTCGTCGAGCCGGAGGTGCACCTCGACGAGGGACCGCAGGCCGAAGAACTCCCGGGCGGCGGCCGGGGTGCCGGTGAACGCCAGACGGCCCTGCCGGGTCAGCACGACGACCCGGTCGCAGTGGTCCACGTCGGTGACCTGGTGGGTGGTCAGCACGACGGTGGCGCCCGTGTCGGCGAGCGCGCGGAGCACCCGGAGCAGCTCCACGGCGATCGCCGGGTCCAACCCGGAGGTGGGCTCGTCCAGGAAGAACACGCCGGGTCGGGTGAGCAGCTCGACGGCGATGCTGGCGCGTTTGCGTTCACCGCCACTGAGCAGGCCGACCGGCGTGGCGGCCCGGTCGGTGAGTCGCAGCTCGGCGAGCACCTCGGCGACCCGGTCACCGATCTCGGCCGGCCCGGTGGTGGAGGGCAGGCGCAGTCGGGCGGCGTACCGCAGGGTGCGGGCCAGGGGCAGCTCGCGGTGGATGATGTCGTCCTGCGGAACGACGCCGATGGTGCCAGCCGCGGCGGCGCCGTCGTACGTCACGGTGCCCGCCGCCGGTTGCTGCACGCCGGCGAGGATCTCCAGCAGGGTGGTCTTACCGGCGCCGCTGGCACCGATGATCGCGACCAGCTCGCCCGGCGCGACGCTTAGGGAGACGTCGGCCAGGATCTGGCGACCGCTCCGGACGCTCTGGCCCAGCCCCTGAGCGGCGATGCCGACACCGGTACGCGGGGGAGACGTGGTCTGCTCGGTCGTCATGTCGAGTGCTCGATCCGGTCGGGAGTGGTCCGCCTGAATATCGTGCCCCGCCGATGCTACTGAGCGACCGCGCAGTCTGCCCGGAGTGGACGGTCAGCGACCGTCGTCCGTTCAGCCGGTGGTGGTCCGCGCCTGTGCCGGCACCTGGAGGAGGTCCAGGCAGTTGCGCCACAGCGTTTCCAGCTGGGCCGGGTCGTTGAGCAACTTCGCGAGCAGGACCCGCCCCTCGATCTGGGCGACGATCGATCGGGCGGCCTCCCGGCTGTCGACCGCCGGGCCCGCCAGGCCGCGCTCCTTCGCCTCGACGACGACCTGCTCGATGATGCTGATCTGCTCCTCGAAGATCTCCTGGAGCCGACTGCGGATCTCCTCGGCCTGGTTGCTGAGTTCGAGGGCGAGGTTGCCGAACAGGCAGCCCGCGACCACGCCAACTTTCTGCTGGCCGACGCGCTGGACCTCCTCGGTGGCCTCGAACAGGTCCCGGAGCCGCTGGAGCGGGTCGCGCTCGCTGCCGAGCAACTGCTCCCACTGGCGGCGCTGGGTGGCCCAGTGCTCGTCGATGACGGTGCGGGCGAGCGCCTGCTTGGATTCGAAGAAGTAGTAGAAGCTGCCCTTCGGCACGCCCGCCACCGCGCAGATCTCGGCCACGCCGAGCGCGGTGTAGCCGCGCTGCTCGATCAGCGTGGCGGCCGCGTCGAGGATCTTGTTCTTCGCGTCACTGGTCCGACCCATGCCTCGACGATACACGACCGGTCGGCTAGCTTTTAGTAGACCAGTCGTCTAGTGGAAGTGGTTTTCTCATGAACAGCAGTCAGGGACAGAAGGTCGTCGTGATCACCGGTGCCTCCCAGGGCATCGGCGCCGACCTCGTGGACGCCTACCGCAAGCTCGGGTACGGCGTCGTGGCGACCTCACGCTCGATCGGGGCGTCCGACGACCCGGAGATCGTCACGGTCCGGGGTGACATCGCCGAGGCCGACACCGCCGAGCGGGTGGTGCGTGCCGCACTGGATCGCTTCGGGCGGATCGACACCCTGGTGAACAACGCCGGCGTCTTCGTCGCCAAGCCGTTCACCGACTACACCGACGAGGAGTTCGACCTGGTCACCAAGGTCAACCTCGCCGGGTTCTTCCACCTCACCCAGCGCGCCATGCCGCACCTGCTGGCCAGCGGGGCTGGTCACGTCGTCAGCATCACGACCAGCTTCGTCGACCAGCCCAACTCGAACGTCCCGTCGGTGCTCGCCTCCCTTACCAAGGGCGGCCTCAGTTCGGCCACCAAGTCGCTGGCCATCGAGTACGCGGGGCGCGGTGTCCGGGTCAACGCCGTCGCGCCCGGCGTCATCAAGACCCCGATGCACCCGGTCGAGACGCACGAGACGCTCGCGGGCCTGCACCCGGTTGGCCGGATGGGCGAGACCAGCGATGTGGTCGACGCCGTGCTCTACCTCGAGTCGGCGCCGTTCGTCACCGGCGAGATCCTGCACGTCGACGGTGGCCAGAACGCCGGTCACTGACCCGCGGGCCGTCCGCACCGGTGGTGCGGATCCGGTCAGCGGCGGCCGGTGCGACACCCCGCGCGGGGGTAGGTGAGCGATATGGCCACCGCCTCGCGCGCCGATGGAGCACCGGTCGCCGCCAGCCGGCGGCGTGTCTCGGCGGAGCTGCCGGAATCTTGGCCGGCTCGGGCAGGCCGTCGGAATTCGGCCGGCTCGGCGGCTAGGCCGCCGGAACCTCGGCGAAGAACTGCCGCAGGGCGGCGGCGACCAGTGTGGGTGCCGTCATCGTCACGAAGTGCGACTGCCCCGGCCAGACCACGTAACGCGCCGCCGGAATCGTCCTTGCGAGGGTCCTCATCGTGGTGGGCATCGGCTCCCAGGTGTCCGCGCCGGCCAGCAGGAGAGTCGGCACGGCGATAGAGGACCAGCGGGTGATGTCCGTGCTGTCCTGCGCGAGGGCTTCGAGATCGTGCAGCCAGCCGACCGCCGAGCGGCGCGCCTCGACCGGGTCGGGCACCCGGTCGCCCGCGCCGGCGGCCATCGCGGCGACGATCTCGGCCGGAACACGCGTCACGCCGTTCAGGGCCGCTGCCATCGCCGCGGTGTCGTCCCGCTCGAAGGCGGCACGGTACCGGTCGAGCAGCGGCGCGATCTCCGCCCCGGCCGCGAAGAGTGGCGGCTCGAAGATGGCCAGGGAGCGTACGTCGCGCGGGTCGGTCGAGGTGGTGTGCAACGCCAGGGTCGCTCCGTAGGACGCGCCGACGAGGTGAACCGGTCGGCCCGAGGATTTCCGGGCCGCCTCGATGACGGCGAGCAGGTCGGCGGTCTCGCCCTGGAAGGACTTGGTGCCGTCCGGAACGTCGCTGGGACCGTAGCCGCGTCGGGCCGGCAGCCATACCTGGTGGCCGTTGGCGAGGCGCTCCGCGACCGCGGCCCACGAGTGCAGCCCGCCACCTGAGCCGTGCACGAGGACGACGGGGTCTCCGACGCCCAGGCGCCGTACCACCAGGCGAGTCCCGTCGGCCGACTCGACCGACTGATCGTGGTTGCTCACTGCTGCTCCCGTTTCTCGGTTGGCCAGTTACACAACGTGGTGTGCACCGCGTCGAGGATCGACTGCCACGACGCGTCGACAGCGCGGGGATGCCCGAAACCGTCGACTGTTTCGAGGCTCGCGAAGCCGTGGAAGGTGCTGCGGACGAATCGCATCGCGTCGGTCAGGGCCGGTTCGTCGAGCCCGTACCCGCGCAGCATCGCGTAGCTCAGCTCGATCATGCGGAGGTGCCCGGCCGACCGGGTGCCGACCTCGGGCGGCAGTTGAAGCTGGGTCGCCGCGTACTGCCCCGGATGCGTGACGGCGAACGCGCGCCAGGCATCGGCGAACCCGACCAGGGCCTGGCGGCCGGCCCGCCCCGCCACCGCGATCGCGAGCGCGTCGGCGAACGTGGCCGCCGCCCGGACCGCGACGTGCTCGATCAACGCGTCGCGGCTGCGGACGTGCACGTACAGGGCGGCGTCCGAGACCCCGAAGTGCCGGGCGACGGCCGCGACGGTCAACCGGGACAGACCGACCGAGTCCGCCAACTCGGCCGCGGCGGCCGAGACGCGCGCGCTGGTCAGACCCTGCCGTGGCATACCGAACCTTTGCTCAGCTAGGAAAAAACTTAGGAGCCCTAAGATAGCACCGTCGGCTCGGCCACCCGGCCGGGCAGGCATGAACGGCGCAATCGGGGGAAGACCGGCCGCTCCACCACCGAACAGGAGAGCCGGGATGAGAGCCGTCGTCTACACGGACGTCCGGACGGTCGCGGTACGGGAGGTTCCCGACCCGACACTGGAGGCGGAGACCGACGCGCTCGTGCGGATCACCTCCACCGCCCTGTGCGGCACCGACCTGCACATGTACGACGGCCGAACCAGCGCCGAACCCGGCCTGGTGCTCGGTCACGAACCGCTGGGTGTGGTGCAGGAGGTGGGCGCCGCGGTGCAGACCGTCCGGCCGGGCACGCGGGTGGTGGTCCCCACGCACCTGTTCTGCGGGACGTGTGTGATGTGTGCTCGCGGGCTCTCGGCGGCCTGTCTGCGGGCCCGGGCCGAGGGGCCGGGCGCGGCGTACGGGTACGCGGGGATGGGTCCGTACCGGGGTGCGCAGGCCGACCTGCTGCGGGTGCCGTGGGCCGACGCCAACTGCGTCCCCCTGCCCGGTGAGCCGGGGGACGCGTACGAGGACGACTTCGTGCTGCTCGCCGACGCGTTCGTCACCGGCTGGCACGCCGCGGCCACCCTCGCCGAGGTCGAGCCCGGTGACACCGTCGCGGTGTTCGGCGCCGGCACCGTCGGTCTGCTCGGCGCCTACTCGGCGCTGCTGCGAGGTGCCCGGGTGGTGTACTCCGTCGACGGTGTCGACGCCCGACTCGACAAGGCCGGTGAGCTCGGCGCCGTGCCGATCGACTTCCGCCGGGGCGACCCGGTCGAGCAGATCCGCGCCGACCGGGCCCGGACCGGGCTGCCGCTCGGCGAGGAGAAACTGGGCGGAGTCGACAAGGTCATCGACGCGGTCGGGTTCCAGGCCCGCGACCGGGAGCACCCCGACCGGGAGCGTCCGAACCAGGTCATCGCCGACGCGGCCCGGCTGGTCAACGCCGCTGGCGCGATCGCGGTCGCCGGCGTCTTCCCGGACCGGGACCCACACCCCGGCCCCGGCGCGGACGGCCAGGAGAACCTCGTCGCGCCGTGGGGAGCGCTGTTCAGCAAGGGGGTCGCGGTCCGGTTCGGTCGCACCCACGACCGTCGCTACACCGTCCTGCTGCGGGATCTGGTGGTCGCGGGCCGAGCACGCCCCAGCATGATCGTCACCCACCACGGCACCCTGGCCGACGCCCCCGAGCTGTATCGCCACTTCGACCGGCGGGAGCACGGCGTGATCAAGGCGGTGCTGCACCCCAGCTGAGCGGCCTGCCCGTCGCGGGTCCGCCGTGAACTGGGCGGTGCTGTACTCCAGCTGACCGGCCTGTCCGTCGCGGTCCGCCGTGATCAAGGCGTTGCCGCATCCTCAGCTGACGGCCTGGCGCGTCGCGGCGTGCCACCACGAACTGCGCGTAAGGGACGGCAAGGCACTGACCTGGCGTCCGGTGGCCACCGCTACAAGCTGGCGACGGTCGATGCGTCCGACCGGCAGAGGCGTGGGTCACATCAACGGCCCGAGGTTCGTTTTGGCGGCTCGCGTACGACGCCGGGCGGGTGCCCGATCGCCATCGTTCGATGGGCCGGTCTGTGCGCCGCGCCACCGGCGGCACCCTCCCTGCCGTGTCTTGCCTGGTGGGAAAGCTGCGGGTAGCGGCGGGGGTCGATCGGGGCGTTGTCGCAGGTAGGCGTCGGTGCTGCGGCCGGACGGAGGCGCCGGGAGGGGCTGCGGTGGCCGCTGTGGCAGGCGAACACTCTGCCACATCTATATTGCCGGATTGTTACTTTTTCAACAGCCCCTCGCCTTGCGGATGGCCCTCCGCCCGCAATACGTTGCCGTCAACAACAAAACCAAGTGAAGGTTCAACCTTCCGGAGGCAACCGATGACGTTGGCGAGGTGGTACGAGCGATGAGCGACGTGCCCATCCTCCTTGAGATGCGCTCCATCACCAAGGAGTTTCCCGGAGTCAAGGCCCTCTCCGACGTCAACCTGGTGGTTCGCGCCGGCGAGATCCATGCCATCTGCGGCGAGAACGGCGCGGGCAAGTCCACCCTGATGAAGGTGCTCAGCGGGGTGTACCCGCACGGCACCTACGACGGCAAGATCATTTACCAGGGGTCGGAGAGCAAGTTCTCCAACATCCGGGCCAGTGAGAACGCCGGCATCGTGATCATCCACCAGGAGCTCGCGCTCATTCCAGGGATGTCGATCGCCGAGAACATCTTCCTCGGCAACGAACCGCGCAAGCGGGGCGCGATCGACTGGAAGGCCGCGAACCGGATGGCGCTGGACCTGATGGCCCGGGTCGGTCTGGAAGAGGACCCGGACACCCTGATCAAGGACATCGGGGTCGGCAAGCAGCAGCTCGTCGAGATCGCCAAGGCGTTCGCCAAGGACGTGAAGCTGCTCATCCTCGACGAGCCCACCGCGGCTCTCAACGAGGCCGACTCCCGGCACCTGCTGGACCTGCTGCGTGGTTTCCGCTCCCGCGGCATCACCTCGATCATGATCTCGCACAAGCTGAACGAGATCGAGGCGATCGCCGACCAGATCACCATCCTGCGCGACGGCCGGACCGTGGAGACCCTCGACGTCAAGGCGGACGGGGTCGACGAGGACCGGATCGTGCGGGGCATGGTCGGCCGCGAGCTGAGCAGCCGGTTCCCGGACCACACGCCGAAGATCGGTGAGGTCTTCTTCGAGGTCCGCAACTGGAACGTCCGGCACCCGATCTCCGCCGAGCGGCAGGTCTGCAAGAACGAGAGCTTCGTGGTGCGCCGCGGCGAGATCGTCGGCTTCGCCGGTCTCATGGGCGCGGGCCGCACGGAACTCGCGATGAGTGTCTTCGGCCGCTCCTACGGGGTGTACGAGTCGGGCACGATCATCAAGGACGGCAAGGAGATCGTCCTGAAGTCGGTGGCGGATGCCATCGACAACGGGCTCGCGTACGTCAGCGAGGACCGCAAGGCGATCGGCCTCAACCTGCTCGACGACATCAAGACGTCGACGGTCGCCGCCAAGCTGTCCAAGATCTCGCACCACGGCGTCCTGGACGAGGTCGAGGAATACCAGGCGGCTGAGGCGTACCGCAAGGAGTTGCGGACCAAGGCCCCGACGGTCGACGAGAGCGTCTCCAAGCTCTCCGGCGGCAACCAGCAGAAGGTCGTCCTGGCCAAGTGGATGTTCACCGACCCGGACCTGCTGATCCTCGACGAGCCGACGCGCGGCATCGACGTGGGTGCCAAGTACGAGATCTACGGCATCATCCAGCGGCTCGCCGACCAGGGGAAGGGCGTCGTCGTCATCTCCTCGGAGCTGCCTGAGCTGATCGGGCTCTGCGACCGCATCTACACAGTGTTCGAAGGCGCCATCACGGGCGAGATCGCCCGGGCGGACGCCACCCCGGAAAACCTCATGAAGCAGATGACCTCGACGAAGAAGATGGCCACCCGATGAGCCGATTGAAGGACCTTCAGAAGAACCTGTTCGGAGGCACCACCTCCAACGCTCGCCAGTTCGGGATGATCTTCACCCTGGTGGCGATCGTCGTCCTGTTCCAGATCCTGACCGATGGCCTCACCCTGCGGTCGGACAACCTGATCGCGCTGTTCCAGCAGAACTCGTACATTCTGATTCTGGCAATCGGCATGCTCATGGTGATCGTGGCCGGGCACATCGACCTCTCGGTCGGCTCGGTCGCCGCCTTCGCGGGCATCCTGGTCGCCAAGTCGATGACCGAGTGGGACCTTCCCTGGCCCGCTGCCATCGTGTTCGGCCTCGCCATCGGCGCGGCGATCGGCGCCTGGCAGGGCTTCTGGGTGGCCTACATCGGGGTGCCGGCGTTCATCGTCACCCTGGCGGGCATGCTGCTCTTCCGGGGCGGCAACCAGTTCATCGGCAACGCGCAGAGCATCCCGGTGCCGGAGGGCTTCCGGGAGATCGGCTCCGGCTTCCTGCCCGAGTTCGGGCCGAACACCGGCTACAACAACGCCACGCTGCTGCTCGGCCTGGCCGCGGCGGTCGCCGTGGTCTGGCGTGAGATCCAGGCCCGTAAGACCCGCCGGGCCATGGACGCCGACCCGGCGCCCATGTGGATCTCGGTCCTGCGGATGGCCATCATGGTCGGCGTGATCGCCTTCGCGGCGCTGCGCTTCGCCAGCGGTCGCGTCGGCACCAGCTTCCCGATCTCCGGCATCATCCTGCTGGTCCTGGTCATCGCGTACTCCTTCTACACCCGCAACACGGCCGGTGGCCGGCACATCTACGCGGTGGGCGGCAACTCCCGGGCGGCCGAGCTGTCCGGCGTGAAGCTCAAGCGGGTCAACTTCTTCGTCATGATGAACATGTCCGTCCTGGCCGCACTGGCCGGCATGATCTTCGTGGCCCGTTCGGCGGCCTCCGGACCGCAGGACGGCAACGGCTGGGAGCTGGACGCCATCGCCGCGGTCTTCATCGGTGGCGCGGCCGTCGCCGGCGGTATCGGCACCATCAGCGGCTCCATCGTCGGTGGTCTCGTCATGGCCGTGCTCAACAACGGCCTGCAGCTGATGGGCGTCGGCACCGACCGCGTCCAGATCATCAAGGGTCTGGTCCTGTTGCTGGCCGTCGCGATCGACGTCTACAACAAGAGCCAGGGGCGCTTCTCCATCATCGGGAGCCTGATGCGGCCGTTCCGCCGCGAGGACTCCGCCCCACCCGCCTCACCGCCGGACGCGGAGCGCGAGCCCGCCAAGGCAGCGGTGTCCGGCTGACGGCCACCGACCTCTCCACCCGTCTCACACCAAGAAAGGCAAGTCCTCACCATGCGTAAATTCTTCGGCACGTCGGTGGTGGCCATCAGCGCCGCCGCCATGCTGGCCCTCGCCGGCTGCGGTTCCGGCCGCGACGGCGACAGCGGCTCCAACGGCGAGGCGGCCAAGGGCTTCGCGGCCAACTCGCTGATCGGCGTGGCCCTGCCGGCCAAGACCTCGGAGAACTGGGTCCTCGCCGGTGACCTGTTCAGCAACGGCCTCAAGGAGGCCGGTTTCCAGGCTGACGTGCAGTACGCCGGCGCGTCGACCACGGTCGCCGACCAGCAGGCCCAGATCACCGCCATGACCACCAAGGGCGCCAAGGTCATCGTCATCGGCGCGACCGACGCCGCGCAGCTGTCGACCCAGGTCGCCGCGGCGCACGCCGCCGGTGCCAAGGTGATCGCGTACGACCGTCTGATCAAGAACACGCCGGACCTCGACTACTACGTCGCGTTCGACAACTTCAAGGTCGGCCAGCTCCAGGGCCAGGCCCTGCTGGACGGCATGAAGGCCAAGAAGCCGAACGGCCCGTACAACATCGAGCTGTTCTCCGGCTCGCCGGACGACAACAACGCCGGTGTCTTCTTCGACGGCGCGATGAGCGTGCTCAAGCCGGAGATCGACAAGGGCACCGTCGTCGTCGCCTCGGGTCAGAAGGACGTCAAGCAGACCGCCATCCAGGGCTGGAAGGCCGAGGGTGCGCAGGCCCGCATGGACCAGCTGCTGACCTCGACCTACGGCAGCAAGGAGCTGGACGGCGTCCTCTCTCCGAACGACACGCTGGCCCGCGCCATCCTGACCTCGGTCAAGGGTGCTGGCAAGCCGACCCCGATCGTCACCGGTCAGGACTCCGAGGTTGAGTCGGTCAAGTCGATCGTCGCTGGCGAGCAGTACATGACGATCAACAAGGACACCCGCAACCTGGTGAAGGAGACCATCAACATGGTCAAGGCTCTCCAGGCCGGCGACAAGCCGCAGGTGAACGACACCAAGTCCTACAACAACGGCAGCAAGGTCGTCGACACGTACCTGCTCCCGCCGGTCGCCGTCACCAAGGCGAACGCGGCTGAGGCGTACGCCAGCGACCCGAAGCTCGCGCCGCTCACCAAGTAATCAGCGCACGGTAGGTAGTAACGCCGATGGGTCCCGGGTCTCCTCTACCGGGACCCATCGTCGTCCCTGCACCCCCGCACCAACCGGCATCGACCCGGAAGGAGGTCTGACCGTGGCGACACCAGTACGGTCCAGACCAGCCGGCGTCGGCCGCAACGCCGAGTCCCCGCTGCCGCCGGTCCCCGGCGCCAGCCAGGAGGAGATCCGGCGGCAGAACCTCGGCGCTGTGCTGCGCTACGTCCACCTGCACGGACCGACGTCCCGGGCCGAACTGACCAGCCGGCTCGGTCTGAACCGAAGCACCATCGGCGCCCTCGCGGCCGACCTGGTCACCAGCGGTCTGGTCAGCGAGGAGGCACCCACCACGGCCCGCCGCGCCGGCCGGCCCTCACTGGTGGTCAGTCCCCGCTCCGACCGGGTCTACGCACACGCGCTGAGCATCGACGCGGACCGGCTGCGTGCCGCCCGGGTCGGCCTCGGCGGGCAGATCCTCGATCTGCGGGAGATCCCCCGACCCAGCGGCATGTCCGCGATCGACGCCGTCGGGCCCCTCGCCGAACTGGTCCGCGACATGGAACGTTCGGTGGCCGGCGACGCGCTGCTGGTCGGCGGCGCCGCCGCGGTCACCGACACCACCCGCGACCCGGACGGCAGGATCCGGATCGCCAGCATCGACGAGACGCTCGGCGCCGCGTTGGAGGCGGAGTTCAGCTCCGGCCCGGGGTTCGTGGCCGGTGACCTGGCGGACATCGCCGGCCTGGCCGAGCACGTCCGGGGCGTCGCGGCCGGCATCGACGACGTCATCTACCTGCACGGCGACCTGGGCATCAGCGCCGGCATCATCGTCGGTGGACGATTGGTGGTCGGCCACCGGGGCCACAGTGGCAAGGTCGGCCACATGGTCGTCAACCCCAACGGCCTGCCCTGCGGCTGCGGGTCACGCGGCTGCTGGGAGACCGAGATCTCCGAAGCCGCGCTGTTGCGGCACGCCGGCCGTGACCCGAGCGACCGCGCGGCGGTGGCCGAGGTGCTGCGCGCGGCCGCGGACGGCGACCGGACCGCCCGTGCGGCGGTCGAGCAGGTGGCGGACTGGCTCGGCTTCGGCGTGGCGAATCTGGTCAACGTGGTCAACCCGGACGCCGTGGTCTTCGGTGGCTCGCTGCGCGACATCTTCACCGCCGGGGCGGACGTGGTCCGGGACCGGCTGGACACCATGCCACTGCCCGCCTCCCGGGAGCACCTGCGGCTGCGCGCGGCGGCACTCGGCCGCGACGCGGTGCTGATCGGCGCCGCCGAGTTGGCGTTCGACAAACTCCTGGCCGACCCGCTGAACGTCGGCGTCGCGGGCCAGGTCGGGACCGCCGAGCCCGGGTAGCCGCGACTGTCCGCCGGCGCCGCCCGGCTCCGCAAGTGACCCGACATCGGCCGCGACCCCGTGGGCAGACGGCCGTGGTGGCCGTGCAGACCCGAGGTTCGGCTCTCTGGGCCCGGTCGGTGTCGGTGGTCGTCGTTAGGCTCACCGGCGTGGATGTGCACCGACTCGATCGGGCCCAGGCGCGGCGGATCGCCATCCGGGCCCAGCTGCTGGCCGATCCGCACCCGACCGACCTGCTGACCGTGGTCCGCCAGTTGACCCTGGTGCAGATCGACCCGACCGCCGCCGTCGCGCCCAGCGCCGACCTCGTCTGCTGGAGCCGGCTCGGCTCGTCGTACCAGCCCGTTCAGATGCGCGAGGCCCTCGAACGGGACCGGACGCTCTTCGAGCACCAGGCGATGGTGCGACCGATGGACGACCTGGGGCTCTTCCTCGCGGCGATGGCGGCGTCGCCCGGTCATGAGCGCCACCGCGAGTGGCTGCGCACCAACGACTCGTTCCGGCGAAACGTCCTCGACCTGCTCGGCCGCTCCGGTCCGCTGCTCTCCCGAGACATCCCCGACACGAGCGCCGTGCCCTGGCCGTCGTCCGGCTGGACCAACAACCGCAACGTCACCCAGATGCTGGAGTTCCTGGTCCTGCGCGGCGAGGTCGCGATCGCCGGCCGCCAGGGCCGACAGCGGCTCTGGGACGTGGCCGAGCGGGTCTACCCGGCCGACGTGCCCGTCATCGAGCTGGAGCAGGCGCGCCGGCTCCGCAACGAGCGTCGGCTGCGGGCGCTGGGCATCGCCCGCGAGAAGGCGGTGGTCGTGCCCGGCGAGCCGGCTGAGGTCGGCGACGCCGGCGAGCCAGCGATCATCGAGGGCGTCGCGGGGGAGTGGCGGGTGGACCCGGCCGCGCTCGGTCAGCCCTTCACCGGGCGTACGGCGCTGTTGTCGCCGTTCGACCGGCTGGTGCACGACCGGGTCCGTCTCGCCGACCTCTTCGAGTACGAGTACGTGCTGGAGATGTACAAGCCCAAGGCGAGTCGACGGTGGGGCTACTTCGCGCTGCCGATCCTGCACGGCGATCGGCTGGTCGGAAAGGTGGACGCCACGGCCGAGCGCCGGCGCGGCACGCTCACCGTGCACGCCATCCACGAGGACGTGCCCTTCACCCCCGAGGTGACCCGGGCCGTGCACGAGGAGCTGCACGACCTGGCGTCCTGGCTGTCGTTGACCGTCGAGGGTCTGCGCTGACGGGTGATCGCCGAGGCCCCCGCTCCCCGACGAGCACCCGTCACCCGGCTAGGCGATCCGGCGGATCCGGCGCACCGCGAGGTAGAGCAGGAGCACGGCGAGGGCGACGAAGATGCCCGTCTCGATGCTCTGGAACAGCCAGAACCGGTCCGCCGGCTGGTACAGCTGCCAGTTGTACGCGCCCGGTTCGAGACCCAACTCGGCGCCGCAGACCCGACCGTCCGGCCCCTTCCCGCCCGGTGGGCACTGGATCCGGGTGTCCTCCGCGATCATCGTGCCGTCGGGGTTCTTGATGCCCTGGGTGAGGATCCAGTCTCCCCGGCTGATCTCCGGTGGCCCTTCCCCCTCGATCGGGAAGGTCTGGGTGCGGGCCGGCTGGTAGTGCGGTCGGGCCAGGATCTCCACCGCCGCCCGTACGCCGATGAACCCGGCGAGGGTGATGCCCATGGCCGGCAGCATCCGCTTCCAGACGGTGCCGGCGAAGACGCCGAGCGCGACAGCGAAGAGGGTGTAGCCGATCGGGGCGATGCCCTGAAGGTCGAAGACGATCATGCCGAGCCGGCCCTCGTACGCGGCCTGGGTGAGCGGGTCGACCCACCACGACATGCCCAGCCCGTAGACCGCCGCGAGGATCACGACGGCCCCTCCCACCAGCCCGAACTTCACCAGGGCCCAGCGGGTCCGGCCGACGCCCTGGGTCCAGACGAACCGGTGCGTGCCGTGCTCCACCTCGCGGGCGACCAGCGGTGCACCCCAGAACAGGCCGACCAGAGCCGGCAGGGTGATCAGTAGTACGGCCACCAGATTCAGGCTGCTGTACTGGTTGCCGAAGCGGCGGAAGCCCGCGTCGCACGCCTCCCGGGTCGCCGCCGCCACGTTGGTGTCCGCGAGTTGGCGTGCGCAGTCCGCCAGCCCGAGGTCGGAGAAGGTGTGCCGCATCGACAGGCCGATCGGCACCAGCAGGGCGGCCATCGCCGCGAGCCCCAACAGGGTGTAGAACGCCTGCTTGCGGTGTTGCCGCCAGGTCAACCAGATCATGCTGCTACCCCCCACTCGCTGTGACTGGTCTGCGTGGTGCCGTCGGCCAAATAGGCCAGCACGACGTCCTCGAGGCTCACCTCCCGGACCGTCCAGGCCGGATCGGTGACCGGCCCGTCCGTGCGGACCAGCAGGGTGGACTGCCGGTCGGTGTGGCTGGCCCGGACCACTGCGGCGACGCCCCCGATAGCGCCGCCGTCGTGCCGAGGGCCGACCAGTTGGCGGTGCTCGGCGACCAGGTCGTCGACCGCGCCGGTGAGTTGCACCTGGGAGGCGTTCAGCACGATCAGGTAGTCGCAGACCCGTTCCAGGTCGGCCAGCAGGTGCGAGGAGAGCAGGACCGTGGTGCCGGACTCCGCGACGCTGCCCATCAACGACTGGAGGAACTCCCGTCGGGCCAGGGGGTCGAGGCTGGCGACCGGTTCGTCGAGCAGTAGCAGCCGCGGCCGCTTGGCCAGCGCGAGGGCAAGCGCGACCTGGGCCCGTTGCCCGCCGGAGAGCTTGCCGACCGGCTTGTCCGGTGGAATGCCGAGCTGCGCCAGCCGCCGGCGGGCCAACGCCGCGTCCCACCGCTTGTTCAACTTGCCGCCGGCGATGACCAGTTCGGCGGCGGTGAAGTCCCGGTACAGCGGGGTGTCCTGGGCGACGAACCCGATGTCGGCGAGGCCCTCCGTGTCGCCGTACGGGGACCGGCCGAACACCCGGACCGTGCCGGCGTCGGGCTTGAGCAGCCCGACGGCCAGGTGCAGCAGCGTGCTCTTACCCGCGCCGTTCGGCCCGACCAGCGCGGCGATCCGGCCGGCCGGCAGATGCAGCGAGCAGTCCCGCAAGGCCCAGGTGCTGCCGTACCGCTTGCCGAGCCGGTCTGCTTCCAAGACCATGTCCATCCCTTGTCCTCTCGTTCCGCTCACGCGGGCTCCTTCTGTGGGGCGTCGTCGGCGAGGGTGGCGCGCAGCGTCGTCTCCACCAGGGCGATGACGTCCTCGGCCGTGAGGCCGGCGGCTTGCGCCCGGTGTAGCCAGGCGACCAGGTCATCGCGCAGCTCGGCCTGATTCGGCAGGGACGCGCCGGCCAGGGTGCGCTGGACGAAGGTGCCCACCCCGGGTCGGCCGCCGACCAGACCCTCGATCTCCAACTCCCGGTACGCCTTCAGCACCGTGTTCGGGTTGATCGCCAGGGATTGCGCGACGTCCCGGACCTTCGGCAACTGGTCGCCCGGTGTCAGCAGACCCACTCGCAGCGCCTGTTTCACCTGCTGCACGAGCTGCATGTAGGTGTTCACCTTCGACCGGCTGTCCAGTACGAACTCGATCACTCCCGATGATCCTTCCTGTTGTCCTACGACAGTAGGACTAATAGACAGCTTCATCGGTGACCAACCGGCTGTCAAGTCCGGCGCGGCAGGTTCTGCGCACGCCCGGCGCGTCCGGTTCGGCGCGCCGCGGTCCGTCCGGCGTGGTCCTTCCGGCGCGCCGTGCCCTGCGGCGGCGCGGTGGGCCGGCCCTGGTGGCACCGGCAGGCCAGCGGTTGGCACCGACGGGTCAACCCGAGGGGAAGGGACCGGCAGCGATCCGCGTGGAAGGGGAGGTGTTCGATGGTCACCAACGAACTGACGACGTCACGGGCGACTCCGCTGCAGGCCGCTCGCGCCCGGGGCCGCGTACGCGGGCGGTTGATCCTGCTCGGCCCGGCGTTCGTCGCCGCCGTCGCCTACGTCGACCCCGGCAACTTCGCCACCAACTCCGCCGCCGGTGCCCGCTACGGCTACCTGCTGGTCTGGGTCGTGGTGGTGGCCAACCTGATGGCGATGTTGGTGCAGACGCTCACCGCGAAGCTGGGCCTGGCCACCGGGCGCAGCCTGCCCGAGCTGTGCCGGGAGCGCCTACCCCGGCCGGTGAACCGGGTCATGTGGGTGCAGGCCGAGTTGGTCGCCATGGCCACCGACCTGGCCGAGGTGATCGGTGGCGCGGTCGCCCTGTACCTGCTCTTCGGTATCCCCCTGCTGCCCGGCGGGATCATCATCGGCACGGCCGCGTTCGCCGTGCTCGCGCTGCGCTCACGCGGGTACCGCGCCTTCGAGGTCGCCATCGCCGTTCTGCTCGGGGTGATCGTGCTGGCCTTCGCCGCCAACCTGCTCGCCTCCGGATCCGATCCCGGCTCGGCCATGGCCGGTCTGGTGCCGCGCCTGCAGGGCACGGACAGCGTGCTGCTGGCCGCCGGCATCCTCGGTGCGACCGTCATGCCGCACGTCATCTACGTGCACTCGGCCCTCACCCGCGACCGCATTCCCGCCGCCGACGACGCGGAGCGCCGGATCCTGTTCCGGGGTCAGCGCACCGACGTGCTGCTCGCCCTGAGTGCGGCCGGCGCGGTCAACCTCGCCATGCTGCTGATCGCCGCGGCCAGCTTCCGGGGCGGTGGTCCGGGTGGTGCGGACAGCCTGGAAGGGGTGCACGCCGGCCTCGGCCAGACCATCGGGACCGCCGCCGCGTTCGGGTTCGCCGTCGCGTTGCTGGTCTCGGGGCTCGCCTCCACGAGCGTCGGCACCTACGCCGGAGAGGTGATCATGCAGGGCTTCCTGCGGCGGCGGGTTCCGCTGCTGCTGCGTCGGCTGGTGACCCTGCTGCCCGCGCTGGCCGTACTCGGCATCGGCCTCGACCCGACCCGGGCGCTCGTGCTGTCCCAGGTCATCCTCAGCTTCGGCATCCCGTTCGCGCTGATCCCGGTGGTCGCCTTCACCCGCCGGCGCGACCTGATGGGCAACCTCGTCAACCACCCGCTCACCACCGCCGCCGCGTCCCTCGTGGCCGTGCTGGTGGTCGCGCTCAACGCGTTCCTCCTCTGGCAGGTCGTCGCCGGCTAGCCGGCCAGTCAGCGTCGCGGGCCGCGCTGGCTGGCCGGCGCTGCCGGTTGAGCCCGCTGGGCAGCGTCGCGGTCTGAGCCTGTTGGTCCGCGTCGCGGGCTGGGCCTGCTGGTCAGCGCTGCCGGCGGCCCGAGCCGGGCACCACCAAGAGCGTTATACCTGTGAGTCATAAATATGGCTCACAGGTATAACGCCGTTGGGACCATGTCCGGCCAGACACCGCTTGGGTGGCCTGGCGTGGGTGGCCGGGCCTGGCGTGGGTGGCCGTGCCGGCGGGAGTGGCTGTCAGGTGCGGCGCCCCTCGTCGCGAGTCGGGATTTCCTGGCGCTGTTCGAGGGCGTCCGCCGGGTTGGCGTCGGCCGGCAGCGACGTGACCTCCTCGAGCGTGCCCGCCGGGAGGGCGCCCTGCTCGGCCAGGTCGGCCTCGGTCGCCTCCGGTTCCACGTCACCCGACACCCGGTCCGGCGGCCCGACGTCGAACGCGTCCTGTCGTTGCTCAAGGGCGTCCGCCTCCGGCGGAGGGAAAGTGCCGCCCTGTTCGTCCCGGTACGTGCTCATCGGAGCCTCCCACCCGGCGGGTGTCGACATGCCGCCGGGCCGCTGCCTACCCGCCACCGCCGTACTCAGGCCGCCACGCGCCGGTCAGGATCTGGGCAGTCTCCGGGACGGTGCTGCCCCCGCGGCGGCGGAAGCACACCATCCCGGTAGTTGCGCGAATCTGGGGAGGGGCTGGCGTCACGCCCGGCGGCAGTGGCCTGCGACCGGCTCTCGCACCGTGGTGGGTGCCCTGAGGTCGACCGGGGCCGGGCCGCCCGAGCAGGCCAGCGCGCCCACCTGGCCGCCGGCCAGGATGGGCGCCGATGCGGTACCGGTCAGCGCCAGCCGCCCGGCCACCCGCGCCCCCACCAGCGTGACGTGGTCGGTGGTGCCGGTCAGCGTCACCGCGCCGCGTACCTCGGTGTTCAGCAACTCGACGGCGGCGGCGCGGGAGGCCACCAGGTTTCCGGCGATCGCGGAGCCCTGGGCGACCAGGGCGGCGCCGGGCGCGACGGTGACCGGGCCGGTCACGGTGGCCGTGCGCAGGCAGGTGACACCGGCGGTGACGGTCAGCGGGCCGGCGTGTCGGCCGGTGACCACGGTGGTGCAGGCCGGTGGTGGCGGGATCAGCGTGGCCGTGAACGTACGGGCAGGCCCGATGTTGCCGACGGCGTCGATGCCCCGGTACTCGATGCTGTGCCGGCCGTAGCCGGGGGACCGCTCGGCGAACGGGGACACGGACAGGCCGCCCGAGCCGAGGTTGCCGTAGACCAGGCCGTCCACGTCGGTGCCGGTGGCGGTGAACAGGAACGGCGACCGGGCGTCGGTGGGCCAGCCGTAGTAGTTGTGCCACCCGTCGCCGTCGAGCCGGAACTCCGAGGTGACCTGGCCGGTGCCGTCGTCGGTGCCGGTCAGCCCCATGGTGAACGGGCCGTTGTACACGTACTCCGTGGGTCGACCGGGCCGGGTGACGGTGAGCAGCGGCTCGGAGAGCGCGTACGCCACCTCGGGCCGCGTCGCGTCGACCGTCCAGGTGCGGGTCACCGACTTCCCGGTGCCCAGGTCGCTGACCCGGGCGGTCAGCCGGTGGGTGCCCCGCGACAGGCCCAGGGCGCCCAGGTCCACGTCCCGGTCGGTGCCGGTGTCGGCCACCGGCCGGCCGTCGAGCGTCCAGCGCACCCGCGGCGCCCGATCGGTGGGCTGGCTGGTCCGCACGTACACCACGTCGTGCGCACCGACCGGCCGGTCGGTCGCGGTGGACGCGGTGATCGCGACCGGCGCCTCCACCGCGGGGGTACGCAGCGCGGTGTCCACGGTCCACGTGCGGGTCTGGGTCAGCGCCGGTGAGTTGCGGACCGCCGGGTCGCGGACGAACTCCGTCGGGTCGGTCACCGTTGCGGTCACCGTGTGCCGGCCGGGGGAGAGCCGTAGTTTCCGCAGGACCAGGTGGCGGGCGTTGCCGGTGCGCGGCACCGCCCTGCCGTCCACCGACCACGTCACGGTCAGCGCGTGGCTCACCGGGTGCAGGGTGTCCACCCAGAGCAGACGGTCCGCGCCGACCGCCGCACCGGTGGCCGTACCGCCCTGCACGATGCCGACCCGGGCGGCGATCCGTTCGGTCATCCGCTCCCGGCCGACCTGGTCGAAGTAGAAGCCCAACGACTTCATCATCGAGTGTCGGCTCGGTCGCCACACCCCGCGCTGGAGGTACAGGCCGCCCTCGTAGCGGCCGATCGTCCCGCCCGCCTCGCTCGGCTCGCCCAGCCAGCGCCACCACTTGGCCCGGGTGTCGCGCATCTGCCGCTCGGTCAGCACGGTGTGGTGCACCGAGTCGGGTTCCGGCCCGCTGTAGGTGTCGCCGGGCACCCCGCGGCCGTAGTAGTCGTACTCGTCCTGCAAGCCACCGAGCGAGTGCCCCAGCTCGTGCGGGCTGATCAGCGCGGAGAGCGCGTTGCCGCCGGAGGCGGTGGCGTTGCTGCCGCCGGCCCCACCGTACGTGCCGCTGTTGGCCAGCGCGATCAGCTGCCGGTTGCCGGGGTTGGTGCCGACGGCCAGGTCGGCGTACGCGTTCGCGGCGGTGCCGTCGACCGTGAGCAGGCGTTGCACGCTCGCCGGGTTGCAACCACCCCAGAAGCCCATGCCCAGCGCGGTGTCGCGTCGCGGCGCGGACAGGCCGGGGTCGCAGTCCACCCCGGACTCCGCCGAGACGATCTCGACGGCGTAGACGTTGAAGTAGCTGCGGTAGGACTTGAACGGCTCGATCGTCCACAGGGTGTTGAGGTGCCGGTCCACGTGTGCTCGGAAGGTGGGCTGGTCGGCCTCGGTGTAACCGTCGCCCAGCAGCACCAGGTTGAACCGCGTCGCCGGGTCACCGGTGACCTGAATCGGCACCACGGTGGCGCCGGCCACCGGGGCGGCGGCCGGTGTGGCGGTGGCCGGTGTGGCGACCGTCAGTCCCGCCGCGACGAGCGCCGCGACGCACAACCCCGCTCTGATCCGCACCCTGCGCCCCTTCCCTGTGCCGGTCGGCCTGGTGTTGCCGGGCGGCGGGCCCGACGGGGGCGCCGTCGTCCGGGTCTGCCGCGACCGTGGACATCTCGGACCGTACCGGTCTGCGGACCGACAGGTAACCCTCGAGGCTCCTCGGTGGACGCCGAGGCCCGTCAAAGCGGGACCGCTCGGCGCAGGCAGCACGGCGTTCGGCTCGCGTCCGTGCCGGAATCGGTCCAGCCACTCCGGCCATCGCTCATCATCAATGAATCTGTCCGGTTGTGGACGTCGTTTTCGGCGGACGGCGTACCACCGACGGTCCCGGACGACAGTCGAGGAGAGGGATCAACCATGCGATGGAACGCACGACGGGCCGCCGCCGGGGCCTTCGGGCTCGTCCTCGGCGCCGTGCTGGCGCTGGCCCAGGTCGCACCCGCCGAGGCCGAGTCGAACGGTGGCGTACGCGTGATGCCACTCGGCGACTCGATCACCGACGGCTTTAACGTGCCCGGCGGGTACCGGATCAACCTGTGGCAGCGGCTGGCCGCCGGTGGCTACACAGTCGACTTCGTCGGCTCGGGGTTCAACGGGCCGGCCAGCCTCGGTGACCACGACCACGAGGGCCACTCCGGCTGGCGCATCGACCAGCTCGACGCGAACATCGTCACCTGGCTGCGGGCCACCGACCCGCGTACGGTGCTGCTGCACATCGGCACCAATGACGTGAACCAGAACTACAACCTCGCCAGCGCTCCGGCCCGGCTCTCCGGTCTCATCGACAAGATCAGGTCGACGGCTCCGGGCGCGGATGTCTTCGTCGCCACCATCACCCCGGAGTCCGACCCGAACCTGGAGGCCCGGGTGCAGGCGTACAACGCGGCGATCCCCGGGATCGTGGCGCAGAAGGGCAGCCAGGTGCACCTGGTCGACATGCACGCCGCGCTCACCACCGCCGACCTCGCCGACGGCGTCCACCCCAACGCCGGCGGGTACGACAAGATGGCGGCCCGCTGGTACGCCGCGCTGCAGTCGGTGCCCGGCAGCCTCGTTCCGGCGGGCGGACCGCCGGTGGGCACCGCCGTCGGCCTGGTCAACCCCGCCTCCGGGCGTTGCCTGGACGTGAACGGCGCCAGCACCACCGCCGGCGCCGCCACGATCATCTGGGACTGCCACGGGGGCGCCAACCAGCGCTGGACCCGCACCGCCGTCGGGGAGCTGCGGGTCTACGGCGATCGGTGCCTGGACGTGAACGGCGGGGCCAGCGCCGACGGCACGAGGGTGCAGATCTGGACCTGCAACGGCACCGCCGCGCAGCGCTTCACGTTCCGCACCGACGGCACGATCGTGCTGACCTCCGCCGGCAAGTGCGTGAGCGTGACGTCGGCCGGCACGGCCAACGGCACGACCACGCAGCTCGGGACGTGCAACGGCAGCGGCGCGCAGCGCTGGTCCGTCCGCTAGCGAACGCCCAGGGCCGGTCCACGTCGTACCCGACGGGGCCGGCCCCGGGCGGGCCGGGACCGGTCCGACGGCGGTCAGTCGACCGGCGTCTCGGGTGTGGGGCCCCGGCGGGCTCCGACGGCCAGCCCCAGCGCCAGCAGCACGCACACCGCGCCGACCACGAAGAGCAGCGAGGCGGCCGGCTGGCCCAGCCACTCCCAGTACGGGTGCCAGGCCGGGTGTGGCTCGCCGAGGTGGTGGTGCAGCAGCTGCGGTGCGGCCAGCGACACCGGCAGCCACCACAGCACCACGGCCACCCCGGCCAGGACGTTCACCGTGCCGCGTCGACGGCGTCCCTCGGTGCGTCGGCTGGCCCAGCCGAAGACCACCCAACCGGCCACCGCGCCCAGCACCGTGCCGAGCACTCCGGCGGGGACCACCAGGGGCGGCGGCGCGCGGTGCAGCTCGACCGAGAGGTAGGAGGCGTCGACGGCTGTCTGCGAGGAGATCGAGGCGTTCAGGATGGTGTCGCCACGGCGGGCGGTCAGCGCGGTGGTGGTGATCGCCCGCGGGGTGGCGCACATCTTGTCCGCGCAGCTGACGCCCCCGGACACCTGTGGGTCGTACACCCGCCAGCCGGCATCGGCCAGGCGCTCCCGGGCCACCGTGACGATCTGCTCGGCGGGCACCGGTGGCGCGCCGAGGGCGGTGGCGCCGGTGGCGCCCTCCTGATACTCCCCGCCGTCACCGAGCAACAGGGTCTTGACGGTGCCCAGGCGCAGCGCGTGCCCGTAGACGACGAAGAGCGCCGGCGGAGTGTCGATCTCGTCGAGGTCGTGGCCGGGAAAGACCTCGGTCAGGACGGCGGCGGCCTCGGCCCGGTCGGGTTGCGGTCGGGACGTCTCCCAGGCGGCCCGGCTGGCCAACGCGCCGGTGAAGAGGCCACAGATGACCGCTACGAGCGGCACCCACACCACGGCGGCGCCACCGGCGGGGCGGCCGAGGCGGCGCAGCAGCCGCCGTCCGGACGGGTCGGCCGGCGCGGTGTCGCTCTCCGACATGGTCACCCTCCAGCTCCAGAATCAGGCCGAGCGACAGTACATCGACCTGGGGCCCGGGCGCGTCCCCCCGATGACCGCCGCCGTTGGCCGCGATCGGCCAGGATGGGCGGGTGGCCGGTCACGGCCGCGACGAGGAGGGTGGGCGATGCGGGTACGCGGACGGTTGACCTGGGGGCGGCGTGCTCGTGCGGGGGCGGTGCTGACCGCGTTGCTGGCCGGCGTGGTGCCGTCGGCAGTGGCGCTGGTGCCGGGCGCCGCCACGGCGGGCGCGGCGGCGGGGACGCCCGTCTGCCAGGTGCGCGACGACCGGCTGCGCGAGATCTCCGGCATGGTCGCCACCGACGACGGGTACGTGGTGATCAACGACGGGGCCGATGACGAGGCCCGCCGTCGGATCTTCTTCCTCAACCAGCGCTGCGCGGTGGTGCGGACCGTCTCCTTCCCGTCCCGGCCCCGCGACACCGAGGACCTGGCCATCGGCCGGGACGGCACCATCTGGGTCGCCGACATCGGCGACAACGACCGCTCCCGGCCGACGGTCGGCGTGTGGCGGCTCGCGCCGGGGGCGAAGCAGCCGGTGCTGCACCGGATGAGCTATCCGGACCGTCCGCACGACGCCGAGGCGCTGCTGCTCGACGCGTCCGGTCGGCCGCTGATCGTCACCAAGGGCGGCAGTGGCACCGTCTTCCTGTACGCGCCGGCCACCGCGCTGCGGCCGGACGCGACGACGCCGCTGACCGCGCTCGGTCAGGTGACCCTGCCGTCGACCACGACCAGCAACCCGTTCTCGTTCCTGGGGCGCGGGGTGATCACCGGCGCGGCGAACGCACCGGACGGACGGCGGGTGGTGCTGCGCAGCTACGCCGACGCCTTCGAGTACGACGTGCCCGACGGCGACGTGGTCCGCGCGTTGACCACCGGCACCCCGCGGACCACCCCGTTGCCGGACGAGCCCCAGGGCGAGTCGATCACCTACAGCCGAGACGGCCGCTCGTTGCTCACCGTCTCCGAGTCCGCCGATCAACCAGCCGGCACCCGCTCGACGATCCTGCGCTACCCGGCCACGGCCACCACGGCCACCTCCGCGGCCCCGACGGAGTCCGTCGACCCGGTGGCGTCCACGGCGGTCCGTCCGGCCGCCGGGCAGGTCGGCGGCGGGGGTGGGCGGACGTGGCCGCTGGCGGTCGGCGCCGGGACACTGCTGGTCCTGATCGGGCTGGCCGGCGTACTGCGGTGGAGGCACACCGCGCGCCGGTGAGCGGACCGGGCCTGCGGCAGGATGGGGGGATGCCCGTCCTGTCCACGTTGCGCCATCCGATCATCGCCGCCCCGATGGCCGGCGGACCGTCCACGCCCGCGCTGGTGGCCGCCGTGTCCGCAGCGGGTGGGCTGGGCTTCCTCGCCGCCGGGATGATCGACACCGGCCGGCTGGTCGCCGACGTCGCCGACGTCCGCGCGCGTACCGATCGGCCGTTCGGTGTCAACCTCTTCCTGCCCGATCCCGGCGGCGTCGACGAGGCCGCCATCCAGGCGTACGCCGAACGGCTCGGCCCGCAGGCCGCGCGGCGCGGGGTGAGCCTGGGCGAGCCGGTGGGCGGCGACGACGCGTACCCGGAGAAGCTGGCCGCGCTGCTCGCGGACCCGGTCCCGGTGGTGTCCTTCGTGTTCGGGCTGCCCGACCGGGCGGCGGTGACCGCCCTGCGCGAGCGGGGCACCGAGGTGTGGGCCACCGTCACCCGCCCGGACGCCGCGACCGCCGCCGCCGACCTGGGCGTGGACGCGGTGGTGGTGCAGGGCACCGAGGCCGGTGGGCATCGCGGCGGGCTACCGGACGACGACGACTACGGGCTGTTGCCGCTGCTGCGGCTGACCGCCGCCCGCTGTGACCGGCCACTGGTGGCCGCGGGTGGCCTCGTCGACGGCCCTTCGGTGGCCGCCGTGCTGGCTGCCGGCGCCGCCGCCGCGCAACTCGGCACGGCCTTCCTGCGCTGCCCGGAGGCGGGCAGCTCGCCGATGCACCGGGCGGCGGTGGCCAGTGCCACGCCTACCGCGTTGACCCGGTCGTACACCGGTAAGCGGGCCCGTGGCGTGGCCAACGACTTCCTGCGCCAGCACGACGCGGTGGCACCGCGCGGTTACCCCCAGGTGCTGCACCTGACGCGTCCGCTGCTCGCCGCCGCCCGGCGGGACGAAGACGCGTCGGTGGCCAACCTGTGGGCCGGGCAGGCGCACCCGCTGGCTCGGGACCTGCCTGCGGCGCAGGTGGTCGCCGAGGTGAGTGCCGGCGCCCGGGCCGCGCTGGCCACAGTGGCCGAGCGGTCCAGCCGCTGGGGTTGAGCAAGACGCCGGCAACCGGCTCGGGCGGGTGGGACAGGCCGGCCGGGCAACCCGTTAGAGTCTCGCCGTGATCGAGATCGGTGCGCAGGTCGAGCTGTCCCACCCGGCTGAGCGGGTCTGGCGCGCCCTGACCGATCGGGAGTTGCTCGGCCGGTGGTTCGCCGAGGCCGAGATGGTCGAGGGCGTACCGGACCGGATGCTGCTGCACACGGGCGGCCTGCCCGGCTTCGAGGCCGACGTCGAGGTCGAGGTGACCGAACGGCAGGAGCCGGACCTGCTCGTGCTGGCCTGCGACGAGGCCGGCCGGCTCAGCGAGCTGACCTGCACGGTCACCGCCACGAAACAGGGCTGCCGGCTGGAGCTACGGGAGGCCAGCACGCACGGCGCGTGGTCCGCCGAGCAGCACGAGCCGCGCGAGCAACAGCTGCGGCAGGCGTTGACCGTACGGCTGCCGGCCATCCTCGACTGGATCGCCTTCCAGCAGGTCGACCTGCGCCGCGCCGACGGTGGGATGACCACGGAACTGCCGCTGATCGGCGTACGCGGCGGGGCCGGCCGTAACCCCCGACGGCGTCGCACGCTGGTGGCCGTGGTCGCGGGGGCCGTGCTGGTGGCGGGGACGGCGGCATGGGTGACGTTGCCGCCCGACGCGAAGCCGGCCGCCGCGCCTGCGCCGACAGCGACCGCGTCGCCGACCGTGACGGCCGGCCGGGCCACCGCCACGCCCACGGCGATCCCCTCGACGCGCCCCACGCGGACCACCGCGTCGGCCTCCACCCGCCCGAGCCGGACCCCGTCGGCGAAGCCCTCGCGGACGCCCGTGTCGGCCGCGCCGCCCCCGCCGCCGGCGCCCATGGTGGCCCGCTACGAGACCGACTCCAGCCGCCTGTTCGGCTACACCGGCGAGATCGTGGTCGGCAACCCCGGCGGCGCACCGGTGGCGGACTGGGCCGTGGTGGTCACCCTCGCCGAGGGCACCACCGTCGACGACGTCGACGGCGCGAACTGGCGACAGGACGGACGGGCGATCACCTTCACCGGCGCCGCCGTGGCCGCCGGGGGATCCCGGACGATCAGCTTCGACGTCCGCGACAGCCGGCCGAAGGCCCGGGAACCGGAGAGCTGCACGATCGGCGGGCAACCCTGCGCGGGCCTCTGACTAGGCTTCCGGCATGGCACTGCTGCACAGGGCGACCCTGCGCCCCACGAAGTTGGACCTGCTCGCGACCTGGCTGCCCGACCGACAGTGGTTCGCCGGACCGGCCGGCGTCGAGGTGGTGAGCCGGGGCGCCTACCGCTTCGACGACCCGGCCGGCGAGGTCGGCATCGAGACGATGCTTGTCGCTGCCGCCGACGGGCCGGTCCACCATGTTCCGCTCACCTACCGTGCCGCGCCCCTCGACGGTGCGGAGAGCTGGCTGGTCGGCACCACCGAGCACTCGGTGCTCGGCCGACGCTGGGTGTACGACGGCTGCGTCGACCCGGTGTACGCCGCCGCGCTCGCCCACGCCATCCTCACCGGCAGCGGCCAGGCCGAGCAGTACTTCGAGGTCGACGGCCGACGCGAGGTGCGGGAGCCTACGGTGACGGTCGTCGTCGACACCGCCGCCGACGCCCCGGTACCGGCCGTCGGCGCGGTGCGCCGGGTGGTCGACGAGGACCGCACGCTCATCGACACCGACACCGTCGAGCTGGTCGTCGTACGCCGGCCGGGGGCCGGGGTCGCCGGGTCGGCCGGGGGCACCCTGAGCGGCAGGTGGGACGGTCAGCCGACGACCGTGCCGCTGGCGTACGCCAGGCCGCGCTGATCTGTGCACGGTGGGCGGCCCGATCGCTCGGGCCGCCCACCGCTCTCACCACTGCGCCGGAGGCGGGGGCGGCGACACGGGGGGCCGGTCGTCGCAGGTGATGGTGTTGGGCAGCAGCCACGGCGCGAGCCACCCGCCGTCGTTGCCACCGAGGTCGGTCAGGGTGAACTCCGAACCGGCCGGGGTGAAGTGGAACGAACCGCAGTTGTTGACGCCGACCGCACCCACGTTGCGGGCGTCCACGTTGGCGAACGAGGCGGACCCGGCCGCGCGGGCGCTGACCACCGAGGTGCCGGTGCCATCGACGCGGACGTCCCGGAACCGCACGTCGGAGATCGAGTAGAGATCCTTCACCGGCCAGTCGCTGACCAGCATGATCGCGTTGTACGTGTTGTCCAGGTACGCGTCGCCGGTCACCTCGATGGGCGCCTCGATGCTGCGATCCAGGGCGAAGACCCAGATCGCGCCCAGCCCGATGTTCCAGTTCAGCTCGTACGTGCCGGCACGGGCGGTGGTGTTGTTGGTGAACCGCAGGTGCCCGGTGAACGGCTCGGCGCCGAAGCGGGCCCCGGCGTGCAGGCCGCTGCCCTCGCGGACCGGGTCGGCGACCAGGTTGTGCGAGACGGTGGTGTCGGTGCCGCCGTAGATGGCGATGCCGTTGGCCAGGGTCGGTGACTGCACGGTGTTGTGGTCGAACGTGTTCCGCGCGTTGGCCGTCTTCTCCGACCACATCGCCAGGCCGTCGTCGCCGGTGTTGCGGACGAAGTTGTGCGCCACGAGGGAGTCGGTCACGCCGGTGTGGAAGTTGAGCGCGTCGGCGATCTGGTCGACGATGACGTTGTTGGTGACCCGGACGTTGCGCATCGGGCCGTCGAACCACAGACCCGCCTTGGTGTGGTGCAGGTAGAGCCCGTCGATTGTGGAGTCGGTCATCGCCCCACCGACCGCGTTGACCTGGTCGGTGTCGATGCGCTCCCGCACGTCGCCCTCGATGGCGAAGCCGGAGAGGTGCACGTTGCGGCTGCCGCCGTCGGCGGCGTCCCGACCGTAGAACCCGACCCCGGTGTGCACCGAGCCGTCCGGCGCGGGGGTCGGCAGGGCGACCTCGCGGCCCTTGATGATGGTGTACCAGTTGCCGGCGCCCTTGATGGTCACGTCGTCGACGTTGATGTGCCGGTTGACCTGGTAGGTGCCCGGCGGGATGTACACCGTGAGGTGGGCGCGCCGAGCGAAGGCGATGGCCCGGTCCAACGCGTCGGCGGAGTCCCGCCGGCCGGTGGGGTCCGCGCCGAAGGCGAGCACGTTCGCCGCGAGCAGCCGGACGTGCGGCGGCGCGACCAGCTCGGAGTCGAGCAGGTCGATGACGGTCCAGGCGGCGGCGCTACCGGGCGGCGCGGTGAGCCGGACCTTGTCGCCGGCCCGGTAGGTACGCCCGAGCAGCAGCCGCTGCTCGTCGTAGAAGTGGGTGGGCCGGAACGGCTTGTCGATGCTCGGGTACGGCGTGGTGGCCGACGGCACGCACTGGCACTCGGTGATCCACCAGTCCGGGTGCAGCAGCCCGGCCTGCGGGTCGTTCGTGAACGGGTACTGGTTGTAGAGCCACGAGTACTGCGAGGTGAGCGTCATGGTGCGCAGGTGCTTGCCGTTGACCGCGACCCGCAGCGGGGCGGTGATCCCGCCACCCTGCGGGGCGTCCGGGATGCTGTACCGCACGGTGATCCCGTTCGCCGCGCTGGGCAGGACGAACTCCACGTACTCCCCGGGGGTGAGCCGGACCGCCCGGCGGCCGGAGGCCTCCGCGGGCAGCGTGTAGGCGGACCGGTCGGGCCCGATGATCTCGCCGTTGGTGCGGGCGTTCTCCGCTTCCTGCTCGAGGAAGTCGACGTCCGCGCCACGTCCGGCGACCAGCGCCGGATCGAGGGCGGCCCGGGTGACCACCGGCTGCGCGCCAGCTGACGCGTGTGGACTGGCGGCGGCCACGGTGGGCGCGGCGACCAGCACGGTGAGACCGGCCGCGAGTGCGACGGCGGTGCCGCTTCGCCGGCTGGGGCGTCCCCGCGCCGGCATGAGGCTGCGAAACATCGGTGACCCTCCTGGGTGGGTGGTGGTGGAGGTCCGCCCGGCGCTCCCCCGACGCCCGACATTGATCGCCATGATGCAGCACCAGACATGGCACTGCAAGACGACTATCGAACAACGAAAATAAACGACTATCAGGCCGCAAGAAATGGACGGTCGTCGAGTTGAGGTGTCGCGCGTCGCCCGCCCCGACCAGCTCATGCCGGGCGTAGGCTGGTCCGCGTGGATCAAGAAGACCGGATCGCCCTCTTCCTCGACTACGAGAACCTCGCGTTGGGCGCGCGCGACCATCGCGGCGGCGCGGCCTTCGACTTCCGGCCCATCGCCGACGCGCTGGCCGAACGAGGTCGGGTGGTGGTCCGCCGGGCGTACGCCGACTGGTCCTACTTCGACGAGGACCGCCGGATGCTCACCCGGTCCCACGTCGAGCTGATCGAGATCCCGCAGCGGATGGGTGCGTCCCGCAAGAACGCCGCCGACATCAAGATGGCCGTCGACGCCATCGAGTTGGCGTTCGAACGCGAGTACATCTCCACCTTCGTCATCTGTAGCGGTGACAGCGACTTCACCCCGCTGGTGCACAAGCTGCGGGAGCTGAACAAGCGGGTCATCGGCGTCGGGGTCGAGGGGTCCACCTCGGGGCTGCTTCCCCCGGCGTGCGACGAGTTCCTCTACTACGACCGGCTGGAGGGCGTGGACATCCCGCCGGCCCGTGGCCGGCGTGCTCGTCCCAGCACCCGGCAGGCCGGCGCGGAGCAGCGCCCACCGGAGCCGGAGCGGGAGCACGAGCCGGAGGTGGACCGCCGGCCGGCGGGGGAGGAGCCCGGCCGCGACGTCGACGCCCTCGCCGTGCTGGTCGCCCAGTCGGTCGCCGGGTTGCAGGGCAGCGCCAACGGTGAGGTCACCGCCTCCCGGCTCAAGCGCACCCTGCTGCGCAAGGACCCGACCTTCAGCGAGTCCGACTACGGCTTCCGCACCTTCGGCGAACTGCTGCGCCACCTCGCCGAGCGCAACGTGATCGAGTTGGCCGAGGGCCCGGCGAAGGGTGACCCCGAGGTCTCGCTGCCCGAGCACGGCGACCGGGAGGTGGCGTTCGGCCTGCTCCGGGGTGTCGTGGCGGACCTGGGCAGCGGCGGCAACCCGGTGGCGTTGTCCGGGTTGAAGAACCAGGTCCGCCGGGCCCGCCCGGACTTCAGCGAGAAGAAGCTCGGCTACCGCAGCTTCCTGCAGTTCTGCAAGGCCGCCGCCACCGCCGGCGTCCTGGACCTGCGCTGGAGCCCCGAAGCCGACGACTACCTGCTGACCACCCAGGGCTGACCGCCCCGCCCTTCTCGCGTTGATCAAGAGGTTGGCGTCATCGGGAACGCCATTCGTGACGCGAACCTCTTGGTCAACACAGAACGGGGTGGGGTTGCGGGTGGAGGGGGTGGGGTTCCTGATTCGCAAGTCAGGAGCGGGAGAACCGCCCGTTATGGTTTCGAACCGTCAACGGTTGGCCCGAAATGCGCCTGGATTGTCGTCCTTGCCCCGGTCCGGGCATACCTGCGCCGTACCCTCGGCGCGGGAATTGCTATACGGTCGGCGAATGAAGGTGGAGGAGCATTGGTGGAACGGAGACACGACCCCGCGCGGGCGCCGGGACGTGTACATCCGTACTGACGGGCAGGGTTGGGAGGTCCGCGCCCAGATCGGTGGGGCGTCGGGTCGTGAGCGGGTGCAGCAGTGCCCAAGCCGGGCCTCGGCGGCCATCCTCGCCGACGCCTGGCGCGGGACCCACCCATCCTGGCGTGAGCTGAAGCAGCGCTGATCCGGCACCGGGCCGGGTCGGCAACGCTCCCGGGCTCCAGCCCGGCGCGCCCGCCGACCGGCCCGGCGCTCGGTACCCCGGTCCGCCGAAAGCGCCCAGCGGTTCACCCCCGACCGCGTTCAGCCCACAGGTCACCGCCTCTGCAGCATGACGGACGCTACGTCTGCCAGAAGGGCCAACGCCCAATCCAGTTGCGGGCAGTTGTCGCACCCTTGGCACTCACGGCAGCCGCCGGCTCGCCACGGCCTGTCGAGACCCCGGATCCAGTGCGCATCCAGCACCCGTGCCTGCTCATCACCAGTGATCACGTGATGAGAAACAGGTCTCCAGAGGCGATTCAGCTACTTTTCATCACTCGATCAAGAGACAGCGGCAGAGCCTCCGTGTCTCTGCCCTCAGGTCGGGTACACGTGCGTTTGCCGGTCGCGCCCGATGGAGGTCGCCCATGTCCCAGGGTCCCGACGAGGAGAACCCCAGGATCGACGAGGAGGTCCGGGAGGCGGAACGTCGGCTCGCCGACTTCGCCACATCGTCGGACGAGGCGCGGACCGACGATGACGCCCTGACCGACGACGACGCCCGGGTGCCGGACGACGCGCCCTCCGAGCAGGACGCCGACTAGGGCCGCCCGAACCGGACCGCGTGATCCACTCGACTCTCGTGCAATCGGGTGGTCGGGGGCGGTCCGACACCGCGACGTCACGGAAGCCCAGTCGACTAACGTGCTGACCGCCCAACAGGGCCTGCCCGGCAGTCATGCCGGACAGGCCCTGGCGCCGGTCAGCGCTTGAGGGTGAAGGTGAAGTCGCCGGAGAGCTTGCCGCTCAACCGGACTCCCGAAACGATGTTCCCCTCCGTGATCTGTCGGTCGACCTCGCCCCGCGAAAGACCGCAACCCTCGGCGATCAGTCGGGTCGGCCGGACCGGGATCCGCGCCGCGTTGCGGACCGCGACGTCGATCACGTCGAGGTCCAGGTGCTCCGATCCGCCGGTGTCGAGACGCCAGGCGTCGGTCCAGTCCAGGGCGAACCGGTTTCGGTGCTGAACGCCCGGATCCCGGAGCAGTTCGGCGGTCAGGCCCGGGTCGTTGGCATGGAGCCGGTCCAGCAGTTCGGATGGGATGGAGCGCACCGTCATCCGGTCCAGGACGGTGAGCTTCGCCGTCTCCCCGCACTCGGTGCAGAGCGCGAGAAGCCAGACGTCGAGGAGCTTGTGGTTGGCGTTGACACGGAACTTGCCGCTCGCCCGAAGGCGTTGGGACGGGCACCCGTGGCAACGGCGGTCAATGATGGGCAGGCAGGTGGGCACGACGGCCCAATTTTTGAGCACAGAAGTACACCGGTCTCAGTGAGAAGTCCGCAGCAAAAAGGAGCGCGGCGCAGCTGCGCGACGCGCGACAGATCAGCTCTCGGGAGGTCTCACAGGGTGTACAACGGCACGTCCTTGCCTAGACGACCACGTTGCGCAGCACGGTAACGGCGCACGGCGGCGCCGCTCCACTGGTTTTCGCGTACGCGGCGGCCCGGCTGGCGGGAGGTGCCGACCGGTCGGGTGTCAGGCCCCGGTCAGGCGGTCGGGACCGGCAGCACCACGCCCTCGGCCGCCGACCGGTGTGCCAGCTCGATCAACTCGACGGTGTGCACCGAGTCCCGGGGATCCACCGGCATCGGGGCGCCGTCGCGCAGCGCGGCCGCCACCTGGGCGTAGAAGCTCTGGTACGCGCCGGGCTCGGTCGGCACCGGCCGCAGGTCACCGTCGACGCCGAGCAGGCCGTAGCGGTCCGGCGGGACCTCGCCCCAGCCCGGCTGGTCCGGTCGGCCGCCATCGTGCAGCGCCGCCTCCTGCACGTCCAGCCCGTAGCTGGTGTAGCCGGCCCGGTCGCCCAGCACCCGCAGGCGCGGCCCCAGTTGGGCGGTCACCGCACCCATCCACAGGTGCGAGTGGACCCCGCTGGCGTGGGTCAACGCCACGAAGGCGTCGTCGTCGACGGCCGCGCCCGCGCGGCGACGGTCCACCTCCGCGTACACGCGGTCGACCCGGCCGAACAGCTGCACCGCCTGGTCGACGAGGTGGGCGCCGAGGTCGAAGAGGGCGCCGCCGGCCTCCTCCGGACCGGCAAGCTCGCGCCAGCCCGGCTTGATCGTCGGACGGAACCGCTCGAACCGGGACTCGAAACGCAGCACCTGCCCCAACTCGCCCTGCTCGACCAGGCGGCGGACGGTCAGGAAGTCGCCGTCCCAGCGCCGGTTCTGAAAGACCGTCAGCGGCACCCCACGCTCGGTCGCCTCGTCGATCAGCACGCGGCCCTCCGCGGCGGTCGGGGAGAGGGGCTTGTCGACGACGACCGGCAGGCCGGCGGCGATCGCCGCGCGCGCCATCGGCACGTGCTGCCGGTTCGGCGTCGCCACCACGACCAGGTCCAGGGCGTCCGGGGTACGCCACAGCTCGTCGGCGTCGTCGACCAGGCGGGCGTCCGGGAAGTGCTGTCGCGCCTGCTCGCGCCGCTGCGGGTCACGGGTCACGATGGCGTCGAGCCGCAGCCCGGGGGTCGCGGCGATCAGCGGCGCGTGGAACACCCGGCCCGCCAGCCCGTACCCCAGCAGACCAACCCGCAGCGCCTTCGCCATGCCGTGCCCCCGTCTCCCTGGTCCGCGCCCTGACCTGGCGTCGGTACCGCTGGGAAGAATCTACGCCCGGGGCGGCCGGGCCCGATCTCGGCCCGTCAGCTCACCGGGTCGGCGCGCAGGTAGGTGAGGACCGCGAGCACGCGACGGTTGGTGTCGTCGCTGGGTGGCAGGTCGAGCTTCAGCAGGATGTTGCCGACGTGCTTGCCGACCGCCGCCTCGCTGACGTGCAGCCGGCCGGCGATCGAGGCGTTGGACCGACCCTCCGCGAGCAGCGCCAACACCTCGCGTTCCCGGGCGGACAGCGCGGCGAGCGGGTCGCGGGGGCGGTGCAGCAGCTGCCGGACCACGTCCGGGTCGATGGCGGTCCCGCCGCCGGCCACCCGCCGCAGAGTGTCGACGAACTCGGTGACCTCGGCGACCCGGTCCTTGAGCAGGTAGCCCACTCGTTGGCCGTCGCCGCTGTCCAGCAGCGCCGCCGCGTACCCGGTCTGCACGTACTGGCTGAGCACCACGACCGGGAGGTGAGGTCGCTCGGCGCGCAGCGCGACCGCCGCGCGCAGCCCGTCGTCGCGACGGCCCGGCGGCATCCGGATGTCGGTCAGCACCAGGTCCGGTTGGTGGTCGCGAGCCGCCGCCAGCAGTTCGGGCGCGGAGCCGACCGCCGCGCACACCGTGAAGTCGAAGCGGGTCAGCAGCGCGACCAGGCCCTCCCGCAGCAGCACCTCGTCCTCGGCGAGCACCACCCGGGTCACCGACGACATGGCAGCTCCACCCGGACCAGGGTAGGCCCGCCGGGTGGGCTGGACAGCAGCAGCCGGCCGTCCACGGCGGCGACCCGGTCGGCGAGCCCGGTCAGGCCGGTGCCCCGGCCCGGGTCGGCGCCGCCGTGGCCGTCGTCGGTCACCTCGACGACGAGGTCACCGCCGGCCCGGCTGAGGCGTACGTCGGCGCGGGTCGCCCGGGCGTGCCGGGCCACGTTGCCGAGCGCCTCGGAGACCACGAAGTAGGCGGTGGTCTCCACGATCTCCGGCAGCTCGTCGTGCGGGTCGGCGTGCACGGTGACCGGGATGGTGGCGGCGTCGGCCAGCTCGCGTACGGCGCCGGCCAGACCGAGGTCGGTGAGGCTCTGCGGGCGGATGCCGTGCACCAACTGCCGCAGCATCACCATCAGGCCCCGGGCCTGGTCGTGCGCCACGGCGAGGGGTCGGGAGGCGGGGGAATCCTCGGGTACGTCCAGCCGGGCCAGCCCCAGTTGCAGGGTGAGGCTGGTCAGCCGGGGCTGCGCGCCGTCGTGCAGGTCGCGCTCGATGCGGCGGCGTTCGGCCTCGTACGCGCCGACCAGTCGGGTGCGGGAGCGGCTGACCTCGCGCAGCGCCGCCGCGTCCATCGGCCAGGCCAGTGCCCACCGGGCCACGGCGGCCTGGACGGCGGCGAGCAGACCGGTGGCGTAGCAGAGCACCGGGATCAGCAGCACCCCCACGATCGCGTACGGAATGGCCTCTCCGGTGCTGTCGATCGGCTGCCAGATCACCACCGGCTGGTTGGCGTCGCCGGCCAGCCAGGGGCTGGAGATCATCCCGAGGTCGAGCAGCACCAGCACCAGGAACACCCAGTACGCGACCGGCGTGAACCCGCCCAGCCAGAACAGGTACGCCACCTCCCGCCAGCCGGCGAGGGTTCGGTACCGGGCGGCCAGGCCCGGCCACGGCGACGCGGGCAGCGGCCGGCCGTCCACCAGCCCGAGCCGCCACCGCTCGACGGCGGCGACCGGGAAACTCACGATCGGCGCGAGCGCCAGCAGGGCGAGGCTGCCGACCCCCAGGAACAGCATGAGCGGGATGCCCGGCGGCCGGTCGTGCAGCAACAGCCCGTTGGCGGCGGCCAGCAGGGGCGCGACGATGACGAGCAGCCCGACGCCGAGGACACCGGCGATCGGCACGGTGGTCACCAGGTAGGCCAGCGCGCGCCAGGGCCATGCGGAGATCAGCCAGCGGCGGCGGCGCAGAGCCTCGGCCAGGTGCGAAGGGTGTTCCGTGGTCATGCAGCAGACGCTAATCGCGGGCGACCCGGCGCCCCAGCCGTCCACATCCACTCTTCGGGGTATGCCCAGCACTACCGGCGATCGGGTGTGCGGGGTGGGTAATCGGGAAGAACGAGCCGTCACGCGGCCCGCGTGACCTGTGTTGGCGGCGGCTGGAGAGACATGGGTGCCAGAACCTTCGTGGTGGTCGGCGGGACCAGCGGTCTCGGCCTCGCGGTGGCCCGACTGCTCGTCGACGAGCATCACGTCGTGGTGTTCGGCAACGTGCCGGCCGAGGTCGCCGCCGTGACCGATGAGCTGGGTTGCGACGGCGCCGTCTGCGACGTCTCCTCCTACGAGCAGGTCCGCGACGGGTTCGCCGAGGTGGTCGAGCGCTACGGCACGATCGACGGGGTGGCGGCCTGCGCCTCGATGTGGGCGGGCGGCGAGCTCGGGGACCTGTCGGTGGAGCACATCCGCCGGGCCGTGGAGATCAACGTCCTGGGCATCACGTACCTGTTGCGGGAGGCGGTGCAGCACCTGCACCGGCAGGGCCACGGGAACGTCGTGTACATCGGCGCGCTGGCGCTGGCGGCCCCCCGGCCCGGCATTCCCGTCTACCGGGCCACCAAGAGCTACGGCAACAGCCTGGTCGACTCGCTGGCCGAGGCCCAGCACAGCAACCGGGTCAAGGTGATGCAACTGCACCCCGGGCCGATGCCGACGCGCCTGCAGGAACGGGTGGGCGCCGAGTTCCTGGACGAGGTGTACGCCATGCCCGAACAGGTCGCCACCGAGGTCGTCCGGCTGCTGCTGCTCGAACCCGACGACCTTTACGTCTCCGGTGAGCGCGTGCTGCGCGCGGACGGGCGGTGGTGACGGCCGCAGCCGGACCCGCCGACCGTCCGGCCTCGGCCTGGGCACCGCTGCGTACGGCGGTCTACCGCAACCTGTGGCTGGCCCTGCTCGCCGCCAACATCGGCACCTGGATGCAGACCGTCGGCGCGCAGTGGCTGCTGATCAACCACTCCAACGCCTCGACCCTTGTCGCGTTGGTGCAGACCGCCAGTCTGCTGCCGGTGCTGCTGCTGGCGTTGCCCGCCGGGGTGCTGGCCGACAGCTTCGACCGCCGGCACCTGCTGATCGCCGTGCAGCTGTTCCTGGTGGCGGTGGCGGTGGCGTTGACGCTGCTCACTGTGACCGGCCGGATGCCGCCGGCGCTGCTGCTCACCCTCACCTTCGCGTTCGGGGTCGGGCAGGCGCTGACCCTGCCGGCCTGGGCGGCGGTGATCCCGGAACTGGTGCCGCAGGACCAGCTGCGCTCGGCGTCCGCACTCGGTTCGATAAGCGTGAACGTGGCCAGGGCGGTCGGGCCCGCGGTGGCCGGCGTGCTGATCGCCCGTACCGGCGTCGCCCCGGTCTTCGGCATCAACGCCGTCGCCTTCGGGGTCTTCGCGTACGCGCTGTGGCGCTGGCGGCCCGGCAACGCCCGCGCGGTCGAGGTGCCCGAGCGGTTCGCCGCCGCGTTGCGCGCCGGCAGCCGCTACGTACGCCACTCGCCGACCGTACGCCGGCTGTTGCGCCGTGCGTTGGTCTTCGTGGTCCCGGCCAGCGCGCTGTGGGCGTTGCTGCCGTTGGTCGCGAACCGGCGGCTGGGGCTGGGCTCCGGCGGGTACGGGGTGCTGCTGGCCGCCCTCGGCGTGGGCGCCATCGCGGGTGGCGTGCTGCTGGCCGTGATCCGGACCCGGCTGTCGGCCAACCAGCTCCTGCTGATCGCCGGGGCGCTGTTCACCGTGGCGCTGACCGTGGTGGGCACCGTGCGGGTGGTGCCGCTGGTGCTTCTTGCCCTGCTGCCCGCCGGGATGGCCTGGGTGACGGTGCTGGCCAACGTCAACGCCGAGATGCAGCTCTTCCTGCCCAGTTGGGTACGGGCCCGGGGCCTGGCCGTCTACCAGGTGTGCTTCGCCGGTGGGCAGGCGGTCGGCGCGCTGCTCTGGGGGTTGGTGGCCGACATGGTCGGGCTGGCGCCGGCGTACCTGGCGGCGGCGGTGCTGATGTTTGCCGGCACCGTGACGAGTCGGATCTGGCCGTTGCCGGACCTGCGGTCGGTGAACCGGGAACCGGCGGCCTACTGGCCACAACTGCACCTGGCCCACGAGCCGGACCCGGGGGTGGGGCCGGTGCTGGTGACGGTGCAGTACACGGTCCGGCCGGAGCGGACCCAACGGTTCCTGGCGGCGATGGACCTGGTGCGTGGGGCACGGCAGCGGACCGGCGCGATGCGCTGGGGGCTGTTCCGTCCGGCCGAGACGGTGGACCGGTTCGTCGAGGTGTACCTGGTGCCCTCCTGGGACGAGCACCTACGCCAGCACGGTGGCCGGTTGACAGGTGAGGACCGCGCGGCCGAGCAACGGGCCCGGGAGCTGACCGACGGGGAGCCGGAGGTCCGACACCTGGTGCCCGCCGCCGCCGGTCCGACGCTGTCGGACGAACGCGAGGCGCTGTGACCTACGCCTCGGGGCGACCACCCGGGGGCCGGCGCCTGCGCGCGGGCGTACGGCGTACGGCCGCGTTGTTAGGATGGCCGCACCATGGCGAACGAGCGCAAGGCGACCGCGGACCCGGCCCGCAGCCTGGCCCTTCTCTGGCGCACCCGGGAGCCGACCAGCCGCAGCGCCGGTCCGGCGCTCAGCGTCGACCGGATCGTCCGGGCCGCGATCGACATCGCCGACGCCGAGGGGCTCGACGCGCTGACCATGCGCCGGGTCGGTGAGGCGTTGGGGGTCGGCACGATGTCGGTCTACACCTACGTGCCGGGCAAGGCCGAACTCGTCGCCGTCATGGTCGACACCGCGTACGGCGAGATGCCGCGCCCGGCCGTCGGGGGCGACTGGCGTACCCGGCTGGAGCGGATCGCCCGCGACAACCTGGCGCTCTACCAGCGGCATCCCTGGATGCTGCGGGCCGAGACGACCCGTCCGGTGCTCGGCCCGCACCTGATGGCGAAGTACGACTACGAGCTCCGCGCGATCGTCGACATCGGGCTCACCGACGTCGAGGTCGACGCGGTGCTCACCCTCGTGCTGGGCCACGTGAAGAGCGCCGCGCGGGCCGCCTCCGAGGTGGTCGACCTGGAGCGCGAGACCGGCATGACCGACGGCCAGTGGTGGCAGTCGCACGCGCCGTGGCTGGAGACGTTCATGGCGGCCGACGCCTACCCGACCGCCTCCCGGGTCGGCACCGCGGCCGGCCAGCAGCACGGCGCCGCGTACGGCCCGGAGTACGCGTTCGAGTTCGGGTTGCAACGCGTCCTCGACGGGATCTCGGTGGTGGTCGCCGAGCGGGCGGCCGACCGGTAGCCGGCCGGTCGGGGGCCGGCGAAGCTAGCGTGGCACTGCCCCGCGGCCCAGCCGGGCGAGCGAGCGCGCCGACGGGCTGCCCGGCTCGGCGTGATAGACGACAAGCGACTGGGTGGTGCCGCTGATCGTGAGCTTCTCGTAGCGCAGCGCCAACTCGCCCAGCTCCGGGTGCTGGAACACCCGCACCCCACCGCCCGCGCGGACGGTGACGTCGTGCCGGGCCCACAACCGCCGAAACCGCTCGCTGCCGGCGGTCAGCTCCGCCACCAGTTCGACCAGGCGGGGGTCATCCACCTCGGGGCCGACCTGTGCGCGCAGGCCAGCCACCGCGTTGGCCGCGACCGCCGTCAGAGCCGGGTAGAGCGCCGGGACGCCCGGGTCCAGGAAGACCGCGCGCAGCAGGTTCACCCCGGCGGTGAAGATCGGCGCCAGCGCGGTCGCGGCGGGGTTGGCGAAGAGCACGTCCAGGTGTCGACCGTGCACGAAGGCGGGCGTCTCGGCCCACGAACCGACCAACTGGCGGATGCCCACCGGCACCCGCTCCGACGGTCGCGCCGCACGGCGGGAGGGCACCGGCCGGGCCAGGCCGTGCAGGTGTGCCGCGGCGTCCGCGTCCAGCCTCAGCGCGCGGGCCAGGGCCTCGATCACCTGCGTCGACGGGTGCCGGTCGCGCCCCTGCTCCAACCGGAGGTAGTAGTCGGCGCTGATGCCGGCGAGCAGGGCGGCCTCCTCGCGCCGCAGGCCGGGCACCCGCCGACGGCCGTGCGCCGGCAACCCGACGTCACCCGGCCCGATCTGCTCGCGCCGGGCACGCAGGTATTCGCCGAGCGGGCCGGCCGTGCTCACCCGCCCATCGTAGGAGCCGCCACCGACCGCCAGCCTGGTCCTGCCACTACCAGGAAAAACAGGGAACCGGCTAGCCCCTGCCACCGGGGTGACAGTGTCGGGGTAAGCGTGACCGAGAGACGGGACAGTAATGACAGAGCGCATCACGACCCCCTTCGGCTTCGCCTCGACCGCCGACGAGGTCATCGCCGGGGTCGACCTGACCGGCAAGCGGGCGATCGTCACCGGCGGCGCCGCCGGTATCGGTGTGGAGACCGCCCGTTCGCTCGCCGCCGCCGGCGCCGAGGTCGTGCTCGGGGTCCGCCGGGTCGCGGCGGGTGAGCAGGCCGCCGCCGACATCGCGGCCAGCATCGGCGCGGAGCGGGTCACCGTCCGCGCGCTGGACCTGGCCGACCAGACGTCGGTACGCCAGTTCGTCGCCGGCTGGGACCAGCCGCTGCACATCCTGGTCAACAACGCGGGGATCATGGCGCTGCCCGAGCTCGAGCGCACCGCTGAGGGCTGGGAGATGCAGTTCGCCACCAACTTCATGGGGCACTTCGCGTTGACCGTAGGCCTGCACGACGCCCTCGCCGCGGCCGGCGGCGCCCGGGTGGTGTCGGTCAGTTCCAGCGGCAACCTCTTCTCCCCGGTGATCTTCGACGACCTGCACTTCGCGTTCCGGCCGTACGACCCGCTGCTGGCCTACGGGCAGTCGAAGAGCGCCGAAGCCCTGCTCGCCGTGGAAGCCACCCGCCGCTGGGCCAACGAGGGCATCCACGCCAACGCGCTGAACCCGGGCGCGATCGCCACCGGGTTGCAGAAGCACACCGGTGGGCTGAAGTCGCCCAGGGAGATGCACAAGACCCCGCAGCAGGGGGCCGCCACCTCGGTGCTACTCGCGGCCTCCCCGTTGCTGGACGGCGTCGGTGGTCGCTACTTCGAGGACTGCGCCGAGGCCCCGATAGTCACCGAGCGCCCCGCCGACTACACCGGAGTGGCGGCGTATGCCGTCGACCCAGACAACGCCGAGCGGCTCTGGGACGTGGCGACGGACCTGATCTCCCAGGGCGTCACCAAGGGCCGCTGACGACGACGGCCGGGCTCGGCGGAACCCGCCCGGGCCTGGGCGTCCGGGTGGTACGACTGGGGCGGCAGGTGACGTCCGGAAGGGGGGCGATGAGGAACGAGCTCCCCGAGCGGCTGCTCCTCCGTCGGGAGAATCCTCGCCGGACGTCGTTCCTGGAGCTCTTCGTCGACCTGGGATTCATCTTCGCGCTGACCCGGCTGTCCCGGGCGCTGCTCGACGATCCCAGCCTCAACGGCGGCCTACAGGTGTCGCTGATGTTGGCGGCGCTCTGGTGGGTATGGTTCGTGACCGCCTGGTCGGCGGACTGGTTCGACCCGAGGGCCCCGCTGATCGTCGCCCTGCTGCTGTGGGTGATGTTCGGGGGCCTCCTGATGGCCGCGGCCGTACCCAGCACGTTCGACGGGCACGCCATGGTGTTCGCCATCGCCTACGTGTCCATCCACCTGGGCAGGGCGGCAATCCTGATCCCCGCCCTGCGGGGGCATCCGCTGCAACTGCGGAGCCTGCGGGTGGCGGTCTGGTTCGCGATCTCCGGCGTGCTGTGGGTGGTCGGTGCGGCCGTCGCCCCGGCCCGGGAGGTGCTCTGGGCGCTCGCTCTGGTGCTGGAGTACTCCGTGGCACGGCTGCGCTGGCCGTTTCCGGGGCTCGGGCGTGGCACCTGGCCGGAATTCCAGGTCAACGGCAGCCACCTCTCCGAGCGGTACCAACAGATCTTCATCATTGCCCTGGGTGAGCTGATCCTGATCTCCGGCGTCGCCTACAGCAATTCCGGCCTGGACCGGGAGAGCACGGTGGCCTTCGCCCTGGCGTTCGTGACCGCGGTGGCCCTCGCCCGGCTCTATCTGGTGCCCGCCGGCGCTCGGCTGGGCGCCAGAATCGAGGCGGAGGGTCCGCCCGGCAGCAGGTTGGCCCTCCTGGCGGGCTATCTGCACCTCGTCATGATCGCCGGTGTGCTGGCCACGTCTGTCGCCATGGAGATGACGATCGACGATCCGGGGGCGCACGACGCGGGACAGTTGACCGTGGGCGTCATCGGCCCCGCGCTGTTCCTGACCGCCCGGATCTGCCTCGCGGCGGTGGTGGACGGCGGCCGGCCCTTGGCGCGCCTGATCGGTGTTCCGGCCATCATCGTGGGCGGGTTGGCAACCAGCAAGCTTTCCCAGGTCAGCAACAGCGCCGCCGTCGCCGGGGTGTTGCTGCTGATCGTCCTGGTCGACGCGATGCCGGGACTACGGCGATTCGCCCGACAGCTCGGCGGCGACGACGCCTCCGACCAGCGGCGGCATGGGTAGCGGCCCGATGCCCGAGGGAAAGCCGGACCACGGCGACCATCCGCCACGCCATGGCGTGGTGGAGTTGCGGGTGCACGGCGTGTCCGGCGCGAAACCAGCAGCCGTCCTCGACCAGGCGCAGGTCCGGCAGGTCGCCGGCGACGACAGTGGGGGCTTCCACCGCGCCGACCGGTCGGACGGCACCGACACGGACGGGGTGACGCTTGAGGCGTACCGCTGGGGTGACCTGCCGTCGGGCACGATGATCCGGACCCTCTCCATGGTCCTCCTGCTGCCGTTCATGTTCAGCAACGTGGCGGTGTGGATGCGGCCCACGGGTCGGCGCAGCGCCGCCGGGGTCACCGTGCTGTGTCGGCTCCTCGCGCTCAACCTCACCGTGCTGTACGTGGTGTCCATCGCCGGAGTCGTCCTCGACCTGCTCGCCTGGCAGTGTCTCGGCGCGATCCGGTGCCGCGCCCCTTTCGACACGATGCTCGGGCTCGACGGCCGCAACGTCGGGCAGCGGCTGGCCGTGCTGGCGCTCCTGCCGATCGCCGCCCTCGCGTTCCTCCGACTTGTCGGCGCCCGCCGGTCCGGCCCGGCCGGCACCGCGCTGTGGGCCGTGGAACCGCTGGTGCAGCGGCTGCGAGCGATCCACGTCGCGGCCGCGCTCGCCGTACTCGATCTCGTGCTGCTCCTGGCCCGTCGCGCCGGTGGCGCGACGTTCGGGACGGCGCTGCTGCTGTGGCTCAGCGTGGCGGTGCTGCTGGCCTGCGTCGGCCTGCTCGCCGCTCCGGGGCTGATCGACCGGGCCGCGACCGCGCGAACGGCCGAGCGGACCGCCCGCACCACCGGCGTCGTGGCCGTCGGCCTGAGCGTGGCGACCCTCGTCATCATCGCGCGCGACGAGCGTGGCTGGCAGTCGTCGGTCGGGCTTCCCGGCTACGGCGGGATCGCGGCCGGGGCGCTGCTCGGTCAGATGATGCTGCTGGTGCTGCTCAGCGTGCTGGTGTTGTGGGACCGCGTTCGTGCGGGCAGTCGTTCCCTGCTGTGGGGTGGACTGGGCGCGGCGGTCATCGCCGCGTTCGCGGTCGGCGTGGCCGGCGGGCTCTCCGCCGGTCTCGTCTACCAGGCGGGGGAGTTGCTCGGCGGCTACCCCAGCGACGGTGGGCCGCCCCGGGCGTACCGCTGGACGCTTCTGGCCTTCTTCCTGCACGTGGTCGCGGCGGCGCTGCTGTGCGGCGCCCTTACTTTCCTGTCGCGGCGACGCCGGTGGCGTGCGGCGGCAGCGATCACCCGTCGCGACTTCCCGGTCGTGCCGCCAGAGGCGACCGGGCAGCTGCGGCTGGCGACGAAGACCATCGCCCGGGCACGGTTCACCGAGTGGTTGGGACTGCTGGCAACCACGTACGCGGTACTCGCCGTGATCGGACTGGCCACGAGTCTGCTGGGGCTCACCGGTCGCGAACCGCAGGACCTGGCGCGGCAGGTGCTCGGGCTGCCGGCCCGAGCCGTCGAGATGGGGCTCACGGGGGGCACGTACCTGCTCGCCGTGTTGCTCCTCGTGCTGGTGTCCGGTGGCGTGTTCGCCTACCGGACCGCGTGGTTCCGCCGGCACGTCGGCATCCTGTGGGACCTGGGCACCTTCTGGCCCCGAGCCGCACACCCGTTCGCACCCCCGAGCTACGCCGACCGTGCGGTACCGGAGTTGGCCGACCGGATCATCCAACTGACCGAGCGACACAGCATGGTGCTGCTCAGCGGGCACAGCCACGGGTCCGCGCTGCTCGCTCTCACGGTGCTGCGGCTGCCCCCGCACGTCCGCCGGCGGGTCGCGCTGCTCACCTACGGGTCACCGCTGGACCGCCTGTACGCCCGGCTCTTCCCGGCCTACCTCAACGACGAGGTATTGCGTGCGGTGGGGGAGCGCGTCGAGTGGCGGTGGCTCAACCTCTGGCGGGACACCGACCCGGTCGGTGGCTGGGTCTTCGCCGCACACCGGCCCGGAGATCCACCCCCGGACCCTGCCGATCCAGCGCTTCGGGTGGACCGGCGGTTGCGGGACCCACCGGACCTGCTGTCGGCACCGGGAGAGCAATCGGCGCAGCCGCCGCTGCGGGGGCACCATCCGGGTGAAACCGACCCGGCGTTCCGGGCGGCGGTGCGCGAACTGGCCGAACGCCTCCGTGGCCCGAACTGAGTCGCCGATGCAACCGGTCAGCGGTCCTCCGCCAGCCGCTCCGACTCCGCGACGACCGAGCGGATCTTGCGACCCGGCCGCCACCACCACCGCTGACACCCAGTGTCGAATATCTTGCCGACGGTGATCAATGATGGGGCCGGGTCGCCGATCGATCAACGGTTGAGCAGGTTGCGCAGTGCCCGGAGCACCTCGGCCGGCGCCTCCTCCGCCATGAAGTGTCCGCAGGTGACCGTCTGGTGCTCCAGGTCCGGCGCCCAGGCCCGCCACACCGCGGCCGCGTCGTAGCCCAGCGCCGCGCCCCAGTCCTGCTGGAGCACCGTCACCGGCATCCGCAGCTGGTTGCCGGCGGCCCGGTCAGCGGCGTCGTGGGTCACGTCGATCCCGGCGGACGCCCGATAGTCGGCGACGATCGAGGGAACGGCGTCGCGGGACGCGCGCAGGTACGCGGCCCGCACGTCCGCCGGCAGGGCCTCCGGATCGCGGGTCCAGACGTCCAGGAAGTGACCGAAGAAGGCGTCCGGGCTGCCGGCGATCAGCTCCTCGGGCAGGCCGGGCGGCTGCGCCATCAGGTACAGGTGAAACGCCACGGCGGCGCTGACGCCGTGCAGCACGTCCCACATGTCCAGGGTGGGTAGCACGTCGAGCAGGGCGAGCTGGCTGATCGCCGCCGGATGGTCGAGGCCGGCGCGGAACGCGACCAGGGCACCCCGGTCGTGCCCGGCCAACGCGAACCGGTCGTGGCCGAGCGCGTCGGCCAGCGCCACGATGTCGGCGGCCATGGTGCGCTTGGCGTACCCGGTGCCGTCGGTGTCGAGGGGCTTGTCGCTGTCGCCGTAGCCGCGCAGGTCGGGGCAGATGACCGTGTGGTCGGCGGCCAGGTCGGCCGCGACGTGCCGCCACATGAGGTGGGTCTGCGGAAAACCGTGCAACAGCACGATCGCCGGCCCGGAACCGCCCACGGCGGCGTTCAGCGTCACACCGTCGGCGACGGTGACGCGTCGGTAGTCGAATCCGTTGATCCTGGGGTCCACGGGGAACCTTCCTGGTGAGCAGTGCCGGCGGGGGCCGTTTCCCTCGCCGTCGTGACTCGTCGAGCCTGCCCGGCGGTGATCAGTACCCGGTCAGCGTCGGATCAGTGCCGGCCGGGCCACGGCCTAGATTGGTGCCATGACCAGGCAGCTGACGGCGCCCGTCGCGGTGACCTTCGGCGTACTCGGGCCGGTGATCGCCGCGACCGAGCGCGGCCCGGTCGCCCTGCGGGGACACCGGCAGCGCCTGGTGCTGGGCCGGTTGTTGATCGCCCGCGGTCGGGTGGTGCCGGTGGATCGTCTCGTCGACGACCTGTGGGAGGTCGCACCGGACGGCGCGGTGGGCGCGATCCGAACCTTCGTCGCGGACCTGCGCCGCGCCCTGGAGCCCGATCGACCACCCCGGCAGCCACCCCGGATCCTGGTCACCGAGCCGCCCGGGTACGTGCTGAAGGCCGCCCCGGACGCGGTGGACGCCGGACAGTTCGAGGCGGCCGTCGGGGAGGCGGCCCGGCTGCTGGCGGCGGGACGTCCCGCGCCGGCCCTGGCCGCGCTGGACGCGGCGCTCGGGCTCTGGCGCGGACCCGCGTACGCCGACTGCGCCAACGAGTCCTGGGCGGTCGCGGAGATCAACCGGTTGGACGAGCTGCGGATGCTCGCCGTCGAGCGGCGGGCGGAGGCGCTCCTGGCGGTGGGCCGACCGGACGAGGCCGCCGCGGACCTGCCGGCACACCTGGCCAGCTATCCGCTGCGGGAGGACGCCTGGCGGCTGCTCGCGGTGGCCCGGTACCGCGCCGGCCGGCAGGGCGACGCGCTCGCCGCGCTGCGGGAGGCCCGTCAGGTCCTGGTGACCGAGCTGGGCGTGGACCCGGGGCCCGAGCTGCGACGGCTGGAGGCGGACATCCTGGCCCAGGCGCCGCACCTCACCCCGTCCCACGACCGGGCCGCCACCCCCGGCCTCGGCGAACCCGTTCGACAGGTCGGGGCGGGGCAGCGCCCGTTCGTCGGCCGGGACGCGGAGCTGGCGCGGCTGCGGCGCGCCGCCGAGGACGCGTCCCGACGCCACCAGCCCACGCTCGCCCTGCTCAGCGGCGACCCGGGCGCGGGCAAGACAGCGCTGGCCGAGGCCCTGACCCGGCGGCTCGCCGCCGACGGCTGGACCACGGCGTGGGGACGCAGCCCGGAGTACGAGGGCGCCCCGCCAGCGTGGCCCTGGACCCAGATCACCGACGCGCTCGCCGGGCCGGGCGCCGCGGTCGTCACCGAATCGGAAGGCGTCCCGGCTGACGGTTCGGCCGACCCGGCCGCGGTGCGGTTTCGCCGGCACCGTGCGGTGGCGTCGCTGATCTCGGCGGTCGCCGACCGGGGGCCGGTCCTGCTGGTCCTCGACGACCTGCACCGCGCCGACGGTGACACCCTGGACCTGTTGACCGCACTGCTCACCGGCCCGCAGCCGGCCAGCGGGCCGGTGCTGGTCCTCGGCACCTACCGGGCCACCGAGATCAGCCCGGAGCTGACCGCCACCCTGGCCCGCGCCGCCGGGCTGGAGCCGGTCCGGGAGTATCTCGCCGGCCTGCCCGCGTCGGCGACCGGTGAGCTGGCCGGCGCCATCGTCGGGGCGGAACTGGACCCGGCCACCGCCCGGTCGATCCACCGGCGCAGCGGCGGTAACCCGTTCTTCGTCCGCGAACTGGCCCAGCTGTACGCGGGTGCGGGGGAGGCGGGGCTGGCCGCCGTGCCGCCCGGGGTACGCGATGTGATCCGGCACCGGTTGGCGCAGCTGCCCGCCGCGACCCGTACCGTGTTGCGGCAGGCGGCCGTGCTCGGCCGGGACCTCGACCCGGACGTGCTGGGCGCGTTGGCCGGTGACCCGACGGCGGCACTGGACGCCGTGGACCGCGCACTGGCGGCCGGGTTCCTCACCGAGCGGGAGTCCGACGGGCGGCTGCGCTTCACCCACATCCTGGTCCGCGACACGCTCTACGCCGACCTGTCCGCGCCGCGCCGCGCCGCCTGGCACGCGGCCGTCGCCGAGGTGCTGCGACAGCGGGAACCCGTCGAGCCGGCGGCCCTCGCGTACCACCTGCTGCGCGCCGGTGGGCCCGCCGCCGCCGCCCAGGCGTCGACGTACGCCCGGGTGGCGGCCGAGCGGGCCGAGCGGGGCGGCAACCCCCACGAGGCGGCCCGCCTGTGGGGCCAGGCGATCGACGCGTACGACCGCGCCGGCGGGGACGAGCCGCGCGGGCGGGTGGCCGCGCTACTCGGTCTGGGGCGGGCGCTGGCCGTGACGGGCCGGCTGGCCGAGGCGCGGCGACGGCGAGCCGAGGCGATCACCGCCGCCGAGTCCACCGACGACCCGGTGCTGATCCAGGAGGCGCTGGCGGGCTTCGACGTGCCCGCCAGCTGGACGCGCAACGACGACGAGCTGCTCTCCGGGCACATCGTCCGAGCCGCCGAACACGCCCTGACCGCGCTCGGCCCGAGCCGCTCGGCGCAGCGCAGCCGGCTGCTGAGCACCCTCGCACTGGAACTGCGCGGCAGCACCACCGATCGTGGCCGCGGCGCCGCCGAGGAGGCCGAGACGATCGCCCGCGACATCGGCGATCCCGGGCTGCTGGCCTTCGCGCTCAACGCCCGCTTCATGCACGCGTTCCACCGCGTCGGTCTGGCCTCCGCACGGGCCCGCATCGGCGTCGACCTGGTCGACCTGGCCGCCCGGCACCACCTGGTGACCTTCGAGGTGCTCGGCCACCTCGTCCTGGTCCAGGCCAACTGCGCGCTGGCCGACCGGCCCGGCGCCGACGCGCACGCACGCGCCGCCGACCGCCTCGCCGAACGGTACGAGCTGCCGTTGGTCGGCGTCTTCACCCGGTGGTACGCCGCACTGCGCCTGGCACTCGACGGCGACTCGGCCGCAGCGGGGCAGGCGTACCGCTTGGCCGCCGACCGGGTGAGCGCCGACGGCATGCCGGGGCTGACCCAGGGGCTGCTTCCGCTGGCCCTGCTCGGCCTGCGGCTGGCTGACACCATCGGCGTCGACCGGCCGACCCTCGGGCCCGGCACCGCCGGCCGGCTGCTCACCGGGCTCGGCGCGCACGGCTGGGCGGACCTGGACTGGGGTCCGCACGAACCATGGGTCCTACCGTTGCTGCTGCTCGCCGCCGACGACCGGGACGCCGCCGCGGCCGCCCTGCGGGCTCTTCCCGAGGGGCCGCACGATCTGCTGCGCGAGGTACGGCTCTGCCTCGTCGGTCGGGCGGCGCGTGCCCTCGACGACCGGGCCACGATGACCCGGGTCCACGCCGAACTGCTGCCGGCCGCCGACGAGCTGACCGCGGGCAGCGGGGTGCTCACCGCTGGCCCGGTGGCCGGGCACCTCGCCGACCTGGCCGCCGCGCTGGGCCGTGCCGAGGAGGCGGCCGAACACCGTCGTACGGCCCGTGCGGTGACCGCCCGCGCCCGCGCCATTGGCTGACCCCGCACCCGCGGCCACGGCGACTTGCCGGTTTCCACCGGAACCCACCGGCGGGTGCGGTCAGATGGAACCACCGGCGCGTCCACCGTCGCCATGGTCCGAAGGGGGGTACGCGTGGAGGGGCTCATCCTGATCGTGACGCTCGGCGTCACCGTCCTCGTCGGCACCACTCTCGGCGGTCGGTACCGGGTCGCCCCGCCGGTCCTGCTCATCGCGTTCGGCGTGCTGCTCGGGCTCACGCCGCCGCTGTCCAAGGTCACCCTGGAACCGGAGCTCGTCCTGCTGATCTTCCTGCCGGCGATCCTGTACCGGGAGAGCCTCACCATCAGCCTGCGGGAGATCCGGGCCAACCTGCCGGTGATCGGGCTGCTCGCCGTGGTGCTGGTGGTGCTCACCATGGTCACGGTGTCGTTCGCCGCGCAGGCGTTCGGGGTGAACCCCGCCGCCGCCTGGGTGCTCGGCGCGGTCCTCGCGCCGACCGACGCCGCCGCGGTCACCGGCCTGGCCAAGCGGCTGCCCCGGAAGCTGCTCACCACCCTGCACGCGGAGAGCCTGATCAACGACGGCACCGCGCTGGTGGTCTTCGCGGTCACGGTGGGTCTGTTGAGCGAGAGCGCCAAGCCGGGCGTGCTGGGCATCGGCGAGGAGTTCGTCGGCGCCAGCGTCGGCGGTGTGGTCGCCGGTCTGCTGGTGGGGGCGGCCGTGGTGCTGATCCGCAAGCGGCTCGACGATCCGCTGCGCGAGGGCGCGCTCAGCGTGCTGACACCGTTCGGCGCCTTCCTGCTCGCCGACTCGGTGCACGCCAGCGGCGTGCTGGCGGTGGTGGTCGCCGGCCTGGTGCTGGCCTACGCCGGCCCACGGGTGATCCGCGCCCGGTCCAGGGTGCTGGCGTACGCCTTCTGGGACCTGTCCACCTTCCTGATCAACGGCGGGTTGTTCGTCCTGCTCGGCACGCAGATCCCCCGCGCGGTGCGGAACATCACCAGCACCTCGCCGCAGCGCGCTCTGCTGATCGTGCTGGTGGTCACAGTGGTCGTGATCGGCACCCGCCTGCTCTTCGTCTACCTGACGGCGCAGTCGGCGCGGCTGCGGCGCCGCCGGATGATGGACCCGAGCCAGGGGCCGTCCGCCTGGCGGGTGGGGACCGTCGCCGGCTGGTCCGGTTTCCGGGGCGCGGTGTCGCTCGCCGCCGCCCTGGCCGTCCCGACGGTGATGGTCAACGGTCGACCGGTGGTCGAACGCGATCTGATCATCTTCGTCACCGCGCTGGTGATCGTGCTGATCATGCTGCTCCAGGGCACCACCCTGCCGTTGGTCGTCCGCTGGGCCGGGCTGAGCGGTGACCCGGAACGCGTCGACGAGGCCCGGAACGCCCGGCGGCGGGCCACCGAGGTGGGCTTGGCCGCTCTTCCCCAGGTCGCCGCCGAGGTCGGTGCCCAGGATGACGCGGTGCGTCGGCTGGAGGCCGAGTACCAGCGGCACCTGGAGGACCTCAACGAGAGGTGTGGGAACACCGCCGAGGAACGCCGGTTGGAACGCCGACTGCGCCTCGGCGTCCTCGCCCACAAGAGGCGGGAGGTCACCCGGCTGCGCGACAACCGGGAGATCGACGACCTGGTGCTGCAGGAACTCCAGGCCGCGCTGGACAACGAGGAGATCCGGCTGCTGGGGCGCGGGCCCAACGAGTGACCGTCGGTAATCGTCCGGCCCGGGCGCGGCTCAGCGCACCTGGTCTCGGCGCACCTGGTCTCGGCGGACCTGGTCTCGGCGCACCTGTTTTCAGAGCACCTGGTCGAGGAACCGGCGAAGCCGCGGATGCTCGGCCCGCTCGAAGATCGCCTCAGGTGGGCCGGCCTCCAGCACCACGCCCCGGTCCATGAAGGCGACGGTGTCGGCGACCTGCCGGGCGAAGCCCATCTCGTGGGTCACCACCACCATGGTCATCCCGGCGGCGGACAGGTCGGCCATCACCCCGAGGACGCCCTTGACCAACTCCGGGTCAAGCGCCGAGGTCGCCTCGTCGAAGAGCATCACCTCGGGCCGCAGCGCCAGCGCGCGGGCGATCGCCACCCGCTGCTGCTGACCACCGGAGAGCTGCGCCGGTCGAGAGTTCGCCTTGCCGGCCAGCCCCACCAGCTCCAACTGGGCCCGGGCGACAGTCTCCGCCTCGTCCGCAGCGAGCTTGCGCAGCCGGCGCAGCGCCAGCGTGACGTTGCGCAGCACGCTCATGTGCGGAAAGAGGTTGAACTGCTGGAAGACCATGCCCACCCGCTGCCGCAGCGCGTCCGGGTCGTCGCCCAGCACGCTGCGCCCGTCCAGCAGCACGTCGCCCCGGTCCGGTTCGATCAGGCGGTTGATGGTGCGCAGCAGGGTGGACTTGCCCGACCCGGACGGGCCGATGACGCAGGCCGTCGCGCCCCGCGGCACCGAGAGGTCGACGCCGCGCAGCACCCGGTTCGGTCCGAAGGCGAGGTGCACGTCGCGTACGTCGAGGCTGACCGAGGTCGTCGTGGCGGTGGTCATCGCCGGTCTCCTTCCGTCACGGCGTACGACGCGGTGTCGTCGTCCTCTTCGGTCGACGCGGTGGCCGGCCGACCATTGCGCAGCCGCCTGTCGATCCAGTTGACGACGTGCGTCAGCGGGACGGTCAGCGCCAGGTAGCAGAGCCCCGCCAACAGCAGCGCGGACTCGTTGCCGGTGGTGGCCGCGTAGTCCTGCCCGATCCGGAACAGCTCCCGCTGGCTGGCCACCAGGCCGAGGAAGTAGACCAGGCTGGAGTCCTTGATCAGCGCGATGAGCTGGTTCACCCAGGCCGGCAGCACCCGCCGGATGCCCTGCGGGATGATCACCAGCCGCATCGCGTCGGCCCAGGAGAAGCCGAGGGCCCGGGCGCCCTCCAACTGGGCGGCCTCCACCGACTGGATGCCCGAACGGAAGATCTCCCCGATGTACGCGGCGGCGATGAGCGACAGCGCCAGGATGCCCAACGGGTAGGGATCGGGCCCCCAGACCTGCATGCCCAGCGGGGCCAGCCCGACGCCGATCAGCAGGATCGTCGCCGCGGCCGGCAGCCCCCGGAACACGTCGGTGTAGACCCGCGCCGGCCAGCGCAACCAGCGGCTGCGGGAGATCCCGGCGACGGCCAGCAGCAGGCCCAGGACCGAGCCGAGCAGGGCGGCGGAGACCGCCAGGATCAGCGTGTTGGGCAACCCGACGGTCAGCATCTCGGGCAGCGCCTCGCGCATCGCGTCCCAGTCGAAGAAGGTCTCCCACAGGGTGCTCAACGGATCCATCGGTCGCTCCTCCTACCGCCCCGCTCGCTCGTCACCGGTTCAGGACGCGGCCGACGCGGACGCGGACGCCGACGCCGACGCCGACGCCGACGCCGACGCCGACGCGGACGCGGACGGGACCGGCACCGTGCCGCTGCCCGGGGTGAAGTCCGCCGGGATCGGCCGGCCCGGGTAGTACTGCGCCTGCAACCGGCTCCAGGTGCCATCGGCGATGACCTCGTCGAGACCCTTGTTCAGCGCCTCGCGCAGCTTGTCGCTGCCCTTGGCCACGGCGTAGGCGGTCGGTGCCGGGCTGAGCTGCTTGGCCGCCACGGTGATCTTGCCGTTGCTGTCGGTGGCCGACTTCTCGCCGATCTCCGCCGGGGCGATCCAGGCGTCGGCGGTGCCCGCCTTGAGCTGGTTGATCGCGCCGTTGTAGTCCGGCACCCGCACCGGGTTGAGCTGCTTGCCGGTGGCGTAGTCGTCCTGGACGGTGCCCTGCACCACCACGACCCGCTTGCCGGCGAGCTGGTCGAAGCTGGTGATCGGCGAGCCGGCCGGGACGTCCAGGCCGAAGTAGCCGAAGTCGTAGCCGTTGCCGAAGTCGACGGTCTTCTTGCGTGCCTCGGTGATGGTGATCGAGGAGCTGCCGACGTCGAACTTGTGGTTGTTGACCTGGCTGAGCAGCGCGGAGAAGTCGGTGCCGACGAACTCGACGGTGAGGCCGAGCTTGCCGGCCACGGCGGTCAGCAGGTCGTTGTCGAAGCCGGTGAATTTTCCGTCCTTGAGGTACACGTTCGGCGGGGCGTCGGTCAGTGTGCCGGCGCGCAGCACGCCCGGCTGGGCCAGGCCGTACGGGTTGGCGGTGGCGTCGGACGAGCTGTCGTCGCCGCAGGCGGTGAGGGCGGTGGCGGCCAGGATCGTGGCCGCGCCCAGGGCGGCGGCGCGGGTCAGGGCAGGAAGGAATCGCACGGGCGTCTCCGAAGGGTGGTGTCTCGGCGCGCACGGGCGTGCGCCACCGACGGAACGCCCGAGGGCGTACCGGTGGAAAGGGTTTCGGGAAGGGCTGTGCTAGAGCGCGGTGCCGCGACGACAGGCGGCGCTGCACATTCGCATCATGTCCACGTGCCGTCGCCGGGTCAGGGCAGGCGAGGGTCGACCGGTGCGGGAGTCCGCGACGTCGGTCGGTGGGGCGGTGCTGAGGATGCGCATGGTTCTCCCGGGTCTGTGCTGACCTGGGTGCCAGGCCACGCTTGCACCGACGTCGTGCCGGTGCCTGGTCTTCACCCGGGGCACCCCACCGCGGAGGAGGGTTGCCGGCCAGCGAGCCGGGGCTTCGCGCTGGCACTCATGACCTGCGCCGAGGCTAGCAGCACCAACGGGTGGGTCGTCCAGTCGTTATGACCACGCTCACCGTGCGCGACGAGCTGCCCGCCCGCACGTCAGCCGGCGTGCACATGCGGTCGACGGTGCGGGTCGGGCTCCTGGCGGCGCAGGATCTCCCGGGTCACCGAGGCGATGGCGCCCTGCCCGAACGCGAGGTAGCGCAGGAAGTTGCGAACCGGGCCGCCCTCGGACCACTCGAAGTAGATGTGGGGGCGCCGACGGCTGCGGTCGCGGATCTCCAGCAGCAGGGCGGCGAGCGCGGTGGGCACCGACGAGCTGGCCAGGCTGAGCACCGGGAAGCGGCCGTCGACCACGCTGCCGCGGACCAGCAGCCCGGTCTCGAAGTCGGACGGGTCGGTGACCTTGACCTCGACGAAGATGACGTCGCCGTCGCCGGGGAAGTCGTTGTCCGCCATGGTCTGCGCCAGCTTGGCGTGGTACTCCGCCGCGTCACGCCGGTCGGGTTCGTGCGCGATGAGACGGATCCGTCGTCCGGCGCGTTCGTCGATCAGCCGGGCCGCGGTCGGGTCCAGCTCGACGTGGTCGACGCGCAGCTCGTAGGCCCGCATCAGCCGGGACAGCACCGACACCAGGATGATCCCGCCGATGAAACAGGCCGCGATCTTGACGCCGTCCGGACGCTCCACCACGTTCGCCAGCGTGGTGTAGACGAAGATCACCGCGATGACTCCGAACGCGATGGTGCGGCCGCGCTGACGCTGCCGTCGCACGGCGAGCGTCACCGCCGTCGCCGCTGAGGTGATCAACACCAGGACCCCGGTGGCGTACGCGCCGCCCTGCGCGTCGACGCTGGCCTCGAAGACGATCGTGATCAGGAACGCCACGGCGGTGAAGACCAGCACCAGCGGCCGGACGGCTCGCGCCCAGGTCGGCGCCATACCGTACCGGGGCAGATAGCGCGGCACGAGGTTGAGCAGACCGGCCATCGCCGATGCCCCGGCGAACCAGAGGATTCCGATGGTGGACAGGTCGTAGACGGTGCCGAACACCTCGCCGAGGTGGGCGTGCGCCAGGTAGGCCAGCGCCCGCCCGTTCGCCGGCCCACCCGGCTGGAAGGCCTCCGGTGGGATGAGCACGGTGGTCGTCACGCTGCTGGTGATCAAAAAGACGCTCATGATCACTGCTGCGGTGGTGAGCAGCCGGCGCGCGCCACGGATCCGCCCCAGCGGTCGGGCCTCCGAGTCCTGCGGGTCACCTCGTACGCTCGGCATGACCGCCACCCCGGTCTCGAAGCCGGACAGGCCCAACGCCAGCTTCGGGAAGACCAGCAGCGACAGCCCGACCACCAACCACGGGTCGCCGTGCCCGGTGGTCAGCATGGTGGTCCAGTCGCCGACCGCGCTCGGATGCGTCACCACCCGCCACAGCGCGTCGGCCACCACCACCGCGTTCAGCGTCAGGTAGATCGCGACCAGGACGACGGCGATCCCGATGGCCTGGGTGAATCCCTTGAGGAACACCGCGCCCAGCAGCGACACGAGCAGCAGCGTGACCAGCACCTCGTGCCCCTTGAGCCCGCTCGGCCAGAACGGGTTCTCGTCGATGTGCGCCGTCGCGTCGGCGGCCGAGAGGGTGATGGTGATGATGAAGTCGGTGGCCGCGAAACCGAGCAGCACCAGCACCAGCAGCTTGCCCGGCCAGTAGTTCAGCAGGCGTACCAGCATCGCGATGGAGCCCTCACCGTGCGGGCTCTCCACCGCCACCCGCCGGTAGACCGGCAGCGCCCCCAGCAGGGTCACCAGCACCAGCACCAGGGTCGCCACCGGTGAGAGCGCCCCGGCGGCCAGCGCCGCGATGCCCGGTTGGTAACCCAGCGTGGAGAAGTAGTCGACCCCGGTCAGGCACATCACCTTCCACCACGGGTGGTGCCGGTGCTCCGGCGGGCGCCCGTGCGGCCCCGGGTGCTGCACGGCCTGGTCCGAGCCGGCGTCGAGCAGCCACCCCCGCAACCGGCCGGCGCGTCTGTCGACAGTCACCGGCGCGTCCCCCGTCATCCCGCCCACGGTCACCGTGAGTATCCGCCCGTCGGGCCGCCCCCGTCCGCCGGTGCGCGGAACCCAGCCAAGGCCACGGCGGGTTTCAGGGCCCGGGACAGGGGGGAAGCAGCGCCCCGGGCTGGACCGGACGGCACCGGGGGAGGAGACAGGGCATGGTCGGCGGCCGTCGCTTCCGCCCGGGTGGTGGCTTTGGCCGCCAACTCGACGAGTACGAGACGAGGGTCGGTGTGCCGCCCCCCGCGGAGTCGCCCGCCACGCCCCACGGCGGTCTCGTGGACAGCGCGGTCTACCTCCGAGGGCACCGGTTCGCATCACCGTCCGGCCTCGCCGAGACGTACCGCTGCCTCCAGGAGCAGGACGGCGCGATGGCCTGGATCGGGTTGTACCGGCCCGACATCGAGCAGATCACGTCGCTGGCCCGCGAGTTTCGGCTACACGACCTGGCGGTCGAGGACGCGATCAACGCCCACCAGCGGCCCAAGCTGGAGCGGTACGCGCACACCCTGTTCGTGGTGCTGCGGGCCGCCAGCTACGACGACCTCCGGGAGGAGGTCGAGTTCTCCGAGCTGCACCTGTTCATCGGACCGGGCTTCGTGATCACCGTCCGACACGGTGAGGCGCCCGACCTGGCCGCGGTGCGGCGGCGGCTGGAGACCGAGCCGCAGATGCTGGCCCGGGGCCCGGAGGCGGTCCTGTACGCGATCCTCGACCAGGTCGTCGACGGGTACGCGCCGGTGGTGGCCGGACTGGAGAACGACATCGACGAGATCGAGACTGAGGTGTTCGGCGGCGACCCGAACGCCAGCCGGCGGATCTACGGGCTCAGCCGCGAGGTCATCCAGTTCCAGCGGGCCGCCCGCCCCCTGCTCAGCGTGCTCGACGCGCTGGCCGACGGCGCCGGCAGTGCCAGGGAGGACGAGGAACTGCGCCGTTACCTGCGCGACGTGACCGACCACCTGACCCAGGTGGTGGAGCGGGTGGACGGGTTCCGGCACCTGTTGCAGAACATCCTCACCGTCAACGCCACCCTCGTCTCGCAGCAGCAGAACGAGGAGATGCGCAGCCTCACCGCGGCCAGCTACAGCCAGAACGAGGAGCTGAAGAAGGTCTCCTCCTGGGCGGCGATCCTCTTCGCTCCCACGCTCATCGGCACCGTGTACGGCATGAACTTCGTCCACATGCCGGAGCTGAACTGGCGCTTCGGCTATCTCTTCGCGCTGCTGTTGATGCTGCTGGTCTGCGGCACCCTCTACGTGATCTTCAAGCGGCGCGGCTGGCTCTGAGCCGTGCGGCCGGAGTTCACTCGATGCCGCGCAGGATGTGCCGTTCGTCCTCGACGTCGTCGTCGCCGGCACCGATTCGGCCGAGCAGCACGGCGGCCGCCCAGATCGTCAGTGGCGTGGCCGCCCCGGTCATCCCGCCGCCGGTCCGGTCGTCCCGGGTCTGGCTCCGCTCCGTGCGCGGTGGCCTGCGCTGAGCCTGCATGGGCCCTGCCTCTCCTCGTCGAAGCCGCCGCGGGTGGCGCGGGGTGACCCCGCGCCACACCGGCCGGGCGAAACCGCCTGTGAGCAGCCCGCCACCGGTACGGCAGCCACTCGAACCTTCCCACGCCCGGCCGCATCCGCACCGCTTGTTTTCGGGTTTCCGACTGCCGCCCGCCAAACCGGACATTACGCGTCGACGGTCGAGTCACGGTCAAGGCAGCGGGTGGGCGATGCCGCGGGCGTGGTCGGTGAGCGCCGCGCCGACCACGGTCGCGGCCAGCGGTAACACCTCCAGACAGCGGCGCACCGCGGCGGCCATCAGCGTGTTCGGCACCCGCATGGAGAGCGTGCAGTGCGGCACCCAACGCCCCGGCTGGTAGTGCTCGGCGAGGGGGATGCCGGCGGCGGCGAGCCGGTCGTGGACCAGCCGGTGGTGCGCCAGCAACTCCGGGGTGGGCGCCGGGCCGAGCCAGAGCACCCGACCGACGAACTGGCCGGCGTGCTGGAAGTCGAGTCGCAGTGGTGCGGCCACCACCGTCCCCTGTAGCGCCTCGGCGACCTGCTCCGGGTCGAAACGGGGGGCCACCGCGAGCGAGACGTGCGGACGGTGGCGCTGCTCCAGCAGCGAGCGCATGCTCTGCACACCCTCGGCCTCCAGCGCGTCCCAGAGCACCCGGATCCGGCGGGTGGCGTCCGGGTCCAGGTACAACTCCACCGCGGCGACCATTTGATCACCGTAGCGGCCGAGGTTTGCGCGCCCGGTTCCGGCGGTACCTGTTGGGGGAACCGACCAGGAAGGCGCACCCATGGATGTGAGTGACCTGCTGACCGAGGCGTACGACCGACTGCCCGACCTCGTCCGCGCGGCCGTCGACGGCCTCAGCCCTGAGCAACTGCGCCAGCAGCCCGGGCCGGGCGCCAACTCGATCGGCTGGCTGGTCTGGCACCTCACCCGGGTGCAGGACCACCACGTCGCCGACCTCCTCGACGCCGACCAGATCTGGGTGAGCGGCGACTGGGCGGGTCGGTTCGGGCTCGCCGCCGACCCCGACGACACCGGCTACGGGCACTCGCCAGCTCAGGTCGCGGCGGTGCGGCCGGAGAGCGCGCAGGCGCTGGTCGACTACTACGAGGCGGTCGCGGCGCGTACCGGAAGCTTCCTGGCCGGCCTGGGCCCGGCGGACCTGGACCGCGTGGTCGACGAGGCGTGGGACCCACCGGTCACCCTCGGAGTCCGGTTGGTCAGCGTCGTCGACGACGACCTGCAACACGTGGGCCAGGCCGCCTACGTGCGCGGCCTGATCGAGGCCGGCTGACGCCGCCCCCTCACCCCATGGTCTTGGCGCCGTCGATCGACTCCCTCAGGATGTCGGCGTGCCCGGCGTGCTGGGCCGTCTCGGCGATGACGTGCAGCAGCACCCGGCGGACCGTCCAACTCGCCCCCGGCTCGAACCAGGGCGCCTGCGGCAGCGGGTGCGCCGCGTCCAGGTCGAGAGTGGCGACCAACTCGTCGGTCTGGCCGGCCACCTGCTGGAACTGCTCGACCAACCCGGCGAGGGTCTCGCCCGGTGCCATCTGGAACTGACCGACCCAGTCGACCTCCTCGCGGCCCATCGCCTCGGCGCCGCCCACCGCGAAGAGCATCCACCGGTGCTCGACGCCGGCCACGTGCTTGATCAGGCCGCCGAGGCAGAGGCCGCTGACCGTGGGGCGGCTGGCCGCCTGCTCGTCGGTGAGCCCGTCGACGGTCTGCAAGAGGAAACCGCGGTGCCTGCGGAGCGCCTGCAGGAGGTCCGTGCGCTCACCGGTGAGCTGCTCGGTGCTGCTGGTCATGCCGCCACCCTTCGTTGATGTCCACCCGGTGCCACCGTAGGGCGAGGCGCCGACAGTTTCCGGGCACGACACCGGGTCGACGCAAGACCCGCCAGCGGTTGCCGATCCGCGCCGATGGCGGTCAACTGAATGACATGGGTGTGATTAAGGTGGGCACGTCGTCCTGGGCGGACCAGTCCCTGCTGCGCTCCGGGTGGTACCCACGCTCGGCCAGCACACCGGCCCGTCGGCTGGGCTTCTACGCCAGCCAGTTCCCGTTGGTCGAGGTGGACACGTCCTACTACGCCATTCCGGTGCCGGAGACGACCCAGGGCTGGGTGGACGCCACACCTGACGACTTCACCTTCGACGTCAAGGCGTTCAGCCTCTTCACCGGGCACCCGACGCCGGTCTCCGTGCTGCCCCGGGACCTGCGTCCGGCCGCCGGCCCGAGCCGGATCCGCCGCCGTGACCTGCCGGAGCCGGCGTACGACGAGCTGTGGGCCCGGTTCCGCGCGGCCCTCGACCCGATCGCGGCGGCCGGCAAGCTCGGGGTGGTGATGTTGCAGTTCCCCCCGTGGCTGGTGCGCAGCCCCGCGGCCGAACGCCGGATCGTCGAGCTGGCGCAGCGCTGCCGACCGTGGCGGGTCGCTGTGGAGCTGCGGCACGGCTCCTGGTTGGACGACGACGCCGCCGCGGACACTCTGGACCTGCTCCGCGCCCACGACCTGTCCCTGGTCTGCGTCGACATGCCACAGGGGCACCCGTCGTCGGTGCCGCCGATCCTGACCAGGACGGCGGAGCCGGCGGTCGTCCGCTTCCACGGTCACAGCGACGCCTGGGGTGAGGGCGACAAGCAGGAGAAGTTCCGGTACGCGTACGCCGAGGACGAGCTCCGGCACTGGGCCGGACTGCTGGCCGAGTTCGCCGGTCTCCCCGACGATCTGCACGTGCTGTTCAACAACTGCTGCGCCGGGCAGGCCCAGCGCGACGCCACCCGGCTGGCGCAACTGCTCGCCGAGACGTTTGTCGCCGACCAGGCCGTCCCGGCGACCGGCTGACCGCCGCACGAGCCACCCGGTCGGGCGCGGGTCCGCTCAGGACCGTCGTCCCCGACTGCGGAGGGCGTCCTGGGTCGACTCGCCGATGTCCGCGTCGTCGGGGAAGCTCCGGCCGCTGGGGGCGGGATCGGGTGGGGCACCCGGTCCGGCCATCGTCGTACGGGTCGGCTCGACCGAGCCGAAGCCGTGTCGTCCGGCCGGGTCGGACCGGCCCGCCGGGGCACCCGCGCGCCGCTCTCCGCGCCGTCCCTCGGGCACCGCGGTCTCCTCGCTGCCCTCGTCCATCGGTGAGTCGTCGTCCGTGCCCCAGGGCGCGTCGGCGTCGAAGCCGTCGCTGGTGCCCCACGGCTTGGTCGCCTCCGGCTCCAGCCGGTCGTTGTCACCGCTGCGTCCCTTGTGCGCCGTCATGGCCACCCCGCTCGTCGGTCCGCCGCTACCGGCGGATGATGTGCCGTCCTCGGGCCGGGACCGCCCGCCCGAGGGCGGCGCTCGACATGTCGCCGGCACGCCGCCGCGCGCGCGGGACCCGTCGTCGCTCCGGTGCGCGCGTAGGGCCGGCCAGCGCCCCGCCGTCGAGGTGGCGGCGGGACGCCGGCCGGCCCGACGTTTCAGCGTCCGGCCATCGCCATCGGCCGCTTGCCGTTGCTCATTCCCGCCATCTTGATGAGGCTCTTCGAGGCACCCTTCATCCCACCGGTGCGACCGAGCATCCCGCGGAACACCTGGCCGGGCTTCTGCTGCTCACCCATGTACGCGGTGACCACGACCAGGGTTCCGGTCAGCGCCGGAATGGCCCACTGGAGCAGCTTCATCTGCCGCTGTGACGAGGCCACACTGGCCGGAGTCTGGTGGTTCGGCTCGGTGGCGCCGCTCACCGACGGGCCGCCGGCCTTCTCCAGCCGCATACCGATCAACCGGCTGTAGCCGGTGACCGCCAGCGCGCCGATGGTCAACGCGGTCTTGATCGCGCTGACCCGGGCGACGCCGGACTGGGCCGCCACCCGTGGGCTCTCGGTCACCAGCTCGCCGACGGCGCCGGCCAGGTGGGCGCCGATCGCGGCCGCGTTGACCGGGGTCCACTTGGACCATCCGGCCGAGGCGACCGGGAGCCGCTGGGTCGAGTCGCTGATTTTCGCCGCTGCGCCGTTGACGCCGAAGGCACCCATGAGGGAGCCGCCAAACCAGGCCGCCAGGCCCAGATCGTGCATCGAGCGCAGTGCGGTGTGCCGTTCGGACATGTGATCCCCTTCCGCCGTGTCGGGCGGTGCGGCTTACCCGCCGGTCGGGCGGCTAACCCCGCCCCGGGTGGACCGATCCGCGCCCTGGTGGGCAGCTAGGGGACACCCGTGCCGTCGGCGGGTCGACCTCGCCCGGGCAGGAGTCGTTCGCCCGGTGGCGGGTACATCCCGAGCGACGCCGACGAGAGGGAAACGCGATGTCACAGCCGGACGAGAGCCGGGAGAAGACCCCCAAAACAGACGCGGTGCTCATGCACCCCGACAACGACCCACACCGCAACACGTCCGAGGTCGCGCCCCGCAAGGAGCACGCGGAGATCCAGGTGGAGCGGGACGGTGAACTGGTGCCGCTGGACCAGGACGAGTAGCCGGCCGCCCCCCGCCGACCGGAGGAGTACGGCTCAGCGGGGCGGCAGGTCGCCGGCGAAACCGGCGATCCGCCGCGCCAGCGGGTCGCTGGCGCGGACCCAGGTGAAGTGGTCCAACGCGGCCCCGGCCTGCGCCACCGTGTACCGCTCCCGGGTCACCGGCGCGCCACCGAGCTTCGCGCAGAGGTGGTCCATGGTCTCGTGCGGGGTGAACTGGTCGTCGTCCACACTGACGGCCAGCACCGGGGTCCGTACCGCCTGGACCGCCGCCTCGGTGTCCGTACCGTCGAGGCGGGGGAACCGGCCGGTCCTCGCGGTGTACGCCCAGTCGCGGATCACGCCGCGCGCCTGCCGACCACCGAAGCCCCAGCCCGGCCAGACCCTGAGCAGCGCCGCCGTCGCGGCGATCCCCTGGGTGTAGGGCAGCACGCCGAGGCCGCGACGGCCCGGGTAGGTCCGCCAGTACGGGATGCCGACCGCGATCAGCGCCAACCCGTCCACCTCGTCGTCGCCGTGCAGGGCGAGGTGCAGCAGCGCGGCCTGCCCGCCGAGCGAGTGCCCGAGGAGCAGTCGGGTGCGTCCGTCCAGTCGTGGTTTGAGGGCGGCCAGGACGGCGCCGACGTCGCCGGCCAGGTCGGCGTAGCCGTGCCGGTCCGCTCGACTCGGCGCGGGCGTGCTGGCCCCGGTGCCGCGCAGGTCGGCCACGACCACGGCCAACCCGGAGGCGCGCAGCGCGGCGGCGAAGGGCCGGTAGTACCGGGCCCGGACGCCCATCGCGGGCCAGATCACGACCACCGGCGCGCCCGCCATCCCGGCGGGCTCCGGATAGACCTGCACACCCAGCCGGCCACCGTCGACGTCGACGAACTCCTGCGCGTACTCCGGATCCCCGTTCACCGGCCCAGCCTACGGCCTGACGTTACCGGCGGGTAGCAGCAGACCGCAGGGTCGACGACCGTGGTGTGCGGTTGTGCCGCGCTCGCCGAACGCGACGGAAGGCCCCGCCGGGTGGCGGGGCCCTCCGAAGGACGCTGCGGTCAGGAGACCGAGATCGCCCCGTTGCTGGCGCGGACGCAGGCCACCGAACGGGCACTGGTGGAGGCTGCTCCGCTCAGGCACTGGCCGAGCACCTGGTGCCCGGTGGCGTTCGGGTGCCACGACTCCTGGCAGGTCTGGAAGTAGGTGACGCAGGTGTTGGCGATCCGCTGGATGGCGATCTTGTCCTTGCCGGCGAGGCTGGTGACGAAGGTGCCGGTCGCGCCGTCCTGGAGCCGGATCGGAGTGGCCAGCGCGCCGCTCGGGCTGCTGGTCTGCTCGCAGAGCCGGGCACCGTTGAAGGCCTGCTGCACGTTCAGGTACACCAGGTCGTCGGCCGGGAACTCGGCGGCCAGGGTGTCCCTGGTGGACTGCACGATGCTGCCCAGACCCTGGGAGAATCGGTGCCCCGGCGCCAGGCTGGCCCGGTGGATGGGGCAACCGGCCGCGTACCGCTCGGCACCCAGGTCCCGGAACTTGTCCCGGGTGTCGTCCCGGCTGTCCTCCTCGTGGAACTGCTGGTTCAGGTCCAGCGGCAGCGGGTTCGTGTAGTCCTGGAACACCACCCGGTGCTGACCGTCCGCGTCCACCTGGTCGAGGGTGGTCAGGATCTGGCGTACGGCCGCAGTGGTCTCCGCGGTCGCGGCGCTGAGCTGCGCGGCGGTGGCCAGGTCGGCGTCGCTGCACGGCTTCTGCTCCACCGGCCCGTTCAGGTACGCCCAGAACTCCCACCAGCCCGTCCAGGCGTCGGCGATGAACCGGTTGGCGCACTTCTCCGCGACGCTGCCGAAGGTGAACGAGCTGTTGTTGGAGCCGAGGCCGACAAGCACCAGGTCGATGTCCTGGGTCTGCGCGACGGCACGAAGCTGGTCCAGCTGCGCGGCCACCGTACGACCGTTGGTCCGCGCCTGGGAGGCGTTGGCGATGTCGTGTGGCTGGCCACCGGAGCAGGCCAGGTTGAACCGGTTCTGGATGCCCGGCAGGTTGGCCTGGTTGAGCGAGGCGTTCGCCGAACGGTGACAGAAGAAGGCGTTGTTGTTCGCCGCCGTCCAACCGGGGAAGCCCTGGCTGACGCCGTTGACGTCGACCACCGGGGTGTACGCCCCGGCGCCCTCGCCACTGATGAAGCTGTCCCCGAGCGCCACCGCGGCGGTGGGCAACGCGGCGGACGCGGGTGCGGGCAGCGCGACGGCGGTCGACAACGCGGCCATGGCGATCGTTAGTCCCGCGGCGAGCGCGGTACGCCGGAACCTGGGCATGGGGCCCCCATCCATCGAAAGATGAAAGATTCTCTGAGAGCGCGATCAGATCACCCCCGTGCGACGGGCGTCAATGGCCCGTAACAGATTCGTTCGACGAAAGACACGCGTGCGTAGGCATCACGGCCTACGCGTCGAGATTGGACCCGCGCTCCGGGTCGCCGACCAACCCGCGCCCCTCGGGCGCAGGGAATCAGGGAGTCAGGGAGTCAGCGACCGGTCGGGCCGCCGCGGCGGTTCAGCACGGCCGCGCCCACGGCGTTCAGACCGACACCCCAGATCAGGAGTACGCACAGCCACTGCACCCACCGCAGCGCGCTCATCTCACCCGAGAGCAGGTTGCGCACGCCGCCCAACGGGGTGAGCCACGCCTGCGCCGGGCGGAGGGCGTCCACGGCGCCCAGCAGCGCGAACAGGCCCAGCGGCAGGATGATCGTGGCCAGGAACGCCACCACCACCGAGCGCAGCAACAGGCCCAGCCCGGTGCCCACCAGGCCGGCGACGATCTGCACCAGCACACCGCCCACCGCGACCGTCCCGGCGAACCGCCACGGCTCGTCGGCGACCTCGGCCGGGGTGAGCGCCAGCGTCGCGGCGCAGATCAGCACACCGACCACGCCGATGACGACCGCCGGCAGCCCCACCGCGAGCACGGTGGGCAGAATCGGGCCGCGGACGGGCGCCCGGCGCAGGTCACGCACCAGCAGGATGCCGAAGAGTGGGGTCGCGACCGACATCAGGCTCTGCACAGTGTCCGAGAGTTCGGCGAAGGTCAGGTCGGCGGGAGCCGCCGCCACCAGAGCCACGGCCGCCAGCGCCCCTGCCGCCAGGGTGCCCACCAGCAACCACCGTCGGGCCCACGTGCCGAGGGAGCGCCGCAGGGCGTCGCGAATCGTTCCGTCCATCTCGACCGCCTCCTGATCTTCTCGACCCGGACGGCGTGCACCCCGCGCGCAAACCGGCCGCGATCATGGGTCAGCGTACCGGTGGCGGTGTCATTGCGTGGTCCCGTGATCACCCGCAGGCTGTTCGTTGGCTCACGTCCGGAGGGCCGCGCGCGGCGGGTCGCGCGGGGCCTCCGGGAGTTGTCCTAGCCTCGGGCTAGGCTCGCTGCGGCGCGCCACGCCGGCTGATGTCGCCGGTGACCGGCAGCACACCGCCGAGACCGGGGAGTACGACCAGTTGACCGCAGAGCCTGACACCCTGTACGGGGCCGATGACCTCACCCACCTTGAGGGGCTGGACGCTGTCCGCAAGCGGCCCGGCATGTACATCGGTTCCACCGACAGCCGTGGCGTGGGTCACCTCGTCAACGAGATCCTCGACAACTCCACCGACGAGGGTGTCGCCGGTCACGCCAGCCACGTCGAGGTGATCCTGCACCCGGACGGCTCGGTGCAGGTTGACGACGACGGCCGGGGCATCCCCACCGACGTGCATGCCAAGTCCGGCATCTCCGGTGTCGAGCTGGTGCTGACCCGGCTGCACGCCGGCGGCAAGTTCGGCGGTTCCGGCTACAAGACCTCCGGCGGTCTGCACGGCGTCGGCGCGTCGGCGGTCAACGCGCTGTCCCGCCGCTTCGACGTGACCGTCCGCCGGGCCGGCAAGACCCACGCGATGTCGTTCCGGCACGGCGTCCCGGGCATCTTCGACGGCGACGGGCCGGACGCCCCCTTCACCGCCGGCCCCGGGCTCCAGGTGATCGGCGCCATGAAGCGCGGCCAACGCACCGGCACCTCGATCCGGTGGTGGCACGACGCCCGCTACTTCGAGACCGGCGCGGCGCTCGACGTCGACGCCGTCCGGATGAAGCTGCGCAACACCGCGTTCCTGGTCCCGGGCGTGACCTACCTGCTTCGCGACCTGACCGGCGAGGCGCCCGTCGAGGAGCGGTTCCACTACCCCAACGGGCTCAGCGACATGGTGGAGTTCCTCGCCCCGGCCGGCGACCGGCCGGTCTCCGGCACCCTGCTGGTCAACGGCGAGGGCACCTACCGGGAGAACGCCGCCGACGCCAACGGCGTCATGCAGTCCAACGTGCAGCGGCGCGCCGAGGTCGAGGTGGCTTTCCGGTGGGGCACCGGCTACGAGCGCACCGTCGAGTGCTTCACCAACACCATCCGCAACGCGCACGGCGGCACCCACCGCAAGGGCTTCGAGCGGGCCCTCGTCCGCTCGCTCGCCGACGCGATCCGCAACACCCGCGGTCTGCTCAAGGCCAAGGAGGAGCCGCCCACCCTGGACGACGTCCTGGAGGGGATGACCGCGGTGGTGCACGTGCGGATCCCCGAGCCGCAGTTCACCTCGCAGACCAAGGACGAGCTCTCCACCACCGGCATCACCAAGGTTCTGCAGTCCCTGGTCGACGCGCACATCAAGGCCTGGCTGGAGGACCGGCGCACCAAGGCCGAGGCGCGCACCGTCCTGCAGAAGATCGTCGACGCCGCCCGGGTGCGACTCACCCAGAAGCAACAGAAGGACGCCGCCCGGCGCAAGACCGCCCTGGAGGGCGCGTCCATGCCGCCGAAGCTTGTCGACTGCCGGGCCACCGGCATCGACCGCAGCGAGCTGTTCATCGTCGAGGGTGACAGCGCACTGGGGACGAGCCGGATGGCCCGTTCCTCGGAATACCAGGCGCTGCTGCCGATCCGGGGCAAGATCCTCAACGTGCAGAAGGCCAACCTCCAGCAGGTTCTGGACAATGCCGAGTGCGCGGCCATCGTGCAGGTCCTCGGCGCCGGCTCGGGGCGTACCTTCGACCTCGCCGCGCTGCGCTACGGCCGCGTCCTGATCATGGCCGACGCCGACGTGGACGGCGCCCACATCCGTACGCTGCTGATCACCCTGTTCGCCCGGTACATGCGTCCGCTGATCGAGGCCGGTCGGCTCTACGCCGCGATGCCGCCCCTGCACAAGATCACGACCAAGGGGCGCAACCCGCAGACCGTCTACACCTACACCCAGGCCGAGATGGAGACGACGGTCCGCAAGTTGGAGAAGGCCGGCAAGCAGATCGTCACGCCCATCCCACGGTTCAAGGGTCTCGGTGAGATGGACGCCGACGAGTTGTGGGACACCACGATGAACCCGGCCACCCGCGCCGTCCGCCGGATCACCCTCGACGACGTCGACGCCGCCGAACGCATCCTCGAACTGCTGATGGGCGAGAAGGTCGAGCCGCGCCGCAACTGGCTCATCGACTCGGCCGACCGGGTCGACCGGGATGCGATCGACGCATGAGCGAGCGAGTTCGGTGCAGCGTCCGTTCCGTTCCAGTGGAGAGCTGAGTCATGGCACGCCGTAAGGAAAACAAGGTCGACCTCTCCTCGTTCGACCAGGCCGGCGCGCGGGTCTTCGACAACCCGCTGGTCACCGAGGTCTCCGACTCCTACCTGGAGTACGCGTTCTCGGTCATCCACTCCCGTGCCCTGCCCGACGCCCGCGACGGCCTCAAGCCCGTGCACCGGCGCATCCTCTGGTCGATGTACGAGCAGGGCTACCGCCCCGACCGTGGGCATGTAAAGTCTGCCCGAATTGTCGGGGATACGATGGGAAAGTACCATCCGCACGGCGACACCGCGATCTACGACGCCATGGTCCGCCTCGCTCAGGACTTCTCCCTCAACGTGCCGCTCATCGACGGGCACGGCAACTTCGGCAGCCCCGACGACGGCCCGGCCGCCTCGCGCTACACCGAGGCCCGGATGTCCCGGGAGGCGATGCTGCTCGTCGGTGAGCTGGGCGAGGACACCGTCGATGTCGAGCCCAACTACGACGGGTCGCTGACCCAGCCGACCGTGCTGCCGGCCGCGTTCCCCAACCTGCTGGTCAACGGCGCCTCCGGGATCGCGGTCGGCATGGCCACCAACATGATCCCGCACAACCTGGCGGAGGTCGTCTCCGCGGCCCGCTGGCTGATCAACCACCCGGACGCCACTCTGGACAAACTCATGGAGTTCGTCCCCGGCCCCGACCTGCCCACCGGTGGGGTGCTGCTCGGCCTGGACGAGGTGCGCCGGGCGTACGAGACCGGGCGTGGCGTGGTGCGCATGCGCGGCAAGGTGGAGATCGGCCCGATCGAGGGCAGCCGGGGTCGTCAGGCGATCACAGTGGTCGAGCTGCCCTACGGCGTCGGCGCGGAGAAGGTCATCGCCGCGATCACCAACGAGGTCACCAAGACCAAGCGGCTGACCGGCATCGCCGACGTCAAGGACCTCACCGACCGGGAGAGCGGCACCCGGCTCGTCGTCGAGTGCAAGGTCGGCGTCAACCCGCAGGCGCTGCTCGCCGACCTCTACCGGCTGACCCCGCTGGAGCAGTCGTTCGGTGTCAACAATCTCGTCCTGGTCGACGGGCAGCCGCGCACGCTGGGCCTCAAGGCGCTGCTGGAGGTCTTCCTGGCCCACCGCTACGAGGTGGTCACCCGGCGCACCTCGTACCGCCGGCGCAAGCGTCAGGAGCGGCTGCACCTGGTCGACGGTCTGCTGATCGCGCTGCTGGACATCGACGAGGTGGTCCGGCTGATCCGGGGCAGCGACGACGCGCAGGCCGCGAAGGACGGGCTGATGAGCCGGTTCGGCCTCTCCGACATCCAGGCCACGTACATCCTGGACACTCCGTTGCGCCGGCTGACCAAGTTCGACCGCATCGAGCTGGAGGCCGAGCAGGAACGGCTGCGCGCCGAGATCGCAGAGCTGAGCAAGATCCTCGACGACGAGCGGGTGCTCAAGAAGGTGGTCTCCGACGAGCTGGCGGCCGTGGTCAAGCAGTTCGGCACGGAACGTCGTACGACGCTTGTCGACGGTGACCTGAAGGAGGTGCTGGCCGCCTCCGCGCCGGCCGGCCCCCTCGAAGTCGCCGACGACCCGTGCCAGGTGATCCTCTCCGCGACCGGGCTGGTCGCCCGGACCGCGGCCGAGTCGGAAGAGAGCTCCGAGGGGCGCCGACGCAACGGCCGGGTCAAGCACGACACGGTACGCGCGATCGTGCACTCCACCGCCCGTGGTCGGGTGCTGCTGTTGACCAGCGCCGGCCGGGCGTTCAAGGTCGATGTCCTGCCGCTGCCGGTGCTACCCGAGCAGGCGGGCACGGTGTCACTGCGGGGCGGGATGTCCGCGGCCGAGTTGGTGCCGTTGGCGGCGGGGGAGACCGTCGTCGGCCTGGCCCCGCTCGGCGGGCAGGCGGAGGGCTCACCAGGGTTGGCGTTGGGCACCCGACTGGGCGCGGTGAAGATCTGCGTGCCGGAGTGGCCGGTGCGTTCCGACGAGTTCGAGGTGATCGGTCTGCGCGACGGTGACGAGGTCGTCGGGGCGACCTGGCTGACCGACGGCACCGAGACGCTGACCTTCGTCACCTCGGAGGCGTCGCTGTTGCGCTTCCCCGCCGGGTTGGTCCGGCCGCAGGGCCTCAAGGGCGGCGGTATGGCCGGCATCAACCTGCCGGCCGGGGCGCGGGTGGCGTTCTTCGGTGCGGTGCGCACCGACGACCCGGGGCATGGCGAGCCGATGGTGGTGACCTCCACCGGCGCGACGGTCAAGGTGACGCCGTTCAAGGCGTACCCGGCGAAGGGCCGGGCGACCGGCGGCGTGCGCGCGCACCGCTTCCTCAAGGGTGAGACGGACGTGGCCGTTGCCTGGGTGGGCCCGCGACCGGTCGGCGCGACCGCCACCGGCGACCCGGTGGAGTTGCCCGCGGCGGACCCCCGCCGCGACGGCAGCGGCTTCGCGGTGATGCTCGGCCCAACGGTCGTAGGCCACCTGATCGAACGCGACTAACCCCGCCGCGTTGTCGCGACGTGCGCCCGGGCGTGCCCGGCGTGCGCGCTCGGGGTGCCCGGCGTGCGCGCTCGGGGTGCCCGGTCTCAAGATCCGCACAACTTCGGGGAAGTTGCTGCTTCCGGAATGCCGCAGGCAGCACTTTCCCTGAAGTAGTGCGGATCTTGTCGGCCGGGCCGCCGCATGATCGTGCTCGATCCTGGAGATAGTGGTTTCATCGACGCAGGGATGCCACTCGATCCTGGATCGAGCACGATCATGGGGAGTGGAGCGTCCGTCGGCGCGGTATGGTGGGGCCCTCTGTTGTCGGTGAGGGTCTGGGTGCGCCGCTAAGCACCCCTCAACATGATTTCTTCTCTGTCCGGCGGAGTCGCCGGCGCGGCGTGAGCGCCGCCATCCGGGTCCGGCCGAGGCGTGAGCTGCGCGCCGCCCGCCGTCCCCGTCCACACCGCTGTTGGGGTCACCTTGTCGCCGCCCCACTCTGGCCGATGCACGGCGCGAACCTGGGCACCCTGTTGCGTACGTGCGACGCGGTCGGTGCCTGCCTCGCCGTGCCTCCGTTCCGCTGGGTGGATGAGGCGGTGGCCCGGGGCAACACGTTGCGCCGGCCGGGCTGCATCCACCGGGTCGGCAGTCCGTTGGGCTGGCTGGCCGCCGAACGGGCGGCCGGCACGCGGATCCTCGGGGTGGAGTTGGCCGACGAGGCCGTCCGGCTCGGTGATCTGCCTGCCGCTCGGGGCCGCACCGTGGTGCTCCTGGGACACGAGGCGACCGGCATTCCACCAGAGGCGCTCGACCAGCTGGACGCGGCGGTGGAGATCCCCATGGTCGGCCATGGCCACAGCCTGAACGTCGCGGTAGCCGGCTCCCTGGTCCTCTACAAACTAGCCGGCCTCCTCTAGCCCGCGCCCCGCCCCCGCCCCGCCCGGCCTCGCCCCGCCCGGCCTCGCCGCGCCCCGCCCCCGCCCCGCCGATCTTGCACTTCCTGCACGGAGAATGCGCCTCAAAAGGGGCATATAGGCGTCCGAAAGTGCAAGATCGGCGGGGACGCGGGGCCGGGGCTCGCGGGGCGGGCGCGCGGGGCGGGCGGGGCGAGGGCGCGCGGGGCGAGGGCGAGGTGGGGTTTGGGTTAGGCGACGTTGTGGGGGCGGAACTGGACGCTCACCCGGGGGCCCACCGGGCGGGTGGTCTTGGGGATGGCGTGTTCCCAGGTGCGTTGGCAGGAGCCGCCCATCACGATCAGGTCGCCGTGGCCCACCGGGAAGCGCAGGCTCTCGCCGCCGCCGCGTGGGCGTAGCAGCAGTGGTCGGGGTGCTCCGAAGGAGACGATCGCGACGATCGTGTCGGTGTGCGCCGAGCGGCCGATGGTGTCGCCGTGCCAGGCCACGCTGTCGCGCCCGGAGCGGTAGAGGCACATGCCGGCGGTGACGAAGGGCTCGCCCAACTCGGGCGCGTAGTGCTCGGTCAGCGCGGCCCGCGCGGCGGTGAGCACGGGGTGGGGGAGTTGCCTAGCGCCGTCGTACCAGCAGAGCAGGCGGGGCACGTCGACCTCGGCGTCGTACATGCTGCGCCGTTCGGCACGCCAGGGCACCTCGGTGAGCAGGGTGTCGAGGACCGTGTCGGAGCCGCGCACCCAGCCGGGGAGGTGGTCGACCCAGGCGCCCCGGCTGAGCTGGTGCCGGCGGATCTGGCCGGGCAGCGGCCCCAGGGCCGGCCCGGCGTCGGCCAGGTCGAGCATCGACGGCTGGTAGGCGGCAGGCGTCATGCAGCCACCCTAGCAGCACTTTCGTACACCCGTGCTAGCGGTGAACCGTGCCGGTCCTCTGCTACCCGGGAAGATCGTGCTCGATCCTGGATGCAGTGGTCTCCCGCGCGGTTCGAGGGGACTACTTCCAGGATCGAGCGTGACCTTGAGCTGTTGCGGTCAGCCGGTGACGGCGGCCGGGCGTACGGCGTCGAACACCGCGTCCACGACCCGCGCTCGGCCCCGCCCGTCGACGGTGGACCAGGCGCGTGCGCCGAGCGCGGCGCGCCGCTGGGGGGAGCTGAGCAGCCCGTGCAGGGTCCGCGCCGCCGTCGCGCGGGCGGCTCGGCCGGCGACGCCGCCGGCGGTCAGCTCCGGCAGCTCGCCGAGGCCGGCGACCAGGCCGTGCCGCACCACCCGGGTGTACGACTCACGTTGGTTGTCGACCACGCAGACCAGTGCGCTGGGTGCGCCGAGGCAGCAGAGTTCCCAGGTTGACGTGCCGGCGGCGCTGACCACCAGGTCCGCTTCGGCGATCAGCGCCGGTAGCGAGGTGGTGGGCGGGACCGGTCGGATGATCTGCCCCCGGCCGGGGGTGACGTCTTCGACTTCCGCCTCGATCTCGGGTCGCCCGACGATGACCGTGAGGTCCATCGGGTGACCGGTGGCCACCAGCACCCGGGTCAGGACCGGGGCGGCGCCGACCGCGTCGGTGCCGCCGAAGAAGGCCAGCACCCGGGGGCGGCTGACCGCCGTGGCGGGCGGGACGACCGGCGGCCGGGCGTTGATCACGGTGTCGCGCAGCAGGGCGTACCCGCTCCCGGCGAGCAGCCGCCCGGGCAACCCCGCCCCGGCACCCTGCCCCGGTAGCGTCGCTGCCTCGACCAGCCCGGGCAGCTCCGCCCCGGCACCCTGCCCCGGCAGCTCCGCTGCCCCAGCAAGTCCGGGCAGCTCCGCTGCCTCGGCCAGCCCGGGCAGCTCTGCCCCGAAGTTCTGGTCGAGGTAGAGGTCCGCGACCTGGCCCCGGCTGTCGCCGTCGATGATGGCGAGGGTGTACACGCCGGCGGCCCGCAGGGCGCCCGCCCCGGCGGGGTCCAGTTCGTAGGAGTCGAGGACCAGCACGTCCAGGGCGTGTCGGCGGGCCGCTTCGACCAGTTCGGCCGCCGAGTCCGGGCCGGGCAGCAGCGGGATGCCCCGCGCGGCCAGCTCCGCGGTGGCCCAGTCGAGCCGTTCGACGGTGCCGAAGACGGTGACGTCGGCGCCCCGGGCGAGGAACTCCTCGGCGAGCGCCAGGCAGCGGACGAGGTGGCCGACGCCGCGCCGTGGCCCGGCGTCGCAGCGCAACCCGACCCTCAGGGCGCTCAGGACTCCTCCAGCTGCTTCTGTCGTACGTCGGCGTTGAGCGCGCGCAGCCGGGGCTGACCGTCGAGCCAGTCGGCGAGTTTGGCCAGCGGCACGCTGACGTCACCGAAGTGGTCGATGATCGCGCTGACCACCGCCCAGTCCTGCTCGGTGTCGAGGGTCAGCCGCAGCGCGGAGCGGTCCGGGGTGAGCGTCACCCCGAGCACCCGGAACAGCTCCGGGTGGGTGTACGCGTACGAGGTGACGTGCACCCGGTGGTGGTCGGTGGCGAGCCGGCCCAGGGTGCGCAGCGTCTCCGCTCGGATGATCTCGACGTCCAGCCCCCGGGGCAGGGTCCGGGCGATCGACGTGCTCGCGTAGTCCAGCCCGGGAGCCGCCCGGTACACCGACGCGACCAGGGTGATGATCTCCGGGTCGAGCAGCGGGCAGTCGGCGGTGAACCGCATGACGGCGTCCCCCGGGTGCGCCGCGAGGGCGCCCACGAACCGGTCCAGCACGTCGTCGACCGGTCCGCGGTGGCAGGGCACGTCCAGCCGCGCGCACTCGGCGACCACCGCGTCGTCGACCGTGTCGGTGCTGGTGGCGACCACCAGGTCGGCCAGGACGCCGCTGTCGCGGGCGGCGCGTACGACCCGGCCGAGTACGGAACGTCCGGCGAGCGGGCGGAGCACCTTGCCGGGCAGCCGGGACGAACCCATGCGCGCCTGCACGATGCCGACGATCCGTGGCCCGACGTCGGCTACGGACACCCCGGGCGTCGGTACGGCGGTCACTGCTGTTCCTCCTGCTTGGGGGCGAGCACCGCGGTGGCCCGGCGTTTGGCGGCGCGGGCGCCCCGCTTGGCCAGTCGGGCCGGGGTGATGGCGAGCCGGCCCACCCGGTAGCTGATCGACCCGCTGAGCAGGCCGATCGTGGTCTCGGCCCGGCGTAGCGCCCGTTCCCGCGAGGTGAGCAGCTCCTCGGTCCACGCGGTCAGCGCGGCCAGTCGGGTGAGTTCCTCGCGTTGGCGCAGCCACGCCTCGCGTAGTTGCTGGTAGCTGTGCCCGCCGACCGGCGGGTCGGTCGGCGCGACGGCGTGCAGTTCGGCGGCGAGGTCGACCCTGCCGCCGGCGTCCAGCCCGTGCAGCGCGGCGGCGATGGCCGCCTCGGCCTCGACCGCCTCGCTGACGGTCGCGCGGTCGAGGTTGTGGCCGGCGAGTCCGCCGAGCACCACGGTCAGGCCGGCGACGTCGAGGGTGGACGACCACGGGTGGGCGTACCCGCCGGTGAGCAGGCCCGCGGCGAAGCGCCACAGCCCGCGGGCGAGCACCACGTCGGCGGGCAGCGTGCCGGTGGCCCGCCAGCTGGGGTCGAGCACCGCGTACCGCTCGCCGTCGACCACCACGTTGTCGGTGCCGGCCAGCGCCGCCGCGCCGGCGACCCGGCCGTCGGTGTCGGCCTGGTCGGCGAGCCAGCCGGCGTACCCGTGCAGCAGCGCGCGCAGGGTGGCCAGGTCGCGGCGCAGGGCCGCGTCGAGCAGCAGGGTACGCAGCAGCCGGCCGGACGGCACCGGCCCGGACAGCGCCTCCGCGTCCCGGTACGCGGCCTCGCGGCTGGCGAACGGGGCGCCGGCCGGCGTCGTCGCCTCGGCGGCGGGGGTGAGCCCCCAGCGCCAGCCGGACGGGCCGTGCAGTACCTCCAGCACGCCGATCCCTGGGCGACCGGTCTGCACGAGCGCCACAGGCAGGTCCGGGTCGGCGGTCGGCGTGGCCGGGTCCGTGGGGTCGGCGGGCCGGTGGGCGAGCGTCAGCCAGCCCGGTGCGAGGTCGGCGGCGCGCCCGGCGTGCAGCGCGTCGACCGCCAGCCGGGCCGGGTCCTGGAGCACGGTGGCGCTGGTGAAACCCCCGGCGCAGGCGCCGTGCAGCACCGCGTCGAACAGGCCGGAGCCCGCGTCCCGGTCGAGGTGGTCGGCGTCCAGCAGCGCCGTCGGGGTGTTGACACCGGGGTACGCGGCCCAGCACGCGGCCGGCCGCAGCCCCGCCACGTCGAGCCGCTCGCGCAGCTGGTCCCGGTTGGCCGGGTGGGCGCGGTCCAGCACGCCGCCGATCACCCAGGCGGAGTCCTCCCGGCTGGCGTACCAGGGGGTGGTGTCGACCAGCCGGTGCAGGCCCAGCGGGTTGTCCAGGCGCAGCAGCAACGCGCCACCCGGTCGCACCGCGGCGACGAGTCGTGCCAGCACGCCGTTCCAGCCGAGCCGGCTGCCCTCCACCGACTCCACCGGGTCCAGCCCGGCGGCCGCGATCACCACGTCGTACGTCTCGTCGTCGGGCAGCCCGGCTGGGCCACCCACCACCACGCGGGCGGCCCGGGGCGCCAGCGCCACCGCGTCCGGGTGGCTGCGCAGCAGACAGGTCACCTCGGCGTGGGCGAGCTGGTCGAGCAGCGCCGGGTCGTGTGGACCGGCCAGCAGGACCCGGGCGCCGGACGGCACCAGCCGGGCGGCCAGCGCGGCGAGCGGCCCACCGTCGGCCAGCCGTTCCTGCGGCAGGTCCGACCAGGCCAGCATCTCGCCGCCCGGCAGGGTGATCCGGTCGGCGGGTGCCGTCTCAGTCGTCACGGTCTTCCTCTTCCTCCTGGAGGTTCGCCCAGCCGAGCAGCTCGCGGAGCTCAGCCGGCGTGCAGCGGTGGTCGGTACCCAGCTCGGCGCGGGCGATCTCGACCGCGGTGGGCAGGTCGACCGTGGTGCCGTGCAGTTGCGGCCACTGCCGCCGGATCCGGGCGGTGCCGCCGAAGGTCGGGTCCTCGTTGGACAGGATCATCGGGTCGCCGTAGACCGCCGGCTCGCACCCCGCCGCGATGCCGTAGAAGATCGCGCTGGTCAGTCGATTGGATGCTACCCGGCGGTGACGCCGCAGCTCGGTGAGCTGCCGGTCGAGGAACTCCGGGTCGGTGTCCTTCCACCAGTGTCCCCGGTAGCCGTGGCAGATCACCCGGAACCCGGCGCGCTCGTAGAGCCGGCGCACGTTGCGCATCCGGTACTCGTGCCAGTAGAGGCAGACGGTGACCGGGCCGGGCTCGGTGTCCTGGATGAGGGCGATCAGTTTGCGGTGGTCGCCCTTGACGTGTTGCCCCTCCCAGCCGTGGAACGGGTACCAGATGGTGCCCTCCCGCTCCTCGGCCGGTGGTTCCTCGGGTCGCATGGCCAGCAGGTAGCTGAACGGCGCGCCGATGACGACGACGTTGCGTCGCCCCACCGACCAGGCCCGGCGGCGGGTCTGCTCGGACCAGAGCAGGCTGGGGGTGCGCTCGGCGTACGGGTGCCCGGGGGCCAGGCCGTCACCGATGTTCCAGCCGTGCTGCACGTACCCGTTGATCCGTGGTGGGTGCCGGTCACCGAGGCCGGCGTAGCGGGCCAGCACGTGCGCGTGGCCGTAGAAGTGGTTGGCGTGGTGCATCAGGTTCCCATCAGGCGGCGGGACGCACCGAGCCGACCCGCAGCGCGGCGGTCAGCGCGTCGATGACGCGGTCCTGGTCGGCGTCGCTGAGCCCCGGGTAGAGCGGCAGCGACAGCTGTTGGGAGTAGAACGACTCGGCCACCGGGCAGGACCCGCGCCGGTACCCCAGGTCGGCGAAGGCCGGGTGCCAGTGCACCGGGATGTAGTTGACCTGGACCCCGATGCCGGCGGCGCGCATCCGGTCGTACACCTCGCGGCGACGACCGTCGAGCACCCGGATCGGGTAGAGGTGCCAGGCCGGGTCGGCCCACGACTTGCGGGTCGGCAGCAGTACGCCGTCCAGGTCGGCCAGCGCCTCGTCGTAGCGGGCGACCAGGGCACTGCGGCGGGCCGTGAACTCGCCGAGTCGACGCAGTTGGCTGCGGCCCAGGGCGCAGAGCACGTCGGGCAGCCGGTAGTTCAGCCCGAACTCGTGCACCTCCTGGTGCCAGCCACCCTCGTCCGGAAACCGCAGCTCGTCGCGGTCGCGGACCACGCCGACGCCACGGAACCGGCGGGCACGCTTCAGGATCTCCGGGTCCAGCGCCGCGACGCCGCCACCCTCGGCGGTGGTCAGGTTCTTCGTGGGGAAGAACGAGAACGTGGTCAGGTCGGCGAGCGAACCGACCGGCCGGCCGTGGTACGTCCCGCCGATCGAGTGCGCCGCGTCGGCGAGGAGCAGCGCGTCGCTGCCCTCGACCGACTTGCGCAGCGCGTCGTAGTCGGCGGGGTGGCCGGCGTAGTCGACCGCGGCGACGACCTTCGTCCGCGAGGTGACCGCGGCGGCGGCCGCCGCCGGGTCGAGGCAGAACGTCTCGTCGTCGACGTCGGCGAACACGATCTTCGCGCCGAGGGCGACCGCGCTGCTGGCGGTCGCCACGAACGTCATCGGCGGGACGACCACCTCGTCGCCCGGTCCCACCCCGGCCGCCGCGTACGCCACGTGCAGCGCGGCGGTGCCGTTGGAGACGGCGGCGACACCGACTCCGCCGGTCCACCGGGCGAGGTCGGCCTCGAAGGCGTCGACCTGGGGACCGGTGGTGAGCCAGTCGCCGCGCAGGACGTCGGCGACGGCCGCGATGTCGTCCTCGTTGATCGACTGCCGGCCGTACGGGAGCATCCCCGTCATCCGTTGATGCCGAGCATGTCGCGCAACTGCTCGACGGTGAGCCACTCGTCGTTGGTGTCCGACTGGTAGGCGAAGCCGTCCGGCACCGGGTCGCAGCCCACCGGAGCCTGGTAGCCCCAGGTGGCGATGGTCGGCTGGACGATGAATCGGCCGTCGGCGCGCAGCGTCCGCCGGCTGTCGTCGGGCGCGATCATCTCCTCGTGCAGCTTCTCGCCCGGCCGGATCCCGATCTCGTGCGTGGTGGCGTCCGGGGCCACCGCCTCGACCAGGTCGAGGATGCGCATGCTCGGGATACGCGGCACGAACAGCTCGCCGCCCTGCATCTGGTCGAACGAGTCCATGACGAATTGCACGGCCTGGTCGAGGGTGATCCAGAAGCGGGTCATCCGCTTGTCGGTGATCGGCAGGCTCTTGCCCTCGGCGGCCAGCCGGCGGAACAGCGGGACGACCGAGCCGCGGCTGCCCACCACGTTGCCGTAGCGCACCACGGCGAAGCGGGTGGGGTGCTGGGCGGCGTAGTGGTTGGCCGAGACGAACAGCTTGTCGCCGACCAGCTTCGTCGCGCCGTACAGGTTGATCGGGCTGGACGCCTTGTCCGTGGAGAGCGCGATGACCTTCTTGACGCCGGCCTCGATCGCCGCGTCGACGACGTGCTGCGAGCCGGTGATGTTGGTGGCGATGTACTCCGACGGGTTGTACTCCGCGGTGTCCACCTGCTTCAGCGCGGCGGCGTGCACCACGTGGTCCACGCCGTGCATCGCCCGGGTGAGGCGGTGCCGGTCCCGGATGTCGCCGATGAACCAGCGCAGCCGCGGGTCGTCGCCGAGTTGCTGGCGCAGCTCGTACTGCTTGAGCTCGTCGCGGGAGAACACCACCACGCGGGCGGGGTCGGCCTCGTTGAGGATGTGCCGGAGGAACGTCCTGCCGAAGGAACCAGTTCCCCCGGTGATCAGAATGGACGATCCATTCAACTCACTCAATGTGGTGCTCCCGTGTTCGTGGATGAACGAGCGGCCCTGGGCCGGCCGACCGGGGTGACACGCTAGCCATGGCGGGTTAACTCCCCGGCGCTCGCGGGTGAACCGCAACCCCTGCTCCCGTGAATGCCGGACACCGCGTAGGCGAACACTTCCGACCGTCCGGGATGTGGGCTGACCTGGCCGGATCGGGCCGTTACAGTGACCGCGCGAACGACCGGCGGCCCTGCGCGCAGCCGAGTTCCGCGTTCACCTGACATCCACACCAGCTCGGCGCGAGCGGGCCACCCGGGCGTCACCGACGCCGGCCGACGAGCCCGTCGGATCGGCGCGGGCCCGGTCCGGCCGGCAATTCTGGAGGCGTTGATGGCACCCGGTAGTGACGTGATCGAACGGCCGGTGGCGGTGGCCGAGACGCCGAGTGACCCGCCCGCCCGGCGTTGGCTGGTGCCGCTGCTGCTGGTCGTCGGTTGGGTGCTCAGCGTGGCCTGGCGGATGTGGTGGTCCCGGCACATCGTGCTGCCGATCGCGCACACCGACGAGGACAGCTACCTGAACACCGCCCGCGCGCTGGCCGGCGGCCCGGGGGGCTTCAGCAGCGAGAACGACCTGCTGCGCCGGGTCGGCTACCCGATGCTGATCTCGCCGGCGTTCCTCGGGGACCGGGACTTCACCGACAGCTACCGGATCGTCCAGCTGATCAACGCGATGGTGAACTCGGCGCTGCTGCCGCTGGCGTACCTCTTCGGTCGCCGGGTGTTCCAGCTGCGCCGCTCGTACGCGCTGCTCGGCGCGGTCGTGGCGGCGACCCTGCCGGCCACCGCCTTCTACGCGGGTGTCGCCATGATCGACGCGGTGATGGCGCCGCTCGTGGTCGCCTGGCTGCTCGCCGTGCACCGCTGGATCGCCCGGCCCGGCCCGCTCGCGGCCGCCACCGTCGGCCTGCTGGTGGGTGGGTTCCACCTGCTGCACTCCCGCGGGCTGGTGATCGTGGCCGTGCACGCCGGGCTGGTTCTGCTGCTGTTCGTCCGCCGTCGGATCAGCCCGCCCGTGGTGCTCGCGGCGCTGCTGCCGGTGCTCGCCATGGCGCTCGTCAACGCGGCCGCCATCCGCTACCTCGGCGGCAAGGTCTACCTGCTCGGCAGCACCCCGGACGGCGGCACGTTCGAGGCGATCGCCTCCGCCCGGGGTGTGGTCCGGGTCGGTGCGGCGGTCACCACCCAGCTCTGGTACCTCGTGGTGATCACGTTCGGGTTGGCCGGGGTGGCCTGGGCCGGCGCCGTGCGCGAGCTGTGGCGTCCACGGCACGGCGACGCGGTCCGCTGGACGATGGGCGTGGCGCTGGTGGTGACCGTCGGGGTGGCCGGCGGCGCGTCGGTGATCCTGTCCGGCATCACCGGCAAGCCGCTGGACGCGATCTACGGCCGCTACGTGCAGATGCTGGCGCCGTTCTGGCTGCTGGTCGGGCTGGGGGTGTTGTTCACCACCGAGTGGCGGGTGGTGCTGCGCCGGGTGGCCGTCGCGGTGGCGCTGCTGGTCGGCGGCGGCGCGCTGGTCGCCGCCCGACTCGCGTACGTGGCCAGCCAGGGCCACGAGCTGCGCTACGGCGGTTTCAGCGCGCCGGACCTGGTGGCGTTGACCGGTGGCCTGCGGGAGCTGCGACCGGTGGTCGGGTCCCTGGTCGGCATCGCCGGCTGCGTGCTGCTCGTCGCCACGGTCCGGGTGCCCCGCCTGCGGCTGCCGATCCTCGGCGCCCTCGTCGTGGTCAACCTCGTCACGATGCAGGTGATCGACCAACGGATCGTGCGACCGACCGCGGCGAGCACCGCGCCGACGCCCCGGGTGGCGGACGTCGGCGTACGCCCCGGCGAGCGGGTCTGGGCCTCGACCGGCGTGCACTACGTCCTCCGGTTCAACCTCAGCCACCAGGTGACCTGGACCGACGTGCGGTGGTTCGGCGTCAAGCAGCCGCCGGCGGCGGCGCAGGTGGTGTTCGCCCGCTGGGCACCCGGGCAGGCCGACGACTGGGACGGCACCGCGTACGGCTTCGTCCGACTCGGCGGCAACCCGGAGCAGCACTGGGCGGCCTGGCGGCGGGCCTGAACCGCCACGCCCCGGTGGGCACCGCTATTCGTGAACGGCGGATGTCCACCGGGAGCACGGTCGGTTAATGGTTCCGGTCCATTACGGGAAAGTGTCCGACAATCAGCGCTGGCGGCGGTCCGCCCGAGCCAGGGAAATCGGGATGACGGTGATTTCCCGGCCGTCGGACAGCTCCTGTCGCGGGGTGCCCTCGACGAATCGGAAACGTCGGTTCATCTGCCGTACGACGGTATTGTGGCCGAGCACCTCGCCGTCGAGCCGGTCCAGGTGCAGCCCGTCGAAGGCGTACTCGACGGCCTCCCGCATGACCCCCAGCCAGGCGGGCAGGGTCTCGCCCCGTCCGTCCAGCCCGTCGGCGTCCAGATAGAAGCCCCACGCGCCGGTGCGGGGGCCATCCAATCGCAGGTCGAAGAAGGTGACCACCCCGCAGGGCACCTCGTCGCGGACGTACACCAGAACCCGCCGGGACGGGTCGTCGCGGACCGCCGACCACCACCGGGCGTGTTCCTCGGCGGTGATCTCGTGACTGGTCTTGCTGACCTGTCGATTGGTTTCCTGATTACGCCAGGACAACATCAGATGAACGTCGTCCGCCGTCGCTTCGCGCAGCACCTGCGTCTCGCTTTCCTAGCCGTTCACGTCGGGTTGAGGCACCTTACCCGGGCCTACCGGGAAATCAGATATCCATTCGTTGGGTTGTAGACTGCGGCGCATGAACGAATTGAGTCGCGCGCAGATCCGCGACCTCATGGCTCAGGTGCTGAAGAACCAGGACAAGGAGCTGCCCGCGGACGACGCGGCGCAGTTGCGGGAGATCGGCTTCCGGTCGCTCGACTTCTCCGAGCTGGCCCTGCGGGTGGAGGACGAGACGGGGGAGGAGCTCAACTTCGACGCCCCCGGGCTGCGTCGCATCGCCACCGTCGGGGACGTCCTCGACTTCCTCGTCGAGCTTCAACACCAGTGACCGTCGCGACGTCGCGCCAATCTGCCCCCGCGCACCCGGAGCCGGCCGGTGTCGACAACCGGCTCGTCGTCGGTGGCGCCGCGCTGACCTGGCGTTCGCTGCCGACGCCCACCCTGCCCGACCCGGCGGCGGTGCTCGCCCACTCGGCCGTGCACGCGCTCACCGCGGCGCGGCAGCACGCCGTGCACGGCACCGAGCTGTTGCTCAGCACCGCGAGTCGGGTCGACGAGGTGCTGCGCACCGAGCTGCTGGAGGCCGGGTTCACCGTCAGCGTCCTCGACGACGACGGCGTGCACCCGAGCGCACCGGCCCGACCGCGCGTCGCCGAGCCCGGTCGGCTCTGGCTGTTGACCTCGGGCTCCACCGGGCGGCCGAAGCGGGTCGGGCACACCCTCGACACGCTGACCACCGTGCGGGCCTACCAGCCCGACCGGACCTGGCTCTGCCCGTACGCCCCCGGCACGTACGCCTGGTGGCAGGTGGTCACGCTGTCGCTGACCCAGCCCGGCCAGCACGTGGTGGTGGTCGAGCCCGACGAGTTGGACGACTGGCCCTCGGTCGCGGCCGCGCACGGGGTCGACGCGGCCTCCGGTACCCCGACGTTCTGGCGCCGCACCCTCTACCGCGACGCCGACGCGCTGGCCCGGGTGCCGCTGCGCCAGGTCACCCTCGGCGGGGAGCCGGTGGACCAGGCGATCCTGGACCAGCTGCGGGAGGTCTTCCCGGCGGCCCGGATCTCCTGGATCTACGCGTCCTCCGAGGTGGGGGCGTCCATTGTGGTGCACGACGGGCGGGCCGGGTTCCCGGCCGAGTGGCTGGACCGGGAGACCCCGGGCCGACCGACGCTCTTCGTCCGCGACGACGAGTTGGTCGTCACCTCCCCGTACCACGGGGCCGGTCTCGCCGGCCCGGTCCGCACCGGTGACCGGGTGCAGGTGCTCGACGGCCGGGTGCTGATCACCGGCCGACTGGACTCCGACGAGATCAACGTCGGTGGCAACAAGGTCTCCGCCGGCGTGGTCCGCGGCGTGCTGGCCGGGCACCCGGCGGTGGCCTGGGCCCGGGTGACCGGCCGCCGCGCCCCGGTGCTCGGGCGGATGGTGGTCGCCGAGGTGGTCCTGGCCCCCACCGACCCGGCCACCGTCGACAGTGGTGTGCCGGACGAGGCGGCGCTGGTCCGCTGGTGCGCCGACCGGCTTCCCGAACACGCGGTGCCGCGCCGCATTCGCGTCCTGAGCGACATTCCCGTCAAGGAGACCCTGAAGAGCGATGTCTGAGCCCGCCGACACCCAGCTCGTTCCGCCCAGCTCCGTGGTCCTCGTCTCCGGCGGTTCCCGCGGCCTGGGCCTGGCCATCGTCACCGACCTGCTCGACGCGGGCGTACGCGTGGCCGCGTTCGCCCGCACCATCACCCCGGAGTTGGAGAAGCTCGCCGTCGAGCACCCCGACCGGTTGCACGTCGGCTCGGTGGACGTCACCGACCTGCGCGCCGCACAGAGCTTCGTCCGCGAGGTGGAGCAGCGCCTCGGCCCGATCGACGGCATCGTCAACAACGCCGCCATGGGGCAGGACTCCCTGCACGCGCACACCGCCACCGAGGACATCGCCCGGATCATCGAGACCAACCTGACGGCCCCGCTACAGCTGACCCGGCTGGTGATCCGCCGGATGCTCGCCAAGGGGCTGCGCGGGCGGATCGTCAACATCACCTCGATCTGCGGGCAGCGCGGTTTCCCCGGCCTCGTCGCGTACTCGGCCACCAAGGGCGGCATGGACGCCGCCACCCGCTCGCTCGCCCGCGAGCTGGGCGGCCGGATGCTGGTCAACTCGGTCGCGCCCGGCTTCTTCGCCTCGGAGATGTCCGCCGTGCTCGGTCCGACCCAGCTCGACCAGATCGTGCGCCGCACCCCGACCGGTCATCTGACCGAGCCGGTGGAGGTCACGCCGGTCGTGCGGATGCTGCTGCGCGAACACACCAACATCAACGGCCAGGTCATCGTGGTGGACGGTGCCGCCTCCATCTGACCTGCGGCCGGCTGTCCTCCCGGTGCAACCAGCGCGGCACGGCGTCGCCGCCGTGCCGCGTCCGGTGCCGGGGCTGCTCGCCGCCGCCGAGCGGCACCTACGCATCGGGTCGCCGACCGCGATGGCCGACGCGGTGACCCGCAGTCACCTCGACGACGGCCGGTGCGTCGGCTGGTACGGCCCACCGGCGCCCGGCTGGCGGGTGGCCATCGACGCGGAGCGCGCCGACGCCCCGGTGCCCCCGGCGCTGGCCCGCCGGTTCGGCGCGGGCGACTTCTGGGCCCGGTGGACCCGGGCCGAGTGCTGCTGCAAGCTGGCCGACGTGCCGGTGGCGGTCTGGTGGCGGCGCCACGGCCTGGGTACGCCGGCCGACGGATCGGCGGTCTGGCGGACCCTCGCGGTGGCCGACCTGGTGGTCACCGTCGGCTTCGCCCCCATCGACCGGGCCGCCGCAGTCGGCGGCTGCTCCCGGTAGAGCCGCCCCCCGCCCCCGCCCCCCGCCCCCGCCCCCCGCCCCGCGCCCCCCGGTCGATCATGGAGTTGTGGTGCTTCACAAAGCAGGCACCGGGGGTCTAAACGGCCACCACAAGTCCATGATCGACACGGCTGGCCCGGGCGGGGGTGGGGCGGTGCGCGTACCGGTCAGATCAGGTCCCAGCTCAGGGGGGTGCCTCGGGGGACGTCGGTGGTGAAGGTGCGGCCCAGGACCCGGTCGATCTCCACGGGGGCCAGCCCGCCGGCCGGCCGGATCGAGCGGACGTTGTGCGCGGTCACCGGGTCGCCGGCCCGGACGTCCTCGACCACGAAGAGCGAGCGGCGGAACCGCAGCCCCTCCCGCTCGGCGGGGGTGGGGCCGATCGCGGTGCCGCCCAGCGCCGCGTACGCCCGGCCGGACTCGGCGACCAGGGCCGTGAGTTCCGCCGGGTTCAGGGAGAAGTCCGAGTCCACGCCGCCGTCGGCCCGGTCCAGCGTCACGTGCTTCTCGATGAAGCAGGCGCCGAGCGCCACCGAGGCGACCGCCACCCCGATGCCGGGCGTGTGGTCGGAGAGCCCGACCGGCACGTCGAACGCACCGGCCAGCACCGGCAGCCGGCGCAGGTTGCTGTCGGCCGGCGGCGCCGGGTAGGACGCGGTGCAGGCCAGCAGGACGATGCCCGCCGCGCCGCCGTCCCGGGCGGTGCGCACGGCGGCGTCGATCTCGGCGACCGTCGCCATTCCGGTGGAGATCACCATCGGCTTGCCGGTGCTGGCCACCAGCCGGATCAGCGGCAGGTCGACCAGCTCCGACGAAGCGATCTTGTACGCGGGCGCGTCCAGCGACTCCAGCAGCTCCACGGCTGTCGCGTCGAACGGCGACGAGAAGACGGTCAGGCCACGCTCGCGGGCCCGCTCGAAGATCGGCGCGTGCCACTCGTACGGGGTGTGCGCGCGCTCGTAGAGGCGGTACAGGTTCTCCCCGCCCCACAGCTCGTGCCCGCTGGAGATCCGGAACGCCGGGGTGTCGACGTCGATGGTGATCGTGTCCGGCCGGTACGTCTGCAGCTTGAGCGCGTGCGCCCCGCTCTCGGCCACCGCGTCGACGATGGCCAGCGCCCGGTTCAGGTCGCCGTTGTGGTTACCGGACATCTCGGCGACCACGAACGGTCGCTCCCCGGCACCGACCGCGTGCGGTCCGATCTTGATTGTCGCCGTCATTCCGACCTCTGCTCAGGTACGCCCGCACCGGGGTGCGGTGGTGCTGTCGTCGTCCACCCGGCGGGCGGACGACCTGGAAAACCAGGGCGCCGGGAGCCGCCCCGGCCCCCGGCGTGCTCTGCGGTGCGGTCGATCACGGCAGCCAGCCACCGGCCAGCGCGTCGCGTCGCTCCGGCGCGAGCCCACCGTCACTCGCCGGCGCGGCGTCCGCCGCTCGGCCCGCGTCCTCGTCGGCGGCGGGCGAACCACCGTCGGCGCCGGCCGCCGGGCCGGGCCGACGCAGGCGACCGGCGACCCGGTGGGCCTGGCGCAGTGCCGAGTACGCCAACCAGTCACCCCGCCCGACGAGGCGGTGCTTGAGCCCGGCCACGCCCGGGGGGAGCGGGTAGCCGCCGGTGGGCAGGTACCGACGGTAGTGCGCGGCGGCCCGGTGGAAGAAGTCGCGCCGCAGGTGGGGGTGCAGCCGGCCGTCGTTGCCCACCACCACCAGGTAGTGGCTGATCATCAGCTCGAAGAGTTCGGCCTGCAACCGCTCGTCCGGGTGCTTCCGGGTGACCCAGTCCAGCAGCCGCTCGTACTGGTCGAAGGCGTCGAAGTGCCGGCCGCTGCGGGTGGAGGTGATCGCGCCCTGGCGGCCCTGGCGGTACAGGTAGCAGACCCGGTCCAGCACGGAGATCTTCTCGGCCCCGATCAGCAGGGGGTGGCTGAACGGGATGTCCTCGTACCAGCCGGGGAAGAACCGCAGCTCCAGCTCGTCCATGAAGTCCCGGCGGACCACCTTGTTCCAGGCGGTGTGCTGCACCCGCAGCAGTTGCGGCTGGTCGGCCAGCCGGGTGACGCCGGGAATTCCGTGCAGCAGCGGGCTGCTCGCGTCGACCTCGCGCCGGCCGTCCTCGTGCACCCGCAGGTGGTCGAGCATCAGCACGTCGGGCTGGTGCTGGCGCAGCCGGTCCAGCACGGCCGCGATGGTGCCCGGCGGCAACCAGTCGTCGCTGTCGACGAACCAGACGTACCGGCCGGTGGCCACGTCGAGCCCGGCGTTGCGGGCCAGCCCCAGACCCACGTTGCTGCTCAGGTGCACGACGCGGACGCCGTCGCGGCCGACCGCGTACGAGTCGAGCATCGTGCCGCAGCCGTCGGGGGAGGCGTCGTCGACGGCGATCAGCTCGACCGCGTCCGATTCGCCGGCCGGGATGTCGGCCCGGATCGACTCGAGGCACTGGTACAGGTACGCCTCGACGCCGTACACGGGCACGACGATGCTCAGCAGCGGTGCGTGCGTCGGCTCATTGACCACGTCCGCCACCTTCGACGACCCGGGTGGCCGGCCCCGGAACCTGACGTTGCCGCCGATGGTGGAATCTCTGAACTCCCGCCCAGCAGAAGGTTAACGCCGACCGGCGGGTGGTTCCCCGGTCCGGGGAACGCGGGCTCGTGGGGCGGGTGGGACGCGTCCGGTTCACCCGGGAGTGACCCGGTAGGGTGCCTCGGTGCGGCCCTGCCGGGTCGTCGCGGGCGTCGCCGTCGCGCCGTCCGACGCCGCGCCGAGGAGGATACGACCGTGCTGGTGACCCTGCCGAGCGTCGGGATCCCGGCATGACGAGCGTCGCCGCGGTGTCGGCCGCCCGGCCCGCACCCGCACCGGCCCGGCTGCCCTCGCTGACCGGGCTGCGGTGGATCGCCGCCCTGCTGGTCTTCGGCTTTCACGCCGGCACCATGCGGATCATCGCCGAGCCGGACTACAAGGCCGTGGTCGACGCGCTGTTCACCCTGGGCCTCTCCGGGGTGCAGTTCTTCTTCATCCTCAGCGGTTTCGTGCTGGTCTGGTCGGCCCGTCCGGGCGACTCCCGGCGTACTTTTTGGCGGCGACGGATCGCCAAGATCTACCCCAACCACCTGGTGCTGTGGGCGGCGACGCTGGCGGTCGCGGCGTGGTTCGCCGACCCGGTCCTACCGGCGGCGGCGCTGGAGAACCTGCTGCTGTTGCAGGCGTGGGACCCCCGGCCGGGCTGGTTCTACAGCATCAACACCGTCAGCTGGTCGCTCTCCTGCGAGTTCTTCTTCTACCTCTGTCTGCCGCTGGCCCTGCCGCTGCTGCGCCGGGCCCGGCCGAAGGTGCTCTGGACGCTGATCGTCGCGCTGCCGCTGCTGATCCTCGCGCTCTGGCCGGCGCAGGAGTTGGTGCCGGAGGTGAGTCGGTGGTGGTTCACCCAGATCTTCCCGCCGGTACGGTCGCTGGAGTTCTGGTTGGGCGCGGTGGCGGCCGAGTTGATGCGCCGGGGGCTCTGGCGCGGCCCCGGTCTGACCGTGGCCAGCGGGATCTTCCTGGTCACCTGGGTGGCGGCCGCGCAGTGGATCCGCGCCGAGCTGTGGACCACGCTGCTCGCGGTCGCGTACCTGTTGGTGATCGCCGCCGCCGCGGACGCGGACGTGCGGGGTCGGCGCTCGCCGTGGCGGTCCCGGCCGCTGGTCTGGCTCGGTGAGGTCTCGTTCGCCTTCTATCTGGTGCACGTGCTGGTGATGACGAGCGTGTTGCGCTGGAGCGGAACCTGGGGGATCGGCTTCGCGGGCTGGCGCGGCCCGGCCGTGGTGCTCGGCTTCCTGGTGACGAACCTGATCCTCGCGGGGCTGCTGCACCGCTTCGTCGAGACCCCGATGATGCGCCGGCTCGCGCCGCGCCGTGCGGCCCGTCCGGCACCCGTCCCCCGACAGCGCACCGTCGGCGACGACGCCGCCCGAGACCCCGCGAGCAGCACCCGAGCCGAGGCCCGCGGGGCCGCCGAGGAGGTCGGTCAGGCCGGCGGTCGATCAACGTACGTCGACAGGCGCTGACAGCGTCCACCCTGGTCAGACGGGGGCGGCGCGGCGTGCTCCGACACGCCCGTGGTCGGTGCGCCCGGGTCGGCGCGACGGTAGCGTGGGGACGTGCTTCCGGTTGCGTTCACCTGTCCGCTGTGGTGGGTGGCGCGCTGGGCGACGCGGGTGCTGACCAGCCTCGCCGTCGTCGCGGCCCTGGCGCTCGGCGCAGGCCCGGCCACGGCCGCCGCGTCGACGCCCAGCCCGGTGCCAACGCCGAGCGCGGTGCCGGCCTCCGTCGCTGCCGTGCCGCCAGCCGCCTCCTATCGGCACGCCGGGGCGCACGGTGCGGCGCGCCCGGCTGCGGCGATACCGCCGGAGGCCGCCGAGGAGTCGGTGCCGGCCTGGTCGGTCGACACGCCGGTGGCGCTCCCCGGCGATCAGGGCACCGTCACGGCCGGCCCGCTGCCGGTCCGCGTGGCCGGGTCTGACCGGCTGCCCCTCGTCGACGGTGCGAGCGGTCGGGCCTCCCGGGCCCCACCCGGGCGCTGAGCCACCGGGACGACCGTCCCGTCTCCGCGCCCTGTCGACCCACCCGCTTCCCACCCCGCCGGCCCGTGGCCCACCGTGGCCCGCTGCCGGCGCGGCTCCCATCGCACTGCTCTCTCCCCGAGGTGCCGACCATGGAGACCGTCGTCTTCTACCAGTTCGTGACCGAGGTGCCGCGGGCCGCCGCCATCTGGTCGACGCTGTTCCTGCTGACCCTGGGCCTGCTCACCGTGCTGGCCGCCCGCCCGGAACAGGACCGGCCCACGGACGATCCGCCCCCGGCCGCGCCCACCGCCCGGGAGTTGGCCGCCGCCGAGGCCGTCGACAGTCGCCGCTACGCCGAGGAGGTGGCCGTCGCCGCGGCCGGCGCGGCCACCACCGCCCGGCGGCGACGTGCCGCCTGGCTGGCCGCTCAGGATCAGCTGGAGCGGGCCTGGATCGGGTACGACGAGGCGGACACCGTCGCGCGTCGTTTCGCGGGCGCCGGGGCGCTGCCCACCCCGCAGACCCCGCACACCCCCGCCGAGTACGCCGCCCGGGAACGCTATCTGCACCGCGCGGCGATGGCGGCGTACTGGCGGGGCGACCTGAGCATGGCGCAGCTCGGCGACGTGTTCGGGCACCGGCGTGGCTGGGATCCCCGGCGGCACCCGGTCGAGCAGGAGGTGCTGGTCAGCCGGGTGGTCCGGGATGCGCGGCTGGCCGACTACCGGGTGGCCGCCGACCGTGAGCGGGCCGCCTGGCGCGACGCGGAGTTGGCCGCCGAGTCGGCTCGTACCCTCGCCGAGGAGGCGTACACGGCGGCAGCCCGGCTGCGCCCGACCCCGGTGCCCGCTCGCCGGACGGTGGCCGGGGCGATGCGTCCCGCCGTCGTGGCACGGTGGCGCCCGGCCCGGGCGGGTTGAGCCCGATCCGTGATGTGAGGCCGGTCACGCAATAGCGAAATCGGACGGTCGGCGCGATCGACGGCATTGTTCCCGCGATTATGGCCGCGTTCTTCGCGGCCTGTCCGGTTGTCGCCCGCAGGCGTCGCCGTAACCGGTTGTCCCATCGAGTCACATCATCGGCAATACGCGCAGAAATTGTCGCGCCAATTGGGGTTTACGCAGGTGAACCTGGCTTGGCAGGGCGTGGAGCGACCAGTAGTGTCGTCCCGTCCGGTGCGGTAACCGATCGCAAGACGCGACGCCGCATCGACCCGCTCAATCGTGATCAACGAACCGGGGACCCATCAGTAAGTCCGGGGTGAATCCGCGAGCCACGGCCCGCGGTAGGGCGATCTTCCCGCCCGAATCCGTCAGCTAACCCGGTAGGCGGTGTCGGAAGGAGTCCCATCCTCGTGCAGCACCTTTCCACCCCTCGGTTGTTCCCTCGCCTCCACGGCGCGGCGGTGCCCCCGCTCACTCGTCCAGTGACGGTGAGCTGACCCCCCGGGTCATCGCCTTCCCCGCCCGGCCACGCCGGGCGTTCCCCTGAGCGGTTCACCATCCGCGGACCACGGTCCGTGCGTTGGCGCCTGCCCGGATACCGGTCCGGCCCCGGTGTGCCGCTCTCCCCCCGATCCGTGGAGGACCCCGTGAAGCACACCCTGCAGCGTCAGCTCCGCCGCCTCGCCACCGAGCGTCCGTACCAGATCGTCGCCGCCTCCGCCGCGGCCCTCGCGATCGCCACCACCACCGGCGCCCTGCTCACCACTGCCGACGACGCCCCGGCCGGCCAGCGCACCGCGACCACTGTCGCCGAGATGCGCAGCGACGTCGCCGCCTCCCGCGGCGAGGCTCGGGACGCGTCCCCCTCGGCCAGCGCCGCGCCGACCACGGCCGCCCCGGCCACCAGCGCCCCCGCCGCCAAGGCCAGCAGCAACCCGGACCTGACCCGGAAGCCGGAGCGCCCGAAGCCCCCGGCGACCAAGGTGCTCGACTACGACTACGAGGCGCAGAACACCTACTACAACTGCGGCCCGGCGGCCACCCGGAACGCGCTCAGCGCCGCCGGCATCGACCGCACCCAGGAGGAGCTCGGCGCCGAGCTGGGCACCACCGAGATGGGCACGAACTCGGCCGAGGACACCACCCGGGTGCTCAACGCCGAGGTGAAGGGCTCCCCGTACCGGACCCGGATGTTCCCCGGCGCGCCCAGCCCGGCGCAGATGGACCGCCTCCAGGCCGACGTGGTGAACGCCATCACCGACGGCCGGGGTGTGGTGGCCAACGTCGTCGGGGACGCCACCGACACCGACGGCGGCTGGCACTCCTACGGCGGCGGGCACTACATCGCCGTCGTGGGCTACAAGGACAACGGTCGTACCGTACGGATCGCCGACTCGGCGAACCCGGCCGACCCGTCGTACTGGATCACCACCATCGACCTGGCCAACTGGATCACCAGCCGGGGCTACTCCGCCTGACCCGGGCACCCTGACCGCCGCGGGCGCCGTCTCCCACAAGGGGCCGGCGCCCGCGGCGTTTGTCCGCGCGGTCCGTCGTACGCCGTCATCGACGGCTCTCGTACCGGGCCGTGAACCGTGGGAGACTGCGGCCGTGGTGGAGACATCGGGTGGTCACGCCGGCCGTAGGCCGGTCCTGCTGCTGCTGCACGGCATGGGGGCGACCGGGGACGTGTGGTTGCCCTGGGCGCCGTACCTTGAGCAGCATTGGCCCGGGCGGTGGCTGGCACCGGACCTCGCCGGCCACGGCTGGGCGCCGCCGCTGCCGTCGTACTCCTTCGCGGGTTTCGCCCAGCGGATCGCGCAGGCCCTCGCCCCCGACGACCGGTTGGTCGTGCTCGGGCACTCACTGGGTGGGGTGGTTGGCCTGGCGCTGGCCGCCCGCGACGCCGGGACGCCTGTGGACGCGGTGGTCGGGCTGGGCATCAAGGCGCTCTGGTCACCCGCGGAGCTGACCCGCGCCGCCGAGGTCGCCGCCCGCCCGGTGAGCTGGTTCGCCAGCCGCACCGAGGCGGCACGCCGCTACCTGCGCGTCGCCGGACTGGTCGGCCTGGTCCCGCCGGACCACCCGGTGGTGGACGCCGGGCTGCGTCAGGTCGACGGCCGGTGGCGCCTCGCCATGGACCCGGCCGCCTTCGCCGTCGGCGAGCCCGACCTGGCCGCGCTGCTGGCGGCGACCGACGTTCCGGTGGTGCTGGCGCGCGGCGAGAACGACCCGATGGTCACCGACGAACAGCTCAAGGAGTACGGGGTGCCGGTGGCCACGCTGCCCGGTCTCGGGCACAACGCGCACGTGGAGGACCCGGCGGCGGTGTTGGCGCTGCTCGACCCGTACCGCTGAGCGGGGCTACGCCGGTGTGGACGCGGTCAGGGTCTCGGCCGGTGCCAGCTCCCGGCGGGCGGCGGTCAGGAACGCCTCGGCGTACGACTCGGCCGGGAAGTCACCCAGGTAGCGGCGGCGGGTGGCCCAGCGGGCCTCGGCCAGCGGGTCGGTGTCCAGCAGCGCGGTCAGCACCTCGTCCACGTTGGACATGTCCCGGCGCAGCACGTAACCCGACCCGGCCAGCGGGAACCGCTCCACGAACCGGTCGCCCTCGTCGCCCATGTCGGTGACCGCGTACGGCTTTCCGGAGTAGAGGAAGTCGGAGATCACGCCGGACACGTCGGAGACCAGCGCGTCGGCGGAGTTGACGCACTCGGTCAGGCTCAGCTCCCGAGCCGCCGCGCCGACCACGTGCGGACGGCCGGTGCGGGCCCGATCGGCGACGAGCAACTCGGTCAGGCGGCCCAACTGGCGGGCCGATGCCGGGTTCTGCGTGGTGTACGGGTGGGCCCGCAGGATCACCGTCGCGCCGCGCTCCAGCAGTCGGCGCAGCAGCCCTTCGGCCACCGGCAGCGAGCAGTAGTTGGCGTCGGCGTGGTGCCCGGTCCAGGTCGGGGTGTACAGCACCGTCGGGTGCGCCAACCCTCGCGCGGGCTCCGGGCGTACCTCGATCGACTCGACCTGTGGGCGACCCACCACCACGAACTTGTCCGCCGGGATCTGCACCCCGGCGCGGGCGTACCTGTCGATCGCCGCCTGCCCGGCCACGAAGATCCGGTCGAAGATCCCCGAAACCGGGTTGGCGCTCGGCGCCTTGTCGCTGTCGCCGTGGTGCAGCTGAATGTGGGTGAGCTGGGTGAAGCGGACGCAGTGGCTGTTCTTCGCCCCGTGGTTGACGTAGAACGCCGCTCGCAGGCTCGGCACCAACGCCTCGTCCATCGCCCCCAGGGTGGGGCAGTAGACCACCGGCGCGTCGGTGGCCGCCGCGATCGGGGCCAGGAACTCCGGCTCGCGCAGCACGACCAGGAACGGCCGGCCGATCCGTTCCAGGTACGGCAGCCACATGGTGACCTGGTATTCCGAGCCGGGGGGCGCGGAGAAGTAGAGCAGGAACTCCGGCTGGTGCCGGCGCAGCGCGGCGGCCACCGCCCCGCCACCGGCCCGTGGCCGGAACCGCCGCCGGGCCAGGTCCAGTGCGACCGCACCGGCGCCCGCGCCGACCAGCAGGCTGGCGGCCAGCGCCACACCGGCCGGCAGGGCGAGAGCGGCGGCGAGCGCCAGCGCGGCGAGCAGCCCGAGCAGGGCCGTGCCGAGCTGGCCGGCGATCAGCGGCGTCCAGGCGCGTACCGGCAGGTTGGCCGCCCGGATCTCCAGGCTGCCGGCGGTGCGCAGCGGCCCCACCAGCAGCACCAGCCCCAGCAGGACCAGCCCGGTGGCGACCAGCGCGAGGTTGAGCCCGTCATCCAACCGCCGGGAGTAGCCGACCAGAACCGCGGCGGCGACCAACGCGGTCTCCGCCACCAGGTCGGCGCTGGGCCGGATCCGCTGCTCGGCGGCAGCCGCGGCCAGCGCGGCCACGGCCAGCGCCAGCCCCCAGCCGGTGGCGCCGGTGAGCGCCAGCACGACAAAGGCCAGCACGGCCAACCCGGTGGTCAGGCACCGGGCGGCCAGCTTTCGGACCAGGTCGCCGCGCATGTCGCTCCGTTCGTGGTTCCGTAGGCGTCGGCGTCAGTTCGCGGACGTCGCGCCGGCCGACGTCTCGACCCGACCCGACCCGGCCTGGGCCGGCACGCTCGGCGTGGGCCCGTCACCGGGTGCCCGGCGTACGTCGATCACCTGACCGGTCAGGTCGGAGATCAGCACGTCCAGCGACGACTGGGCGACGGCCTCCGCGGCGAGCAGGGTGTGCTCCGGCTCCTCGCCGAAGGCCCGCGTCCGCATCGGGGTGGCGGTGCGCTCCGGGTTGATGCAGTTGACGCGGACGCCGACGTCGGCCCACTCGTCGGCGAGCGCCTGGGTGAGGTTGACCAGGGCGGCCTTGGTGGCCGAGTAGAGGGCGTAGCGGGCCCGGCCCCGGGTGTAGGAGCTGGAGGTGTAGAGCAGCAGCTGACCCTTGGTCTGCTGGAGGTACGGGAGGGCCTGGCGGGCGATGGTCACCGGGCCGACGAAGTTGACCTGGAGCAGCCGGTCCATGGTCTCCTCGTCCATCTCGGCGAGGGCGCCCTTCTCCAGGATGCCGGCGGTGACCACCACGTGGTCGATCCGGCCGGTGGCCTCGAAGGCGGTCGTCAGCGCGGCCGCGACGTCCTCGGCCCGCTCCACGTGGGTGCCGGTGCTGGAACGGCTGAACGGGAAGACCTGGGCGCCGTAGCGCCGGGCCAGCTCGGTCAACTCGTGGCCGATGCCGTAGCTGCCGCCGAACACCACGATGGTGCGGCCGGTCAGCTCCTCGCTGTAGCTGCGGTGGTCGGTCAACCGGGGCGCCTGCGCCGCGGCGAGCTGGAAGAGCTTGTCCGCCAGGTGCACGTCGACCGGGTGGGTGACCTTGATGTTCTCGTCCGAACCGTCGATCACCTTGATCGGGGTGCCGGGGAGGTAGCGCAGCACCACGCCGCAGTCGTCGGTGGCGGCGAAGTCCGGGTCGTCCTCGGCGATCCGGTACGCCGCACGGATCGTGGGGGAGCGGAACGCCTGCGGGGTCTGGCCCCGGCGCAGCCGGGAGCGCACCGGGATGTCGGTGATGCAGTCGTTGTCGTCGACCTGGATGATCGTGTCCGCGGAGGGGATGGCCACGTCCACGGCGGCGTAGGTCCAGAGCGCGTTGACGCACTCGCGCACGATCCGGCCGCTGAGCAGTGGGCGCACCGCGTCGTGGAAGAGGATGTTGCAGTCTTCCGGGCCGACCGCGTCCAGGGCGATCCGGGTGGTGGCGTTGCGGGTGTCACCGCCCTCGATCACCTTGGTGACCTTGCGCAGGCCGGCCTTCTCGACGATCTGCTGGGCGTCCTCGACGTGGCCGGTGGCCATCAGCACGATGATCTCGTCGATCTCCGGTGCCGCCTCGAAGACCGCCAGGGTGTGCTCGATGATCGGCTTACCGGCGATCTTCAGCAGCTGCTTCGGGATGCCGAGGCCCAGCCGCGTCCCGGTGCCTCCGGCCAGAACCACCGCCACTGTCCGCGAGGGCCGCCACGGCGTCTGGGTCTCCGCTTCGGCGTCCGGGCCAGTGGTCTGGTCCTGCGTCATTGCCGGATCCTCACTCTCAGGGATGCGTTAACGGAAGGTTCCGCCCGAGCGGCGACGGAATGAACCTTAACGCGCGGACCGCGTCGCCCCAACGCGGGCGACGCGGTCCTCAGGTGCCGTGTCGATGCCGAACGTTCGCCGGAACTCTACTTGCTGTTCGCGTACGCCTCGTACGCCCGGATGACCTCGTCGGTGGGCCCATCCATCCGGATGACGCCCGATTCCAGCCAGATCGTCCGTTCGCAGGTGTCCCGTACGGAGGAGAGCTGGTGGCTGACCAGGAACACCGTCCCCGCGCCCTCCCGCAGCTCCCGTACCCGCTGCTCGCTGCGCTTACGGAAGCCCTTGTCGCCGGTGGCGAGCGCCTCGTCGATGAGCAGCACGTCGTGCTTCTTGGCGGCGGCGATGGAGAACCGCAGCCGGGCCGCCATGCCGGACGAGTACGTCCGCATCGGCAGGCTGGCGAAGTCACCCCGCTCGTTGATCCCGGAGAAGTCGATGATCCCCGCGGCCTGCTTGGCCACGTCATCGGGGTGCATGCCCATGGCCAGGCAGCCGAGGACGACGTTGCGCTCCCCGGAGAGGTCGTTGAGCAGGGCGGCGTTGACGCCCAGCAGCGACGGCTGCCCCTGGGTGTGGATGGCGCCCCGGTTGACCGGCAGCAGGCCGGCGATGGCGCGCAGGATGGTGGACTTGCCGGAGCCGTTGCTGCCGATCAGCCCGATCGCCTCGCCCCGGTACGCGGTGAAGGAGACGCCCTTGACCGCGTGCACCTCCCGGACGTTCGGCGCGTGGGTGCGCTTGACCAGCCGGCGCAGCGCGGCCACCGGCGTGGTGCCACCGGCAGCGCCCTGGTGCACGCGGTAGATGATGTGCGCGTCGTCCACGACCACGGTCGGGATGCGCTCCTGCGTGCGGGTCATCGTCGCGCTCGCCTCGGGGGCGGCGTCGAAGTGCTCAACCACGGCCGTACTCCTGTTCGCCGCGCCAGAAGTAGATGAAACCGCCGATGCCGGCCACCAGCGCCCAACCGGCGCCGACCAGCCAGAGCTGGGTCAGCGACTCGTTGAGCAGCGGTGCCTCCTCGAGCAGCGTGTACCGCGCAAGCTCGATGTAGACCAGCAGCGGGTTGTACTGCACAAGCGTCGTCGCCCAACCGGGCAGCCGCTCGAAGAGGCTGACGCTGTAGAGGACACCGGAGCCGTACATCCAGGTGCGCATGATGAACGGCATGACCTGCTTCAGGTCGCTCGACTTGGAGCCGAGCCGGGCCACCAGCAGCACCACGCCGGCGTTGAACACGGCCTGCAGCAGCAGCGCCGGCACCAGCAGCAACCACTCCCAGGTGAGCGGCTCGCCGGTGACCAGCACGATGCCGATCAGCACCACCATCGAGGCCAGCAGTTGCTGGAACTGCGTCATCGTCGTCGACAGCGGCAGGCTGGCCCGGGGGAAGTGCAGCGCCCGGATCAGCCCCAGGTTGCTGCTGATCGACTGGGTGCCGGCCAGGACCGCGCTCTGGGTGAAGTTGAAGATGAACAACCCGGTGGTCAGGTAGGCGATGAAGTTCGGGATGCTGTTCTGTGCCAGCACCACCCCGAAGATCAGGTAGTAGACCGCCGCGTTGGTGAGCGGGGTGAGCACCTGCCAGAGCTGACCCAGCTTGGCGTTGCTGTACGAGGCGACGAGCTTGGCGTTGGCGTACGCGGCGATGAAGTGCCGGTAGGCCCATAGTCGGCGGCTGTACTCGACGAGGGTGGGGCGCTCACCGGCGACCCGTAGCCCGTGCCGAGCGGCCAGCTGCGCCTGGGTCAGGCCCGTGTCGGGGTCGACCAGCGCGGTGGTGGCCATGGAAATGGCGCTCCGATCTTTCGTGCAGACGGGGGTTGCTCGCGACGATCGAATCCTAGTGGGAAATTTGCGCGGGGCGCCGCCTCGTCGCTGCGAGGACAGTAGTCCGAAACACGTCGGGACGCAACCGTACCGTCGTTGCGCTACGCTGTCCTGCGTGACCTGCGATAAGAGCGCTCGATGACGACCGAGAAGAGGCGGGCCCCGGCCGGCGCGGCGGTGCTGCGCGACGAGATCACCACGGCGATCCGCCGCGCGCTGATGCAGGAGCTGGCCGCGGTCGGCTACGGCCGACTCTCCATCGAGGCGGTGGCCCGGCGGGCCGGCGTCAGCAAGACGGCGATCTACCGACGGTGGAGCTCGAAGCTCGACCTGGTGCTGGAGATCGTCGCCGCCGCGGCACACGGCAAGCTCCCCGCACTGGACACCGGCACGCTGCGCGGTGATCTCGCACTGCTGTTCCAGGCGGTGGCCCACGCGCTCCGGCACCCACTGGCGTCGCAGATCATCCCGGACCTGCTGGCCGAGGCCGCCCGCAACCCCAGCATCGACGCGACCCTGCGTCAGGTGCTGCACACCCGGCAGCAGGAGATCGGCGGTCGCCTGGTCACCCGTGCCGTGCAGCGTGGCGAACTGCCCGCCGACACCGACCTCGACGCCGCCATCGACCTCATCGTGGGTCCGCTCTACTGGCGGCTCGCCATCGCCCGGCTCCCGCTCACCGACGGTTACCTCGACAACCTGGTCGAATCCGTGGCGGCCGGGCTCGGCGCCGACAGCGTGCTGCCGCGTCCCCGGGCGGCTCCGATCTCGGGCTGACCAGCCCTCGACACACGGCCGCCGGCAGCAGCGGTCTCCCTGTCCGATTCCGCTACGCTGCCCCCTTGACACCCGGCCGTCACCGTGCCGATGCCCCTCATCCGCCTGACGAGTAAGGACGCCCGTGGCCAACGTCGACAGCATCGCCGTAGCGCCCGCCGAACCGGATCCGACGCCGCGGACCGGGCAGGCACCCCGGCCCGCCAACGAACGCGCCGGGCTGTCCCGGGTACGCGCGCTGGTGGCCGTCGCCCCGGCGGTGCTCACCGATGGCGCCGTGATCGCGTTCGCGCTCTTCACCGTGCTCTACCACCTGGCCTTCCTGGGCGACCTGCGTCCGTCGGTGACCTTCCGGATCTGGCTGCTGGCCTGTGTGGTGCTCGCGGTCGTGGCCGTGCTGCGCGCCCGCCGCCGCGCCCCAGCCGACAGCGCGCCAGCCGACAGCGCCCCAGCCGACAGCGCCCCGGCCGCTCAGGATGAACCCGTTGGCGCACGCCCCGCCGTCGACCGCCGCCTGCTGGTCGGGGTTCTGGTCGCCGCCGCCGTGGCCGCCGTCTCCGCCGGTGTGGCCGGCACCGACGTCAACCTCTCCTGGTGGATCCCGGCGGTGGCCGGCCTGCTCGCGGCCGTCGGCGGGCTCCTGCTGGTACGCCAGGCCTGGCTGAGCGGCCCGACGTCCACCCCGGCAGCGCCGGCGCCCACCCCGGCGCAGTCGGCGTACGCGCTTGTCGTCTCGGTCCTGGTCGGCATCTCCTCGTTCTTCCTGGCCCGCAACACCCCGGACGACGTCTACTACGTCGGCAAGTCGGTGTGGATCGCCGAGCGTGACCTGATCCCGCTCAACGACTTCCTGTTCTCCGAGAACGTGCTGCCGGCCATGGGCTCGCAGCCGCCCATCCCGTCGATCGAGGTCTTCGACGGCGCGTTCGCCAATGTCGTCGGCATCCACGCCAGCTCGGCCCTCTGGTACGTGCTGCTGCCGATCATGGCGGTGCTCGCGGCGCTGGCGCTGTGGCGGTTGACGCACCGGTGGGCCCCGCGTCGTCCGCTGCTCGCCTTCACCGTGGCGATCGCGTACCTCTACCTCGTCGCCGGCGGGGACGCCGCACTGGGCACGTTCCACCTTCCCCGGCTGCACGAGGGCAAGGGCATGTTCGTCTCGGCGGTCATCCCGCTGATGTGGCTCTACCTGACCGAGTGGTTCGACAACCGGTCGCGGCGCAGCCTGCTGCTCATCGTGGCGCTCTCGATCACCGCGATCGGCCTCACCAACACCGCGGCGATCATCCTGCCGATGCTTGTCGGCGCCGCCGGCTTCGCCATGCTGCTGGTCGGCCGGTGGAAGGCGGCCGTCGTCGCGGCGGTCGCCGCCCTCGCGTACCCGATCGGCTCGCTGGTGGTCTCCCGGCTGGTGCTCGGCGGGATGAGCGCGACCGGGGCGGACGACGCCTTCTTCGACGCGGCGTACACCTACAAGCGGACCCTGCTGTTCGGTGTGGTCGGGGTGATCAGCGGTCTCGCGCTGTGGTGCGGGGCGTTGCTCGCCCGTCGGCGTACGCCCGCGCTGCTCGCCGCCGGCGCCGCCCTGGCGTTGAGCGTGTTGTTCGTGCCCGGCGTGCTGGAGGTGCTGAGCGCGTTGAGTGGCATCTCGGTGGTGCTCTGGCGCGTGCCGTGGCTGCTCGCCCTGCCGACGCTCATCGGTCTGCTCTGCACCGTACGCGTGCCGGCGCCGACCCCGGCGCTGCGTCGGGCGGCGTCCGGTGGGATCGCGGTGCTGCTGGTCGCCTCGTTCGCGCTGTTCGCCACCCCGATGTGGTCGCCGAAGAGCTGGGTCGACGTGCACGACCGTCCCACCTGGAAGCTTCCGCAGCAGCGTCAGGCGATCGCGTTCTGGATCAAGGACTTGGACCGTCCGCAGGGCCTGCTGCTCGCCCCGAAGACGATCATGCGCACGACGCCGATCGTCACCAGCGAGGTCCGGGTTGTCCTACCTCGCGACTTCTATCTCGTCGAGTACGACCTCAACTCCCAGTTCGCCAAGGACCGACTGCTGCTCGCCGACTTCGCCGACGGCACCGCCAGCCCGACCTCGGCCGAGCTGAAGCCGGCACTGGACCGCCTGGACGTGGGCACCATCTGCGTCTACAACGGCAACCAGTACGCCCGCGACACCGCGCCGCAGCTGGGCTACCAGGAGTTCGCCAAGCGCAAGGCACCCGGCGCGGTGACCTGCTTCCGGCGGGCCGGCTGAGCGCTGCACCCGCACCGAGCGCCCGACCCCGGGATGGGGTCGGGCGCGCCCCGGTGCGGAACTTTGCCCGAAATGGTGCCGGATACCCGAGCGACACCGAGCTGTCCCCTCGCGTTAAGGTCGCAGTCACACGCAGCCGGCCGCGATTGAGCCGCTGTGCGACGGGGGAGTGACGTCGGTCCATCACGGGCACCGCCCGCAACGAAATCTCGTAGGGAGCGAACTCGTTTGTTCGGCACGTTGACAGGACGCCTCGGAGTGGCCGCCCAGAGTGCGCTACTGGTCCTGGCCTACCTGGTCATGCTCGTCGGTGGCGTATTCGGTTGGATCGGCCTGTTCGCCGTCGCCGGGTTGGCCGCCATCATCGGCGAGTTCGCCGTCGCCCGCTGGTCACCGCCGTCGCAGCTGCTGTTGGAGAAGGTGGGCCTGCACTGGTCGTACCGACAGCTGACCCGCGACCTCGCCGCCGTGTTGCTGGTCGCCGCCGAGGTGCGGCTCAGCGACGGCGAACTGACCCTGCTGCTCGTGCTGCCGGCCGCGGTGTGGGTCGTGTCGGTCTTCGCCGGTGCGCTCTCCACCATGATCGAGCGTCGTAACCCGCTCTCCGCCATGGTGCGCAACATCGAGCTGGGTCCACTGTCCAGCGCCCCCCAGCCGCCCGCCTGGGCGGCGGCGGTCGCCGGTGACCGGATGCCCCTGCTCAACCTGCTGCTGGTGCCGGCCGGCGTGGCCGCCGCGGTGCAGCACGACCCGACGCCGTTCTTCGTGGCCGGCGCGGTGGCGGTCGTGGCGACCGGTGTGGTGGGCGCCATCATCGCGCTGACCTGGCTACGGGGCCGGGGCGCGGGGCAGGGCCCGCTGCTGCCGGCGGTCCAGCGTTGGCTGGACAACTACCGGCCCGAGGTGGCGCTCTACTTCGCCGGGCCGGCCAAGGACGTCTACCAGGCGAACATGTGGCTCGCCCCGACCGAGGCGCTGCAACAGCGCGCGGTGGTGCTGATGCGCAGCCGGGACGCGTTCCTGGAGCTGGCCGACACCCGACTGCCGGTGATCTGCGTACCGGCCGGGGTCGACTTCATGAACCTCGACCTCGGCGGCATCCGCGCGGCGCTCTACTCCGCCAACGTCGGCGCGAACATCCACATGCTGCGCGAGCCGGGCACCAAGCACGTCTTCGTCGGGCACGGCGACAGCGACAAGCAGGCCAGCGTCAACCCCTACAGCAAGGTGTACGACGAGGTCTGGGTCGCCGGCCTGGCCGGCCGGGAGCGCTACGCGCGGGCCGGCGTGGGGGTGCTCGACTCGGACATCGTCGAGATCGGCCGGCCGCAGCTCGCCGGGGTGCACACCTTCGGCGCCGAGTCGGTGGACCGGCCGTTCACCGTGCTCTACGCGCCCACCTGGGAGGGTTGGCTCGACGACGACCCGTACCACACCTCGCTGGTGCTGATGGGTGAGCGGATCGTCAAGGGACTGCTCGCCACGAATCCCCGCGTCCGCCTGATCTACAAGCCGCACCCGCTCACCGGGTCGCGGTCCAGGGCGGCGAAGGTCGTGCACGACCGGATCGTCACGGCGATCCGTGCGGCCGGCGGCGACCCGGACGCGTCCTCGCTGGACGGCACCGCGCACCTGGTGGTCACCGGCCGCACGCCGGCGCTGTTCGACTGCTTCAACCAGACCGACCTGCTGATCAGCGACGTGTCCAGTGTGGTCTCCGACTTCGTGCAGAGCCAGCGGCCGTACGTGGTGGCCAACCCGGGCGGCCTGTCGGAGGACGACTTCCGCCGTGAGTACCCGACGGCTCGGGCCGCGTACCTGCTCTCCAAGGACTGCGGCGAGCTGGAGAAGATCGTGACGGTCACGCGGGCCGGTGACGACCCGCTGACCGAGGCCCGCCGGGAGCTGAAGACCTACCTGCTCGGCCCCGCCGAGGCGAACCCGATGGACCGGTTCCAGCAGGAGATCGACCGGCTCTGCCACTGAGCCCCGTCCGCACGGCAGCGGGGCCCGCCCCCCCCCGGGGGGGCCGGGGCGGCCCGGGGCCCCCCCCCCCCCCCGGGGGGGGCCGGGGGGGGCCCCCCCCGGCGGCCCCCCCGGCGGCGGCCGGCAGGTGCCCCCGCCAACCCCCCGCCCCCCCC
>NZ_JBITGG010000021.1:0-133541 GCF_044456765.1 Micromonospora sp. NPDC050784 | reverse complement strand
GGGTCATTCCGCCTACCCGCCGGCCGGCTGTGCTGCTGGGCCGTGCGGGGTTGGCCGTTGTGGTGCTCGGCCGTGCGGGGGATGTAACCGGGGCGGCCTGCCGGATGTTCCCTGGCGGCTGCCGCGCCCCACGACCCGAGAGTCGCGGTGGCATGCCAGGTATAACGACCCCGGCCGGCCCTCGATTCCGCCGCCGGGGTGGCCCCGACCACCCGACACCCGGGGCCAAACCCGACAAACCCGCCCACCCGGCAACCGGACACGGCGGCCGAGACGGCGTGATCGACTCGGGTTCACGGAAATCGCGGTGTCCGGGTGCCGGGGATACCCCGACTTCATGAAACCCGAGTGGATCACGCCGGTCTACGCTGTTCGCGCACCCTGACCGGCCCGGCCTGGGGGTCGGCGCGGCGGCCGAGATGGGGTGATCGACTCGGGTTCACGGAAAACGCGGTGTCCCGGCGCCGGGAACACCCGACATCATGAAACCCGAGTGGATCATGCCCGGTCTGCGCCGTTCCGTGTCGCGGACCGGGTCCGACCCTGGGTCAGCGCGTGTTTTGGCCCGGCCTGGCCCGGTCAGCGCGTCGTGGGGCCGCGGTCCGGGTCAGCGCGCCATGCGAACTCGGTGCAAGGTCGTGCTCGATCCAGGGAGCAGGCCCTTCCTCGTGCCACGAGGCCACTACATCCGGGATCGAGCACGATCATGCGGACTTGGGCTGGGCGCCGGGGCCGGTCCGACGCGGAGTCAGTGTGCCGTGCGAACCCCGGGCACGGCGGACGGATGGTGTGATCGACTCGGGTTTGGTGATATTGCGGTGTCCCGACGCCGGGAACACCCCGACATCAAGGAGGACGAGTGATCACGCCGCTGCGCGGCGGCCGGCGGCGCCTGCGCGGATATGCAGCGGCGGAGTGGTCCCGACGTGCGGGTGGGGCAGCCTGAACGCGTCGGACTGCCCGTCCCCGACGTGCGGGTGGGGCAGCCCGAAACGCGTCGGACTGCCCCACCCGGGAGTGCGGGGATGCGATCAGAACCCGAGGACGCTCCGTCCGCCGACCACCGGCAGTCGCAGTTCGCTGTCGTTCGGTGCGACCCGCAGTTCGGTGCCGCCCAACGGCAGCAGGGTGTACTCCTGGTCGCTGGAGAAGACGACCACACCGATCCGGTGCCCCGCCGGGAAGATGTAGTCCTTCGGCTCCATGGTCCACCGGTAGTCGTACAGCTTGCCCTGCTTGACCGGCTCGGTGCGCGCGGCGCTCTTGCGGTTCTGCGGGTCCATCCAACCTCGCGTCACCACGGTCGGGGCTGCGGTCGACCCGGCCGGGCCGTAGTCGACAAGGTACGCGGTGAGGTTCGCGTCCGGCTTGTTGTCGATCGCCATCCGCAGCCGCATTTCTGGACGCCCGGAGATGCGCACGCTCTGCGTCAGCTCGGGGGAGCGGTAGGCGAGTCGGTTGGCGCTCGCGGTGTCCGGGTTGGACACCAGGGTGTCCGGGTGGATGGTCCGGCCCTCGTCGACGAAGCTCTGCTCGACCTTGGCCTTCGGCGGCTTGCCGGTGGTGAGGGAGCCGGGTGCGGTGGCGTCGGTGGCCGCGAAGCGTAGGCCGACCTCCCGCGCGGCCGGGTCGGGCCAGTTGGCGTACGTGGTGTAGGCGCGGTCCTCGCGCTGGAGCACCGCCGTCGGCTCGTCCATGATGCCGTTGCGTACGTTCCACAGCCAGAAGTCGAACCAGCGGTTCTCGGTCTGCTTGTACGTCCACGTCTGGCCGCTGGGCAGGGTCACCGACGCGCTGCTGCCCGGACCGCCGTGGCCGCCCTGGTGCAGCCAGATCTTGCGGGGGACGTCGCGCTTGGCGAGCTGGTCCCACCAGCCGGCGAAGTGCTCGGTCTTGACGTTCCAGTCGTTGAGGCCGTGCACGACGAAGACGCTGGCCTTGACGTCGCTGGCGTCGAGGTAGTCGCGGTCGCGCCAGAACGTCGAGTAGTCGCCGGTGACCCGGTCCTGCTTCGCGGTGATCTGCGCGAGTTCGTCGGCGCAGGGTCCTTCGGCGCGGGCCTGCCCGGCGGTGTACTGGGCCAGGATGTCGAGGTCCTCGCCCTGGAACGTCCCGGGTGCGACCACCAGACCGTTGGCCCGGTAGTAGTCGTACCAGCTGCTGATGGCGGAGACCGGCACGATGGTCTTGAGCCCCTTGACGCCCGTGGTGGCCACCTGGTTGGGCAGCGTCCCGTTGTAGGAGACCCCGGTCATGCCGACCGCGCCGGTGGTCCACCCGGCGGTGACCGGGGCGCCGTTCGCGTCGTACCCCTTCGCCCGGCCGTTGAGCCAGTCGATGACCGCCTTGGTGCCGAGCGTCTCGGCCTGGTCGCCGCTGGTCGGGCAGCCGTCCGAGTCGCCGGTGCCGACGCTCTGGCCGAGCACCACCGCGTACCCGCGGGGCACGTAGTAGTCGTCCAGCGAGCCGGGCAGGTTGGCCTTCGCCTGGGCCCGCTGCGCGCCGGCGTCGAGTGCGCGACGCCCGTTGCGGTCGGTCAGGCCGTTCTGCGGCAGGTCGTCGACCAGCACGCTCGGGTACGGCACGTCACCCCAGGTGCCCTTGCGGTACGGGCTGTGCTCGAAGATGACCGGCACCTTGAAGCCCTGCGTGGCGGTCTCCCGGGGGCGGGAGATGTCGATCGCCACCCGGTCGGGTCGACCGTCGTGGTCGGTGTCCACCGGGGTCTGGACGAACACCCGCTCCTCGATCGCGTCGGCGAGCGAGAACACCGGTTGGGTCATGCCGTCGCTGACCACGATGCCGGTGGGCGTGGTGGGCGTGGGCGGAGCCGCAGCCGCTGGTGGGGCTGCGCTGAGGACCAGGGCGCCGGACACGCCGACGCTCAGGAGTGCCAGATGACGGGGTCGACGCATGCGCGTCTCCCTTCGGTTGGGCTGGTTGCCGGGGTCGGCAGGGGCCAATCTCGAAGATCCATTCGTCGTCATGCTAGGTCCGGGCCGGCGTCCCGTCGATCCCTTCGGCTGGGGACGCATGTGTCGTCCACACCGTCGCCGCCGGTCCGGCGGGCGGCAATCGAAACGACATCGAACCGAGCCCGGTCGCGAAACACCGCCGAAATCCTCAGCGCGCGGGCCGGAAAACCCCTCGTCGAGGGGTGCCCGGATGATCCATCGCCTGCATATGATCTTGCGGGAAGTCGCCCGAAGAGGCGGTTTCGTCCACATTAGACGAGGAGCGACATGCTCAGAAAAACGCGGTGGCTGTTAGCCGTCGCCGTCACGGCCACGACGTTGACCGCCCTACCGGGCGGCACCGCCACGGCCGGACCCAGCGACATCGGTCAGACCGGCGCACCCGCAGCCTCGACCGACGGGAAGACGCACACCGTCACCCTGCTGACCGGGGACGTGGTGACCGTTCGGGACACCGGATCGGGCTGCCCACAGGCGACGGTGCGGCCGGCGGACGAAAACGCCGTGATCCGCCAGAGCTGCGGCCCCGACGGCCACCTGCACGTCATTCCCGCCCGCGTCGCGTCCCAGGTCGGTTCGGTCCTCGACCCCGACCTGTTCGACGTCACCACGCTGATCGCCGACGGCTACGACGACGACAACTCCGCCGAGCTGCCGCTCATCGTGCAGCCCGCCACCGCGTCCGCCCGGGTGGCCGCGCTCGGTGACGTGCTGTCGCTGCCCAGCATCGGTGCGGTCGCCGGCCGCGTACCCAAGAAGAGCCCGGCCACCGCGAAGCTCGCGACCAACTCGCTGCTCGCCGGGGCGAAGAAGGTCTGGCTCAACCGCAAGGTCCGGGCCACCGCCCTGACCGGCGGTGGGCGACCGGCCGGCCTGGACCGCAACCTCGGCCAGATCGCCGCGCCGGACGCCTGGAAGGCCGGCTACACCGGCAAGGGCGTCCGGGTGGCGGTGCTCGACACCGGCGCCGACTTCACCCACCCGGACCTGGTCGGCCGGGTCGCCGAGCGGGCCGACTTCACCGTCGAGGGCGGTGACGCCGTCGACCACAACGGCCACGGTACGCACGTCGCCTCGACCATCGCCGGCACCGGCGCGGCCGCCCACGGCCAGCGTCGCGGCGTGGCGCCGGACGCCAAGCTGGTGATCGGCAAGGTTCTCGACGACCACGGCTCCGGCGACGACTCCGGCATCATCGCCGGCATGGAGTGGGCCGCCACCCGGGCCGACGTCATCAACATGAGCCTCGGCGGCAGCGACCCGGACGACGGCAACGACCCGCTCTCGCTCGCCGTCGACGGTCTGAGCAGGTCCACCGGAGCGCTCTTCGTCATCGCCGCCGGCAACAGCGGCGCCGCCATCTCCTCGCCGGGCTCGGCCGCCAGCGCGCTGACCGTCGGCGCGGTCGACCGCGACGACAAGCTCGCCGCCTTCTCCAGCCGGGGGCCGCTGGTCACCAGCAACGTGGCCAAGCCGGAACTGGTCGCGCCCGGTGTCGACATCGTCGCCGCCCGGGCCGCCGGCACCAACCTCCAGGACCCGATCGACAGGTACTACGAGGCGATCAGCGGCACCTCGATGGCGAGCCCGCACGTGGCGGGCGCCGCCGCGCTGCTCGCCCAGCGCCACCCGGACTGGACCGGTGAGCGACTCAAGGCCGCCCTCGTCGGTGCCGCCGACCCGCTCAGCGGCATCGACCCGTACGCCGTCGGCGCCGGTCGGCTCAACGCGGCCCGGGCCCTCGGCGGCCCGACCAGCGACCAGCCGGTGGTCAACCTCGGCACCTTCGCCTACCCGCAGTCCGGAACCAGCGAGACGAAGCTGAGCTGGACCGGTGAGTCGACGGCCGTTCTCGACCTCGACGTGTCGATCGTCAACCACGACGGCCAGCCGGTGCCGCGCGGTGCGGCGTCGCTCTCGACGAGCCGGCTGACGCTCACGCACGGCGCCACCGACGCGGCGACCCTGCGGGTCAACCGTGCGGCGCTGGCCGCCCGACCGGGCTTCTACCTGGCCACCGTCACCGCCCGTTCCGGCCGCAAGTTGGTCGCGACGACCCCGGTGAGCTTCTACGTCGAGCAGCCCAGCTACGACCTGACGGTCCGGACGAAGCCGCTGCCGGGCCTGAAGGACGGTGCGGAGAGCTGGATCAACCTGATGGTCACCAACCTCACCGACCCGGTGATCTACTACGGCGGCGCGGGCGGTACGCCCGGAGACACCTTCACGCTGCGGGTACCGGCCGGCCGGTACGCGGTCCTCGGTTCCTCCGTCGCCTACTACGTCGACAGTGACGTGCTGGAGACGACGCTCGCCGCCGAGGCCGACCTGGACGTGCGCGGCGCCCGGAGCGTGATTCTCGACCCGGCGCGGGCCAAGCCGGTGACGGCGACTGTCGACGGGGTGCCCACCACGCCCACCCGGACCGACTTCACCAACGTCCAGACCGCGCCGAACGGCCTGTCCTGGTGGCACCAGATCAGCGGGTACGGGACCAAGACGACGGTCCGCACCACCGCGCTGCCCAAGCCCACCGTCGGCTCCCGGCGCACCTGGGCGGCCGTCAACCTGGACTCGCCCACCGGCACCGCCAACCCGTACCGCTACAACCTCGTGCACGAGTACGCGGGCGGCGTGCCGGCCGACCCCGCCTACCGGGTGAACAAGGCCGAGCAGGCCAAGCTGGCCCGGATCGACGAGCGGTTCCACCAGACGGATTCGCCGGAGATGTTCACCCAACTGGTCCGTACCGGCATGACCCGCGACGGGGTCGGGGTCACCCAGACCCACGAGGGGAACCTGCCGCCGTACCGGACCGACTACCTCTCGCCCGACATCCTCTGGGCCGACCAGGGCGTCTACGGCGGGCTGGCCGCCGACGAGGCACCCCGCAGCTACCAGCCGGGCAGCCGCCAGACCAAGGTCTGGGCGCGTCAGCCCCTGCACTCCGACTGGTACGACGACCCGGCCGGCGCCGACTGGAGCTGCGCCACCGCGCCGTCGCGGACCCGGGGCAACCTGCACCTCGACCTGGTGTCGCTGACCGACAAGCACCAGCGGGCCGACTGCCTGCAGGGCGAGGCGATCGGCGTGAAGCGCAAGCTGTCGGTCTACCGCGACGGCAAGCTGGTCGACGAGCGGTCCGGCCCGTACGGCGACTTCACCGTCGGGCAGTCGATGGCCGACTACCGGGTGACCCTCGACGTCGACACGAGCCTGATCCTGCCGATCTCGACCACTGTCAACACCTCGTGGACGTTCCGGTCCGCCGGCCCCGACGGGACCGGGAGCGTGCCGTTGCCGCTGCTCGCGGTCGACTACGCCCTGCCGATGGACCACAACAACCACCCGGCCGACGGAACGGCCGAGCTGATCGTCCGGCAGGCGCACGGCGTGAAGACGCAGAAGGTGACGTCGTTCCAGGTCTGGACCTCGACCGACGACGGTGCCACCTGGAGGTCGGCCCGGGTCACCGGCAGCGGCGACAGCTACCGGGTCGCGCTGCCGAACGCCACCTCCGGGCAGGCCGTGTCATTGCGGGTGAAGGCCGCCGCCAACGGCGGTAGCGGAATCGACCAGACCATCATCCGGGCGTACCACGCCGGCTGATCGTCGACACGGTGGTGCGGCCCGGCTCCGGTCGGGTCGCACCACCGCTCTGTGTCGCCGACCGTCACTGGCCCTCCCACACCGCCTTCGCCCCGGAGTCGCCGGTGCGGACCACGTAGTAGACGGTGACGGCGGCGGCCACCACCGACAACACCTGCAACGCCAGGGTCAGCGGCCGAGCGGGGCGTACACCCTCGGCGGTTCGCGGCGGCACGAACCAGACCAGTGCCAACGCCACGACCCCCAACCCGATGCTGGCGTAGAGCGTGTTGTCACCGAACTCCTGGTGCGCCTGCAGCTTCGGGAGGAACTCGGGGGTGACCCGGTTGGCGGCGCGCATCCGCTCGAGGAACGCGTCGCCGGAGAGCTTCGTCAGCAGGGCGGCGACCGGCGCACCCACGGCGAGTAGCCCCAGCACCCACCGGGTGTGCGGCCGGATCGGCGGAACGAACGCGTAACCGACCGTCAGCAGGGCCAGCAGCGGCACGAACGCCACCGCGGCGTGCAGCAGCAGAGGGTGGGCCGGGATGCCCATGAACTCCTCGAACATCGGCGTCTCCTCCGGTGACATCGGCCTGGACGTTGATCGTCCACACCGGGACGCTATCGGTACCACGCGGGCGTGTCATCCCCGTCGATCGCTCACCTGTCGCAGCGCAGCGCGGCCAGGTCGACGGCGTCCGCGATCGCCTGCATGCCCTTGTCGTTCGGGTGGATGTGGTCTCCGCTGTCGAGGAACGGCAGCAGCGCCTGCGGGTCGTACGGGCTGCGGGTGATCCGGTCGAAGTCGACCACGGCGTCGAACACCCCACTGTGCCGGATCCAGTCGTTGACGCCCTGGCGCACGGCCTCCCCGGCGGCGTCGTACTCCGGCCAGCCCTTGTACGCCATGACCGTGGCGCCGACGACGCACCTGCCGGCCGCGTGTGCCCGGTCGGCCAGCTGCCGGTAGCCCATGGTCAGGTCGTCCACGGTCACGCCGGTGTGCGCCTTGATGTCGTTGATGCCCTCGTACACGAAGACCGTGTCGACCCCGGGCTGGGAGAGCACGTCACGGTCGAACCGGCGCAGCGCGGCCTCCCCGGCGCCGTCGGCGAGCACCTTGTTGCCGGAGATGCCGGCGTTGGCCACGCCCTTGACCGGGCTGTCCGTCGCGGCCTGGAGGCGTCGGGAGAGGTAGTCGGGCCAGCGCCGGTTCGCGTCCGTGCTGGAGGCCCACCCGTCGGTGATGGAGTCGCCGAGGGCCACCACCGAGCCGGTCGCGGTGGACGTCCGCACGCTTACCGCGTCCAACCAGTACCAGGAGGTCATCGAGTCGGTCCAGTTGGTCGCCGCCTCCTCGGCGGCGTGATCACCGGCGGTCGCGTACGACGTCTGCAGGGCCATGCCGTGCCCGCTGGTCGGGCCCTGCGCGCCGGTGACGTAGAGGCTCACCACGAGGTTGCTCTGGGCGGCCAGCCGGCCCGGCAGCGGGTCGCTGAGGATCGTCTCGCCGGCCGCGACGGTGACCGACGGCTGTCCGCCGAACGTCAGCCGCCGGTTGCTGCCCCCGACCAGCTCGGCACCCTGCCGCTGCAGGCCGGCGTACGCGCTGGTGAAGGTCACCGGGTGCTCGCCGAAGGCGTTGGTGAGGCGGATCCGCAGGGCGTCCCCGCCGACGCTGGTGCGCACCACCAGCCGGTAACTGCGCTCGGCGGGCCCGGCGCCCTGGCGGTCGGCACTGGCGGCCCAGGTGACCGCGAAGTGCCGGCCGGCACCGGCCGCCGGGTCGTGCGGCGTCCGCGCCTGCGCCGCCGACCCGACCAGGGGTACGCAGAGCAGCGCGGCGACGGCGGCGGCCGCCGCGCGCCGGGCGAAGCCGGCCCGCATCAGAGGTTCCTCAGGGTGACCGACTCACCGGGGCGCAGGGTGACCTGGCGGGACCGACCGTTGGCAAGCACGGTCGTGCTGCGGCCACCGACGCTGGTCAACCGCGCCTGGGTGACCCGCCCGTCGCGCCAGCTGAAGTCGGCGGTGAAACCACCGCGTACGCCGACACCGGTCACCGAACCGGCGGAAGCCCAGGCGGCGGGCAGCGCCGGCAGCAACTCGACGTGACCGGGCCGGGAGTAGAGCAGCATCTCGACGATCGCGGCGGGGGTGCCGAGGTTCGCGTCGATCTGGAAGATGCCTCGGCCGGGGTTCGTCTCGTAGATGTCGAAGAGGTTCATGGCGCTGCCGTTGCTGCCGTTCGTCGACGGCCGCAGGTTGTTGACGACGAGTTGGTACGCCTTCTCCGCGTTCTTCAGCCGGGCCCAGCACAGGCTGCGCCACGCGTTGGCCCAGCCGAAGCTGTTCATGCCGCGCGCGGTGAGCAGGGCGGTCGCGCCGGCGACGATCGCGGCGGGGGTGGAGCCGTCCGGGCGGATCCGGTCGCCGGGGAAGAGCCCGATCAGCGGGGAGAGGTGCCGGTGCGTGGTCTCACCGAGGTTGTCCGGTGACATCCACTCCTGCAACCAGCCCGAGGTGGGGCTGACCTCGGGCAGGTAGAGGCGCTTGCGGAGCGCGTCGATGCTCCGGGCGTGGTCGCTGTCGCGGCCGAGCACCCGGGCGGCGGTGTGGTAGTTCTCGAAGAGGTTCCACACCAGTTCCTGGGAGTAGGTGTTGCCCCGGGTGTCCTGCGGCCCGTGCTCGGCCGACCAGTCCCGGTCGGCGACCAGCACCTCGCGCGCGGCGCCGGACGCGTCGGTGACGGTCGCGGTGACGAGTCGGGTCTCCCAGAACTCCACGGCACCCTTGACGACCGGGTAGATCTTCGCCAGGTAGGCGCGGTCCTGGGTGTACTCGTAGTGCTCGAACAGGTTCTGGCAGAGCCACGCGTTACCACTCGGGTGCCACCACCACCCGCTGCCGCCGTACGGGTTGGTGGAGAAGGCGACGGCCCACCCGGCGACCTTGCCGCTGGTGTTGCGGAACCGGTTGGTCGAGGTGTTGAAGAGCCGCTGGGTTACCTCGGTCCAGACCGGCAACTGCGCCACGCAGTAGTCCGCGTACGCGTCGAAGGTGTCGGTGAGGCCGGCCCGGTCGGCCGGCCAGTAGGTCATCTGGATGTTGACGTCGCTGTGGTAGTCGCCCATCCAGTCCGGGTCGTTGCCGTCCAGCCACGGGCCCTGCAAACCGATCGGCAGGCTGCCCCGCGACCCGGAGATCAGCAGGTACCGGCCGAACTGGAGGTACGCGGCCTCCAACTCCGGGTCGGGGACGTTGTCCCGCCAGCGCGCCTGCACCCGCTCCCAGGTGTCCAGCGCGCGTTGGCCGGCGGACGACGTGCCGAGGTCGATGGCGAACCGTTCGAACGCCGGTCGGACGTCGGCGACGTGGGTGTGCAGTAGTTCGCGGACCGAGGCACGCGCTGCGGCCAGGACCTTGTCCCGGGCCAGCCGTTCCGGTTGCGCCGATTCGTCGCGGAACCCGGTGGCGGCGGTCGGCGCGTAGGAGGTGCCGCCGCTGACGATGACGGTGAGGTCCCGGCAGTCGGTGAAGGAGATCGACGTCCCGGTCACCGCCACCGTCCCGGTGCCGCTGTACGCGGTGACGGCGGCACCGTAGCGCAGCCCGTTGGCGAAGGAGGCGCCGAACGACGCGTACCGGCCGGTGGGGTCGAGGGTGGTGGACTCGCCGTGGGTGCCGGCCAGGGCGACGGTGCCGGTGTACGTGCCGCCGCCCTCGGAGGTGAAGTGCAGGACGATGACGTCGTCCGGGCGGCTGGCGAAGACCTCCCGTCGGTAGCCGACCCCACCGATGTCGTACGCGGCGCTGACCAGCCCCTGCGCCAGGTCGAGGGTGCGGCGGTAGGCGTCGACCGCGCCGAGGTCGTGCCCGGGGATGTCGACGGTGAGCGTGGCCAGCATGGTGAGCGAGCCGAAGTCCTCGCGCCCGTAGGGGAACTGGCCGTCGCTGTCGAGCGTGTCGTTACGGCCACCGGTCCAGAGCGTCGCGTCGGTGATCGTCAGGAACTCCCGGGACGGGTCGTTGCTCGCGAGCGCCCCGAGTCGGCCGTTCCCCACCGGTAGGCCCTGCTCGATCATCGAGGTGGCGGAGCCGGGTGCCCGCCACCAGAGCTGGTTTTTCGCGGCGACGCTCGGGGCGAGCATCGGCGACGCGGTGGGACGCCGGGGTGCGGGCGTCGCGGCGAAGGCGGGTAGGCCGCCGAGTGCGGTGGCCGCGCCGGCGGTGGCGGCCAACGCGAGGAAGCCGCGACGGCTCGGGTGGTTGTCGCGCGTGCTGCGGATCTCCATGTCGGGTTCTCCAACCTGGGCGTTCGGGGGATGCGCGCGCGGCGCGGCCCGGCTGTCGCGCCGGGCCGCGCCGGCACGTCAGAGGGTCTGGGGTACGGCGATCCGGTCGATGTCGGGGGAGTACCAGGTGCCGCTGTCGAAGGTGATGGTGTTGACGCCGGCCTTCAGCGCCAGCTGGACGGAGACCGTCTCGACGGTGCCCCAGTCACCCGTGGAGGGGAACTTCAGGTAGCTGCCGTTGCCGCTGTTGGAGGAGACGTGCACCGACCGCGCGTCACCGCTGACGTAGGAGACGGCGACGGTGTAGATGCCGTCCTTGCGTACGGTGACGTCGTTGAATTGGACCGTGCCGCCGACGTAGAGGTTGCCGACCTTCTGACCGCCGGAGCAGGCGTCACAGCCGCCGACGGAGGCGTTGCCGGTAAGGGTGTTGACCGGAGCCTCGGCCTCGTAGCTGGTCGAGGCGAGCGCGGTGCCCGGCCGTACGGTGAACAACCGCGAGCCGTGCGCGGGCAGCGCCGCGGTGACGGCGTTCTTCTGCGTCCCGAGGTCGCGGCGGTTCCACAAGTCCCGGACCGAGGCGTTGCCGGTGAACCCGAACGACGCCCAGTGCGCGGTGACCGACGCGGGCGCGTCGCCGAGGTTGAACAGCGCCACGGTGTAGCTGCCGTCCGGGTTCTTCGCACCCCAGACCTGCTGGTCGCCGGCGGGGGTGACCGGCCGGGCGGGCGCGCCCCCGTTCTGGTCGATGGCGATGACCTCGCGGTTGGTCAGCAACGACAACCCGTAGTCGTCGAGGCGGGTGATGTCGTCCCCGGTGTACAGCGGCGACTTCGAGATCGCCCACAGCGTCGCGTACGACTGGCGCTCGGCCCGGGTGAGGCCGTCCATCTCGCCGTTGCCCACGTTGAGCGAGTCGAGGTCGTTCCACCCGCCGGGGCCGGCCTTGCGGCTCCAGGCCGGCGCGTCGTCGAACCGGTCGTCGACCGAGTTCTCCCAGCTGACCAGGGTGTTGCAGTAGCACTCGACGTCCGTGTCGATGCGCCACCCGTTGGAGTACCGCTTCCAGTCCGCGGCGTGGTTGATGTCGAGCGACCAGGACAGTTCGAGGTGGATCGGGCGGCCGGCGGTGGCGATGGCCCGCTGCCAGGCGGCCACGTCGGCCACGTTGTCGTAGTTGTCACCGGACTTGAACGAGCCCGGGCCGACCCCGTCGAGCTTCAGGAAGTCGTAGCCCCAGTCGGCGAAGAGTTGCGCCTGCGAGTCGATGTACCTCTGCGCGCACGGGTTGTCGAAGTTCAGCTTGTACGCGCTGTCCCAGCCGTTGGTGGTGCGCAGGTCCGGGTAGACGATGTTCGCGGTGGTGCAGCCGGGGGCGTTCCAGATCGGCGCGGCGCCGTTGGCGTACGCCTCCTTTTCCAGCCCGACGGGTAGGTAGATGCCGGCCTTCAGCCCCTTGCCGTGGATGTGCTCGGCGACGGCCTGCATACCGCGCGGGAACCGCACCGGGTCGGGGGTCTGCCGGGCGTACTGGTCGAAGCGCGGTACCCAGTCGTTGTCGCGCCACCAGCCGGCGTCGATGTTGACGTACTCGTAGCCGTACGGCTTCAGCTTGGTGGCGAGGGCGTCCGCCTGCTTCAGGACGTTGGCCTCGGTGAGGTAGCTGTAGTCGCCGTCGGGGTTCAGGCCCGGGTACTTCGAGGACTGCATGGTCCAACTTGTCCACCCCATGAAGGGGCGCTGCGCGACGTCCGCCGCGGCCGGCGCGGGGGCGGCCTGGGGTGCGGCCGTCGTCGGGGCGGCCTGGGCCGGGGCGGCGCCCGCGGCGAGGAGCACGCCCAGCGCCGCCGCGACGAGCGGCACCCGGGTGCGGTGCTGTCTACGCGGGATTGTCGGTGACGGCATGGTCAACCTCCTGGTGGCACGGTGGGTCGAGTCGAGGGCTATGGACGGCCGGTGGCCGGGATGACGCCGGGTCAGGGGACGACGAGCGACTGGATGCTCACGGCCGCCGCCGCGCGGGCCCACTCCTCGAAGGGCAACGGGCGGATGGAGAGAGGGCACCGCGCGGCGGCGCCGAAGGCCTGCCGTTCGAAGCTGGCCCGGATGTGGCTGTCGAACAGGTCGTACGCGGCCAGCCCCTCACCGGAGACGACGATGCGGGTGGGACCGACCAGGTTCGCGACGGCCGCGATGCCGCAACCGATCGCGCCGCCGGCCCGAGCGAAGACGGCCCGCACCTGCTCGTGACCGGCGCGGGCCAGGGCCACCGCGTCGTCGATGGTGAGGTCGGGGCGGCCGGTGCGGTCCCGGGCCTGGGCCACGATGGCGTCGGTGCCGGCGATCGACTCGACGCAGCCGCGACCACCGCAGTGGCAGTCCGGGCCGGTGGCGTCGACGGTGAGGTGGCCGATCTCGCCGGCCACGCCGTACGACCCGGAGACCAGGCGGCCGTTGACGACGAGGCCACAGCCGATGCCGGTGCCCACGGTGACCAGGGCGAACGACTCGGCACCCACCCCCTCGCCGAACCAGTGCTCGGCGGCGGTGAGCGCCTTGACGTCGTTCTCCACGGTGACGGTGAGACCGGTGCGCTGGGCGGCGAGTCGGCCCAGCGGCACGTCCCGCCAGTGCAGGAACGGCGAGTAGCGCACCAGGCCGATACCGCGGTCGATGTCACCGGAGAGGGCCAGCCCGAGCCGGCGGACCCGGGTGCGGTCACCGGGGAACGCGCCGAAGAGGTCGTCGGCGAGCCGGCCGACCTCGGTGAGGACCGCGTCGACCTCGGGGTCGTGTAACGGCCGGCGGGCGCTGGCATGGACCTGCGCGCGCAGGTCGCAGACCACGCCGATCACCTCGTCGGCGGTGATCTTCACGCCGAGGAAGAACTCGCGCTCGGCGCGTACCGCGAGAGGGCTGGCGGGGCGTCCGGCGCCCGGCCCGGAGCGCTCGGTGGCGGCCAGTTCGTGCAGGTAACCCAGGTCGATGAGCGGCCGGGCGGCCTTGGTGACGGCGGCGGAGGAGAGCCCGAGCCGGCGGGCGAGCGCGACCCGACTCACCGGACCCTCGGTCAGCACCGTCGTGAAGACCGCCGTCGCCGCCGGTGGCCCGGCGAACGTACCGGGGTCGATCCCAGGAAACATGGACGAAATCTAAGGCGAATATTTAACTTCTTCAAGTATTGATTTGCCTCAGCACACCGTTCTAGAGTCGGCGGCGCGCCGACCACGTCAGGCTCAGGTCGCCGCCGCACGGACACCGAGGCCGACCAGGAGCACGCCGGTCAGCCGATCGAGCACTCGTCGCACCGATGCGGTCCGGAGCAGGCGGGCGGCGGCACCGGAGACCACGGTCCAGCCGGCGAGCCAGCAGGTGTGCAGCGCGGCGTGCGCCGTCGCGAGCAGCACCATCGGCACCAGCACCGGTCGGCCCGGTTCCAGGAACTGCGGTGCCAGGGTGAGGTAGATGGCAGCGGCCTTGGGGTTCAGCACGTTGCCGAGCAACCCCTGCAGGTACGGGTGGTCCACGCGCCAGGGCAGCCTTCGCGCGGAAACCTTCGGTCGCCGTCCCCCCTCTGTGCGACGGCGCGACGCGGACCAGAGCATCCAGAGCCCGAGCCCGACCAGATAACCGGCGCCGACCAGCTTGACCACCCAGAACGCCTGCGACGAGCGGAGCACCAGCGCGGCCAGCCCGACAGCGGCCAGGGTGGCGTGCACGTAGAGCCCGGTCACCGTACCCAGGATCACCCACCAGCCCTGCCGCCGCCCGCCGGTGGCGACCCGCGAGACGACCAGGGTCAGGCTCGCGCCCGGCGTGGCGGTGATCGGCGCGACGGCGACCAGGAAACCGAGCACCGCGACCCCGTGCATGCTCAGACCACCACCCGGTAGTGGGTGGTGAACAGTCCGGCGTCGTCGTACACGTGGAACGCGACGCCGGGCGGTTGGGTCTGGGTGGCCAACGGCCCCTCCCCCTCCCAGGGCATCCGCAGGGTGGAGACCACACCCGGCGCGATCCGCAGCGGACGGCCCGCGAAGGTGCTCGCGGCGGCGGTGTGGAAATGCCCGGTCAGCAGGGCGACGACCTGTGGGTGGGCGGTGACCAGCTCGGCCAGGGGATCGGCCGGCAGGAGCCGCATCGGGTCGATGACCGGGTGGTGCAGCACCACCGGCGGGTGGTGCAGGGCGATGAACGCCGGCGTCCCGGCCGGCACCGAACCCAGCTCGTCGGCGAGCCAGGCCATCGTCTCCTCGTCCAGGTGACCGTCGTCGGCGCCGGGCACGGAGGAGTCGGCGAGGAGGAAGACCGCTCCGGCCACGTCATGGCGGGCGTTGATCGGGCCGGTGCCGCCGCGGTCGTCACCGAGCAGACCCTTGCGGTACGCGTCGCGCACATCGTGGTTGCCGGGACAGACCATGACCGGCAGCGGCGAGTCGAAGAGCTTCGCGGCGGTCTCGTACTCGGCCACCTCGCCGTGGTCGGCGACGTCCCCGGTGATCAGGATCGCGTCGACAGGTCGTGGCAAACCGTGCAGGTAGTCCATGACCCGGGCGGTCCGCTCGGCCGACCGGGGATGGCTGTCGAGGTGGGTGTCACTGAGGTGCGCGATGACCAGCACGAAGTGTCTCCTAACGGCTATCAACGTCAAAGCCGTCAGGGACGCTACTCCCGGCCAGGTCGGCCGCGCGCCGCGGCGGGCCGAGGCCGACCGCAGCGCGCCAGCCGCCGCGGTCAGCTCCGGGAGCGCGGCAGGCAATCCTTCTTGTACTTCAGGCCCGAGCCGCACCAGCAGGCGTCGTTGCGCTCCGGTGGCCAAACGATCCGTGCGCTGGGCCGCGCCGACACCTCGGCCGCGTAGCCGGCCCGGACCGCCGGGTCGGCCGGATCACCGCCACGTCGACCGGCGAACGCGGTCAACCCGGCCACTGTCGCGCCGAACACACCCAACCCCGCCTGACCGGCACCCCGCAACCGAACCAGCTCCGTCTCCAACCGGCCCCGGTGCGCGTCCCAGTCCGGCCCGTACACCTCGGTGAGGGCGGGATGCTCGGCGAGCAGGCGATCGAACTCGGCCCGCGGCCAGAAGAGCAGGTCCGACTCGGCGTTCCGACGCTCCCCGGCCCGACGCACGAGCTGGGTCTCCAGCCGGTCCGCCAGGTCGTCCTGCCGGTCGTGCGGCAGGTTCAGATTCCGGCGTACCCGATGCCGCTGTTGCAACAGGAAGAAGGTCACACCCGGCGCGTCCGGCGGACCGAGATCGACCACCGGGTCGATCGTGGTGCTGGCCGGGCCGGACGCGGCGGTCGCCCGTTCGTTGAGCAGGGTGTCGACCGCCTCGCTCAGCCACGTCTCGGCAGTCGTCGAACGCCCACCGGCGTCCAGCGCGGCACTGACGTAGGCGGGGGCGTCGGGCTGCACGAGCAGCAACGGGCGCAACGCGGTCAACTCCGCCATCGCCTCGTCGTCGCGCCCGCCGGCCCGGAACAGGGCGCGGGCCCGCAACGCGCGGGCGAACCCGGCCCGAGGGTCGTCTCCGGACGGGTACGCCGCCAGGGCCCGCTCCGCGTACCGCAGCGCGGCCGCGGGCCTGGCCCGGATCTCCGCGATCTCGGCGGCCAGCGTGAACGCGTCCCCGGCGTCGTCCGGATCTTCCAGCCGCCCCTGCTCGGCGGCCTCCGCGAGGTCGGCGGCGACACCGAGCGGATCGGCCGTCCCGAGCGCCGAGCGGCGAAGTTCAGCGAGGTCAGCCTTGGTGAGTTTCTCTCTCGTCGGCACGATCTCACGGTACGTCGGGGTGCTCGCGGTATGCGGGCAGATCACCCTGCTGCGTCGGCGCGAGCAGTCTCGCGGGCTCACCGCCAGTCGTTGAGAGGTTGCAAAACCCTCCAACTACGGCCATCTGGTGTCAACCCGCCGTCGGTAGCGTCCGGTCGCCAGATTCCCGAACAGAGCACACGATGGGGGAGTAATGGGCACGGTGGATCGCCGTACGTTCCTCAAGGCGATGGGAGTTCCCGCGATCGGCGCGGCGCTCCCGTTGGACCTCAGCAAGGCGCTCGCCATCCCGGCGAACAATCGGACCGGCTCGATCAAGGACGTCGAGCACGTCATCATCCTGATGCAGGAGAACCGCTCCTTCGACCACTACTTCGGCACCATGCGCGGTGTACGCGGCTTCGGTGACCCCCATCCGGCGACACTGCCGTCCGGCAAGGACGTGTGGCACCAGCCCAACGGGGCCGACGAGCTGCTGCCCTTCCGCCCCGAGGTGAAGGATCTCGGCCAGACCTTCCTGCCGGACCCGCCGCACGGCTGGAACGACGGGCACGCCGCCTGGAACGACGGCCGGTTCGACAAGTGGGTGCCGAACAAGGGCGTCACGGCGATGACTTACCACACCCGCCAGGACCTGCCGTACCACTACGCGCTCGCCGATGCCTTCACCGTCTGCGACAGCTACCACTGCTCGCTCATGGGGCCGACCGACCCGAACCGCTACCACATGTGGAGCGGCTGGGTCGGCAACGACGGCAAGGGCGGCGGCCCGGTCATCACCAACGCGGAGGCCGGCTACGACTGGTCCACGTACCCGGAGCGGCTGGAGCGCAACGGCATCTCCTGGAAGATCTACCAGGACGTCGGTACCGGCCTCAACGCCGCCGGGTCCTGGGGCTGGACGAACGACCCGTACATCGGCAACTACGGCGACAACTCGCTGCTCTACTTCCACCAGTACCAGAACGCGCAGCCCGGAACGCCACTAGCCGACAGGGCCAAGACCGGCACCGAGGTCCGGACCCAGGGCCGCGACCCGGAGGCGCTGCTGGCCGACTTCCGCGCCGACGTCGAGGCGGGACGCCTGCCGGAGGTCTCCTGGATCACCGCGCCCGAGGCGTACAGCGAGCACCCGAACTGGGAGCCGGCATACGGCTCCTGGTACATCTCCCAGGTCATCGACATCCTCGCCTCGAACCCCGAGGTGTGGAGCAAGATGGCGCTCTTCATCACCTACGACGAGGAGGGCGGCTTCTTCGACCACGTGGTCCCGCCGACGCCCCCGCAGACCCGCGAGCACGGGCAGTCGACAGTGCCGACCACCAACGAGATCTTCCCCGGCGACGCCGACCACCCGGCCGGGCCGTACGGCCTGGGCATCCGGGTGCCGATGGTCATCGTCTCGCCGTGGACGCGCGGCGGCTACGTGAACTCGCAGGTCTTCGACCACACCTCACTGATCAAGTTCCTGGAGGCGCGCTTCGGGGACGGCCGGCCGGACCTGATCGAGCAGAACATCACCCCGTGGCGGCGGGCCGTCGTCGGCGACCTGACAACGGCGTTCGACTTCCGGCACCCGAACCGCTCGCGTGAAGTCAGGTTGCCCGACACCGACGACTTCAAGCCCGAGGAGCTGGTCCGGCACCCCGACGAGGTGCCGGTCCCGCCGGCGGACCAGCGGCTGCCGAAGCAGGAGCACGGGGTACGCCCGGCGCGGCCCATCCCGTACACCCTGCACGCCGACGGGCGCCTCGGCGACGACTCGTTCCGGATCGACTTCCGCAACTCCGGCGGGGTCGCCGCGGTCTTCCAGGTCCGCCAGGCGGGCAGCGCGGACGCCCCGCGCAGCTACACCGTCGAGCCGGGCAAGCAGCTGACCGACACCTGGCCGGTCACCTCCGGGTACGACCTGTCGGTGCACGGACCGAACGGGTTCTTCCGCCGGTTCACCGACGGCCGGTCCCACCTCGACGTCACCCCCTCGTACGACGAGCGCGACTACAAGCTCGCCCTCACCCTCAAGAACCGCGGGTCGAAGCGGGTCGAGGTGATCGTCCGGGACGGGTACAACGCCCGTCCGGTCACGCTGTCGCTGCGCCCCGGCGAGACCGAGCGCGCCACGTGGGTGCTCGCCCGCACCCACGGCTGGTACGACCTGACAGTTTCCGTCGCCGGTGACGCCGACTTCGCGTACCGCTGCGCGGGTCATGTCGAGAACGGCAAGGACAGCATCAGCGACCCGGCCCTCGGCGGCCTGGTCTAAAGCGGTGTCGCGTCACCCGGGCCGCTGCCGGCCCGGGTGACGCACCTTCGCCCCGCTGTCGGCCCGTCGCCACGCTGCGCAGCCCGACCTCCGGCAGCGCGAGATCTGCGGGCTACGGAAGGCGTCCGAGGTACGCCAGCATCGCCTCGCGGCTTCTCGGCAGGCCGTACTCACCGACGAGCATGGCCACGTTGCCGAACTCCTGCCCGTCAATCAGCCACGGCTCGGTCGACCGGCCCAGCACCTCGGCGAGCCGTCGCTGCCGGGGCCGCAACACTGCGGCCGGCGTCCCGGCCGCTGCCGGACCGTCCGGGAACGCGAGGCGCAGCGCCACCCCCAGCACCGTCAACGACCGCTCGCCGCTGACCGTGGGCAGCCGGTCGAGCAGCGCGTCGAAGGCGCGGTCCTCGTGCTGCGGGCCGAGCTGCCGCAGAGCCAGGCCCGCGTAGCCGCCGCGGTCACCGTCGAGGAACGGCACCCACTCGCCCTCGGCCGGCCCGGTGCTGGCGTCGTCGGGCGGCGCCGACGCCCAGCTCAACAGCTCCTCGACGGTCGCCGGGTTGACCGCCGCGCCGAGGACCCGGACCCGACCGATCGCGGCGGCCCAGCGGAGCACCGGGCGCGGGTCGGCCAACCACCGAACGTCCGGCGCGGCACCCAGCAGCCCCGAGGCCACCAACATGGTGGCCAGCTCGCCGGGGGTCGACTCGACGCCCGGCTCCTGAGCGGCGTCGATCGCGCCGGCCAGTGCGGAGACACTGCCGTCGGCCTCCTCCGGAAACCAGGCGAGGGCGTACGCCGCGACCGTCCGCACACCCGGATCGGCGTGCGTCAGCAGGGTGCGAAACACCGGAACCCCGGCGCGCACCGCGTCGTAGGTAGCCAACTCGACGTACGCCCACAGCCGACCCTGTTCCGCAGCGGACAGCGACTCGACGTACGTGTACTCGACGTACTCCTTCTTCGACTCGTCCGTGCCGGTCCACGGTGGCGGCTTCGCGGCCAGCAGCTCACGCCCACCCTCGGCGGCCCGGCGGTACTCGGCCACCGGAAAACCCTCCGGCAGGAAACCCTCGTCGTACCCGACGGCCAGGGCGCTCAGCAGCGCGAGCATCGCCGCCGGATCCGGGGTGGCCGGATCGGCGAGCAGTTCCAGCAGGAACGGCACCGCGTACGCGCTCGCCTCGAACCGGCTGCCCTGGTGAAAGACGTTGGTGTAGAGGTCGCCCAGGGCTTCGTCCCGAATGGCCGGGTCGGGGGAGAGCAGGGCCCGCAGCTGGTCGGGCACGTCGTCGGCCGCCCCGTAGGCGTGGCCCAGCCGCGCCCAGTCGATGTCGTCAAGTCCGTCGAGCACGCCCCATGCTCTCCCACCCCACCGACAGTCAGCGGGTGGTGGTCGTCAGAACTCCTCGTACACCGCCGGGTCCTGGTCCGCGAGCCGCCCGTCCGGGCGGCCCAGCGCGGTGATGGCCTCGACCTGCGCGTCGGTGAGCTTGATGCCGAAGACGTCCAGGTTCTCGGCCTGCCGCTGCGGGGAGGCGGCCTTGGGCAGCGGAATCACCTGACGGGCCACGTGCCAGGCGAGGATCGTCTGGGCCGGGCTGACGCCGTGCGCGGTCGCGATCTCCCCGACGACGGGGTGCTCCTGCAGGTCGTTGCCACGACCGAGCGGGCTCCACCCCTGCACCAGGATGCCGTGCTCCCGGTGGTAGTCGATCGCCTCCTGCTGCGGAAAGTACGGGTGCACCTCGATCTGGTTGACCACCGGGGCGACCCCGGTCTCCGCCACCAGCCGCTCGATGTGCTCGGGCAGGAAGTTGGAGAGCCCGATGTGCCGAACGAGCCCGCGCTCACGCGCCTCGATCAGCGCCCGCCACGCCTGCACGTACAGGTCGACCTTCGGGTTCGGCCAGTGGATCAGGTACAGGTCGACCCGGTCGAGGCCGGTGCGGAACACACTCTCCTCGATGGTGGTCAGCGCCTCGTCGTAGCGGTGGTGCCGCCCCGGCAGCTTCGAAGTGACGACCAGCTCGTCCCGCACGTCACCGGCCGAACGGGCGGCCCGACCGACCGCGCCCTCGTTCTCGTAGTTCACCGCCGAGTCGATCAACCGGTAGCCCGCCCGGATCGCCTGACCGATCGCGTCGACACCCGGCGAGCCGTTCAGCCGGTACGTGCCGAGCCCGATCGCCGGCAGGGTCGTGCCGTCGGCGGCCGTCAGGTGCGGAATCGTCATGATTGGGACCCTACCCGCACGTGGGGGCGTCTCGGATGGCGAGTGCGGCTTGGACGAGCGCGGCATGGGTCAGCGTCTGGGGGTAGTTGCCGAGGTGGGCACCCGTCGCCGGGTTCAACTCTTCGGCGTAGAGGCCGAGTGGGCTGGCGTGGTCCACCATGGCCCGGAACAGCTCGACGGCCTCGCGGCGACGCCCGGTGCGGGCAAGGGCCTGAACGAGCCAGAATGAGCACGGCAGGAACGCGCCCTCGGTGCCGGGGAGGCCGTCACGTCCGGGCGGGTAGCGGTAGAGCAGTGGACCGCCGGCGGACAGTCTGTCCCGGATGGCGTCGATAGTGCCCCGCACCCGGGGTGACTCGGCCCGGTCCATGTCGAGCAACGGCAGGACGAGCAGGGCCGCGTCGAGATCCTGGGAGCCGTAGCTGCGGACGTAGCTGGCCGCCGTCGGGTCGAAGCCGCGCGTCCGGACCTCGGCGGCGATGGCATCTCGGCATTTCTGCCAGCGCCGACGTTGACGGTCCCGCAGGGGGTGCGTGTCGGCGATGGCCAGGGCGCGGTCCAGGGCGAGCCAGCCCATGAGCTTGGAATGGACGTGTTGGTGGGGCTCCCGTACCTCCCATATGCCGGCATCGGGTTCCTGCCAACAATCGGCGACCACGTCGGCGAAACCGCGCACTGCCCGCCACGTCTCGGAGTAGAGGCGGTGCCCGGCCTGAGCGAACGTCCAGGCGGCGTCAATCACCCAGCCGTAGCCGTCGAGCTGGTGTTGACCGGAGGCGTTGTTGCCCACCCGTACCGGACGGCTGTCGAGGTAGCCGGGCCAACCGGATAGTTCTCGTTCCGCTGGTACGTGCCTGCCGTGAAGGGTGAGCACCGCCGGCAGACGTGGCCGTTGCAACCGGCTGGCGTGCAACAGCCACGCGAGGAAACCGCGGGCCTCGTCGGTCTTGCCGACGCTGAGGAAGGCGCTGACGCCGATGCTGGCGTCCCGGGGCCAGACGTAGCGGTAGTCCCAGTTTCGTCTCCCACCGGGATCCTCGGGCAGTGACGTGGTGGGTGCGGCCACCGGCGCCCCCGAGGGCGAGTAGGTCAGCAGCCGCACGGTGAGCAGGCTTCGTACGACGTGTTCGCGGAAAGGCAGCCGCTCGTCGATCTCCGCGGTCCAGGCCCGCCATCGAGCCTCGTCCTCGATGAGCAGCTCCCAGGCGGCCGTCGGCTCGACGTGGATCACCGGTTCGCGGTGGGCCACGGCCAGTACGAAGGTGACCGGACGGCCTGGCCTGACCGTGATCGTGGTGGGCCGACCCGGTTCGGTCCTGAACGTGGGTGTGCTGTGCAGCGCGACCGCAAGTGCCCCCCACTCACACACGAGGGCCTCGCGCCGGTGGTGGGTTCGCGGCCGGCGGTGCCGTGCGCCAAGGCGGGGATCGAACTCCACCACCGCGTCGACCGCTGTTTGCTCGGCCGACAGCCGTCGCACGATCAGGGTCGTGGGCAGCAGGCGACCGCTGACCTCGGCCACCATCGCCTCCGTGAGGCGGAGCCGGCCGCTGCCGACCGACCAGGTGGTCTCCAGGGTGGCGGTGTGCCGCCGGTACCGTCGTTCGACGACCGTGGCCGGCCGGGCCGGGCCGACCCGGAACGTTCCGGCTTCCGTGCCCCCGACCAGTCGGCCGAACAGGGGATCGCCGTCGAAACGTGGTACGCAGAGCCAGTCCATCGCGCCGTCACTCGCGACCAGGGCGGCGGTGCGAGTGTCACCCAGCAGACCGTAGTCGCTGATTGGTGGCCCATCAGTCATGGAGATCGCTCCCTGACGAGCCGCGCTGGCGAACAGCGTGCGTCAGACGGGGACAACAGGCGGGCGCGGTCACCTGGCTTGGAGGAGCAGACCGAGACAGGCCCCGTAGATGACGTGGACGACAGCCGTGACCACTGGGGTCTGGATGCCGTAGTTGAGGGCGAACAGTCCGGGCGGCTCCAACACCGCCGTGCTGGCCGGTCCCGCCCGTTGCGAGGCCATGCGCGGGTGGACGCCAGGAAGCAGTGGAAGAATGACCGTCAGCGCGATCCCGACGTGCAGAATCCCGAACAGCGCCCCGATCCACCAGGTGGCACGGTGCAACAGCGCGAACGTGGCCGCGTAACCGAGAGCGAACCCCTGACCGGCGCAGAGGTGGAGGAAGAACCCGACGATCCGCGCCCGGTCGGGATCCTCGGTGACGAGGGTCCCGAGCACCAGGGCAAAGTCGAGCCGAGTGAGGCCGGCCAGTTGAGCGGTGATCATCGATGCGGTGAGCGCCGCGGTGGCGACCAACCCGAACAACGCCCATCCGGCCCAGTCCATCTCAGCAGTCGTCGACGCCGCGGGCGTTCTCAATCATCGGTCCACCCTCCGGCTGAACAGCGTGAATCCCCACGGCCCGGACCGGACACCCGCCCAACGGGCATCGGGACCGCCCGGTTTCTCACCATAAGCCACCGGACCTGTCGCGCTGGCCTGCTCGCCCAGATGTCCCTTGACGAACTGGCACCAGGTGGCGAGCGCTTTCGCACATGTCGTGCTGCCGAACCAAACCCGTCGTCAGGAGAGGTCGTCTCCGAGGGCCGTCTCGTAGACCGTCTCGACCGGCCGAATCACCTTGACCATCGAGGCAAGGTACTCCCGCGTCTCGGGATCCGTGCCGCTCAGGCGCAGCGGACCATCGACAGACATGCGGAATGCTGACAACAGTTGCCCCCGGGCAGCACGAAGTGATCGTGCGAAGGGGGCGTGTCCGACAGCCGCCGAAAGCCCGTCGTGACGCGCTTCTACGTGATGGACGGTAGCGAAGAGATCAACTGAGCGCCATGTTGGCGCTGCCTGCCGCCACCGCTTCGCCGCCGACCCGCGAGCCTGCTCGGCGGGGTAGCGGCGGGCACATTCTCGAGCTTCGTCAGAGCCGCCGCTGTCAGGTCGATGCCGAGCACGTCGGCGAGCCGAGTCAGATAAATCATCACGTCACCGATCTCGGCCCTCACCCGGCTACCCACGTCCGGATCGGACATCACCGCCGCGGACTGCTCCGGCGTGAGCCACTGGAACTCGGCAATCAGCTCACCGACTTCGCCAGCGAGCGCCATGGCCGGGGTTTTTGGGTGTGGAACTGTTGCCAGTCCCGTTCCTCCGCGAATGCCCGTACGCGGCCGGTCAGGTCGTCCATGCCGAGGAGCATCGCAGACCCGCGTACCGGACGCTTCCACGCCGACGGCAGCGGATTCGCATTCGAGTTCAGTACGAGTGTGTGATTGCGGCGTGGGTGGCGGCGACAACGCTGGTGTTGTGTCGTTCGACGCCACGGGCTGCGAGCAGGGGTCCTAGGACCAGGTATGCGATCCAGGTCAGGGGCATTGTCACGATGCCGACGAAAACGAAGAGGAGGAAGAAGTTGATCCAGAAAAGCCCCCAGAAGGACAGCATCAGAATCACGCCGTAGGCAGTTCGGCCTGCATACAGGTTGCCCACACCAAAGATGCCGAAGAGGCCCAGGATCAGCTCAAGGGCGACGGCAGCCCCGGCAGACTTCTGGGGTACGAGCACCGCCTGGGGTCCGACGTACACCGACTGCATCGGGATCGGAGCGGGATGTTGCTGAGCAACCGGCACCGGTAGGTGTTCGGTCGGCGCCAGTTGCCACTGTTGATAGGGGTCGGGATTAGTCACTGCACGAGTCTCGCGTGAGAACAGTCGGCGAGTCACCCGCCGTTTGGCCCCGTGCATCGGACTGCAAGTGTGGCCCCCGGCGTCCGTGTGGCCACGAGCAAACGCCTTCAGCGGGCCGGTGTGTTGTTGCGGGCACCACCGGCGAAGGGGTACCAAGGGGCCTCCACGCCCCCCGGTGTTGACACACCGCACGAGATCGGCACTCGCACTACTAGACGAAGTAGAGCGTCAATTTCGCACGAATGCGTCAGCTCGACGCGAGGTAGCCCAGAATGCTGGAAGAAACCACCGTACCGAAGGAATGCTAGATGCGGCCGCTGGTCACAGCGTAACGACGACCGGCTGGATCTGGACGTTCTTGGTCAGCTGCTGTGGCGAGGGGACGGGCGTGCTGACCTTGACAGATGTGTTGTAGCCGTAGATGACGACCCCGTCGAGGTGATTTGCGCCCGGCCAGTTGGACTCCAGCCGGACCGCCATCTGGGTGGGGAAGTTGGTCACCTCTTCGGCACATGACCGGATCAGGACGACGCTCGGGGTGGCGGTCAGGTGGGTGGCCAGCATTCTGGCCAGCTTCTTGTAGGTCCAGCCCCAGTCTTTGGCGCCGGCTTCGGCGTCGCCGATCTCCTCGTCGTTGCCGTGCGCACGGATGCACAGCGGCTCGCCAGCCTGCACCCCGGCCAGGTAGGTGGCCAACTGCCGATCCGCCTCGGCCTGGGTGAGGCCGGCGTCGATGGGCAGGAGGGCGCCCCACGCCGCCGCTCCCGAATCGGGCTCTGCAGATCGGCCTCGGGTATGTGGATCCTGCGTCGCCACGATGAACATGACATTCTCCTTCGGGGTAGCCGCGTGCTTCAGAAGTACCGCCGAAGGCAGATTAGCGCGGTGGTCGGAGAACGGTCCTGTCAGCTATCCGGCTCGAATGAACTCTGTCGTTGGTCGGACAATTATAGGCGGCCGCGAATGAGCGTGGCTTGATTCATACAAGTCGTCGATGTGCAATTCCCGGATGCGCAATTGGCGCGCGGTCGATGTGGATGACGCCGCACCGACCGCTGGATGTCTTCCACCAGGCGGCAGCCGTGTAGTGCGTGCACGTCATCGGCGAAGCCGACTTCAGGTGGCGCGTGCCTCACGTTTGGCAGTCGCGAGGAAGTCGGTCCATGCCCGGGCGGTGAAGGTGAGGAGCGGTCCCGTCGAATCCTTCGAGTCGCGGACGGCGACGACTTCGGCGAGGTTCGTGGCGACCTCGACGCACGCGCCGCCGTTGTCGCCGCTGCGGGTGCTCTTACGCCAGACGGCGCCGGTCAGGTCAGTCATGCCGCATCTCCCCGGTGATCCTCTTGATCATGTCCTTCGATTCTGCCTCGCCGAGGGCCAGCGCATCCAGTCCTCGCCAGACGCGCTCGTAGGCGGCCAGCTCGTCGGGCTTGTCGAGATAGAGGGCCCCGGTCAGCGACTCGCTGTAGACAACGGACGGTTCAGGGGCCGTTCTGCCGCCCTTGGTGGCGGGGAAGTCGAGGATCATGAAGGTGCCGGCGACAGCGCCGGGCTGTGGCCCCGCAGCCAGCGGCAGCACCCGAACGGACACGTTCGGTAGCTCCGAGAGCTTGAGCAGGTGGTCGAGTTGTGCGGCCATGACGCTCGGCCCGTCGACCGTGCGTCGAAGTGCCGCTTCCGACAACACCGACTCCAGCCGTGGTGCGGGAGGGAGCCGCCGGCTGAGGAGTGCCTGCCGTTGAAGCCTCACCTGAATGGCACGTTCTCGTTCCTCATCGCTGAGCATCTTGCCGAGGCGAAAGAGGGCGTCCGCGTAGCCCTTGGTCTGCAAGATGCCGGGTATCAAGGTTTCGTCGAAGCCTCTGAGCCGGGAGGCGGCGGACTCTAGGCCCACGTACAGCTCGAACCAGTTCGGCACCGCATCGCCGTACGCGTGCCACCAGCCCTTCGACTTCGTCTCCACGGCCAGCCCGCGCATTGCCTCGGTCATCTCGGGCGACACACCGTACAGCTCGCACATCGCCTTGACGTCGAGAACCCGTACCGAGCCCTGGCCGCATTCGAGGCGCCAGATCTTCTGCCGGCTGTATTCGAGGGCTTCGGCGGCGGCGTCGAGCGTCACGCCGGCCTCGTTGCGGAACTGCCGCAGCAGCCGGCCGAGCTGCCGCCGCGGCACGGTCGATCCGATGTCTTCGGGCACCCGCACACTCCTGGTTCCAACACGCAACACTGCGTGACCTGCTCCTGCAACTGGTACGGGTTTCAGCAAAGAATGTCAATGCACAACGGGGAAATCGCGGTATCGAACGTTGCGTTTACGCTGCGGACTGTCGCAGGCTGGTCACAGCTCGCGGCCGGCCAGGCAGGGCAAACGACCAGGAAGGCGGACGGATATGACCGCTCGTAACCAGCGACCATCGTCGGCTGGCGGTGGCGCGACCTACCGCTCCGCCGCGTACACCAATCTGTTGCCGTGGCAGGTGCGTGAGCGCCGCTTCGCGCCAGTCGGGTTCGGACGTCGCGGCCTGAACCCCGACGACGTGTACGCCTTCCTCGACCGGGTCGCCATCGACATGGCCGCCGTCTACGCCGCTCTCGCCGAGAGCCGTCGCGAGACCGCCCGGATCAAGGCCGGGTTGCGTCGCTGGCAGGCCGATCAGGCCCCCGCCCGCAACGAGCGGGACCAGGCCCGATGAGCCAGCGGTACGTCGTCCACCTGCCTGTCGTTGCCAACGACCTGGCTGCCGCGCAACGCCTGGCCCGAATCATCGGCCGTTGGATGCTGGTGCTGCCGATGACCGACCCGGGGGAGACCACCGTCTCCGAAGAGGACCATCAGTTGCTCCGGCATCGCGTCTTCTGCGACCTGCGGATGGCAGGAGGCCGGCGTTGCCTGCTCCGCGACGGCCACGACGGCGCCTGCTCCCGCCGCCTACGCCGCTGACCAGGCGTCTCCAAGCCGCCGTGCATGATCGAGTTAGTGATCTGCGACGGAGCTCGACGCACCGATCAACTACCCGACTCGGCGGATTACCTGGTCGGCCCGGAGCGTGACCATGGCGATGGTGCGGCCATCGGCGTCGGCGAACTCGACCTCGTAGGCAGTCGAGGGGCTGTCGAAGACGTGAACGACGGTTCCCACTGCCCCGGCAGGAAGTTGTTCTCCCGGAATGGCTTCTCGGAGTTCAACCACGTCGTACAGCTCCAACATGTCACCCTTCCTTGGGCGGGAACGAGATGGTCACCATCCGAGGTGAAGATGACCCGTTCTCCAGTATCCAGGCTGTACGGACGATGACCGTGCCACCCGGCCCGGTCAGGGGTAGGTCCACGTTCCATCGCTGGCCGAACTCGTCGGCCTTGCCCAGCAAAGGCGTGCCAGCGACTACGCCTTCGCGGATCTGCTGCATGATCACCTCGGCGTCGTCCGGCCCGAGGCCCGTGGTGGAGTGGATGACGCGGTATTTGTTCTTGCCGACAGGGTGGTCCGGGTTCATGGCGTAGGCGGTGATCTTCCGTGAGTCGATCTCGGCCTCGGTGAAGTCCGGTCGGCTGGGATCGCCCGGAATCTTCGTCGGCTCGGGGCCGTCGGGCTTCTGTGGGGCGGGTGGCTGCTTCCGGAGTCGGCCCAGGGATTGCTTGAGCTTCTCGATGAGGTCGCCGAGTCGGCGCATCTCCGGCATCAGCCGTCGCAGGCTGGCCAGCAACCCACGCAACAACCGCGCGATCCGCGCACCCCACGACGCGACCAGGGTCGTCACCTGCTCCACGACCAGCGGCGCGGCCAGTCCGCCGGTGATGAGGAGTTCGCCCGCGTACACGATGATGCGGGACACGCAGGTGGCGATGGCGTCGCGGACCAGGAGCCGGACGGCGGCCACCAGGCCGGCGGCGCCTTCGGTGATCGCGGCCATGGTGTCGGCGCCCTGGGCGAGGCCGGTGATGGCCTGTTGTTGTTCGTTGGCCCAGGCTCGGTAGGCGGGGCCGGCACTGCCGCCCCAACCCGCGACGTCGGCGCGAACGGCGCGAGCCAACTCGGCGGCGTCGTCGCGGAGCGAGCCGGCGACGTTGCGCCAGGTCTGGGCGTGTGCGGTGATCTGCGCCGGGTCGCCGGCGAGCCAGTCCAGCGCTTCGCTGAGCGGCTTGACGTGTTCGATGAGCCAGGCGATCCCGTACTGAAGCAGGGCGCCGACCGGGTCGGAGACGAGGGCGAGGGCGTCCAGGCCCGCGCTCACGACGCCGAGGCTGCCGTCGATCCAACTGCCGGTGCGGATGCCCTGGGCGATGAGCTCGATGTCCTCGCAGATCCACACGCCCGCCCAGGCGCTGGGCGGGGTGTCCGCAGCGGCGGCGACGAGCGGGTTCGACGTCACCGGTGCTGCCGCACCTCATCGAGCCGGTGCTGCCGCACGCCGTCGAGCAGGTGTTTGGCGTGGGCGTCGGAGCTTCGGTAGCGGTCCGCCCCGACCCGTAGCTTGCCGGCGGTGTCCCGTACCGACGCGGCGGCGGCGCCGATGCCGTCGACCAGGGTGCGCTGGAGGCCGTCGAGCAGCACCGGCATCATCGCGCAGAGTTGTCCGTAGGCGTCGGTGCCCAACCGGATGTGCTGGCCTGCCTGCTGGGCGGTGTCGAGACTGCCGGCGCAGCGATCGAGGCGCGCGGCGTGGGCGCTCAGGTCGTCCGGGTCGACCTGAATGCCGTCACCAACGGGCATCGTCTGGTCCCTGGTCGTGGATGAGCCGTCTGCGGCACGAGTCGATTGTGACGTCGGCCCACATCTCGACCCTCCCCAGGGGACCACGGCCGGCTGCGGCCGGCGACATCACCGGCACGCTACCAATCGGTGGCGCTGCGTGCATGCCCGCCGCCGCCGTCGTTGCACCGCCTCGCCGATCATGGAGTTGTGGTGGGCGACAAAGCACCCGCCGTAGTGCCAAACAGGCACCACAACTCCATGATCGACGAAGCTAGAGCGCGATCTTGCCCCTTCTGTCGCGACAAATGACGCAGAATCCCACAGTTCGGCGACTGAAACTGCAAGATCGACGGGATGGGGGGCGTGCGGGGAGGCGTCGTGTTCGCGGGAGAGGAGTAGCAATCCGGACCACGTGACGGTCAGGTCGACGAAGATTGTTCCCGTGACGAGCGACAACACGCCCCGGGGCTGGACCAGCCGGACCGTCTGGGACAGGCGGTTCAACGCCCCGCTGCGCTCGTTCCTGCGTACCGAGACCGGCGGCGCGCGGGTGGTGCTGATCGCCGCGGTGGTGGCTCTGGTGTGGGCGAACCTCAGCGCGTCGTCGTACGAGTCGGTCTGGAGCACCTCCTTCTCGATCCGACTGGGCGACTGGCAGGTGTCGCACGACCTGCGTACCTGGGTCAACAGCGGCCTGATGACGTTCTTCTTCCTGGTGGCGGGGCTGGAGTTGCGCCGCGAATTCGATATCGGCGAGCTGCGGGAGCGGCGTCGGCTGGCGTTGCCGATGCTCGCCGGGGTCGGCGGCATGCTCGTGCCGATCGCGATCTACCTCGCCATCAACGCCGGGCACACCACCGCGGCGGGCTGGGGCGCGGTGATGGCCACCGACACCGCGCTCGCGCTCGGCGCGCTGGCCGTCTTCGGGCCGCGCTTCTCGGAACGGCTGCGGGGGTTCCTGCTGACCGTCTCCGTCGTCGACGATGTGGTGGCGATCGCCGTGCTGGCCATCGCGTACCCGCACCACCCCTCGCTGACGGCGCTCATCGTCGCGGCGGGGATCTTCGGCGTCGTGCTGCTCGTCCGGGGCTGCGGGGTGCGGTTCGGGCCGGTCTACGCGCTGCTCGGGGTGGCGGCCTGGCTCGCCGTGTCGATGTCCGGTGTCGACCCGGTCGCGGTGGGCCTGGTGATGGGGTTGCTGACCTACGCCTACGCACCGGGCCGCGGCGACCTGCAGCGGGCCAGCGACCAGTTCCGCCTCTTCCGGGAACAGCCCACCCCGCAACTCGCCCGGATGGCCCGGGCCGGGCTCACCTCGGCGCTGTCCCCGAACGAGCGTTTGCAGACGCTCTACCACCCGTGGGCGAGCTACGTGGTGGTGCCGCTCTTCGCCCTGGCAAACGTCGGCATCGTGATCGACGGCGATCTGCTGGCCAGGGCCGTGACCTCCCCGGTCACGGTCGGCGTCGTGGTCGCGTACGTCGTCGGTAAGCCGGCCGGGATCGTGGCCACCGCGTGGTTGGTGACCCGGCTGAGCGGCAACCGGTTCCGGCCACCCGTGGGTTGGGTTGCCGTCGCCGGGGTCGGCACGATCTCCGGCATCGGGTTCACCGTCGCGCTCCTGATCGCCACCCATGCCCTGAGCGGCCCGGCCCTGGACGAGGCGAAGTTCGGCATCATCGTGGCGACGCTCGGCGCGTCCCTCGTCACCTGGCTGGTGTTCCGCTCCGTCGGACGGCTCTCGCCAGCGCGGCGGACCCGCGCGCTGCTGGGCGTCACCGAGGGGATCGTCGACCTGATGCTGCCGGTCGATCCGGATCGCGACCACATGCGCGGGTCGCTTGAGGCGCCGGTGACGGTGGTGGAGTACGGCGACTTCGAGTGCCCCTACTGCGGGCAGGCCGAGCCGGTGGTCCGAGAGTTGTTGGCCGACTTCGCCAACATCCGGTACGTCTGGCGGCACCTGCCGCTCACCGACGTCCACCCGCATGCCCAACTCGCCGCCGAGGCCGCCGAGGCGGCGGGGGAGCAGGGCGCGTTCTGGGAGATGCACGACCTGCTGCTCGCCCACCAGGATGCTCTCAACCCCGCCGACGTGCTCGGCTACGCCGAACAGCTCGGCCTGGACCTGGACGGGTTCCGGCAGCACATGGTCAAGCGGATGGGCGTGGACCGGATCGCCGAGGACGTCGACTCCGCCGACCTCAGCGGCGTCACCGGCACGCCGACCTTCTTCATCAACGGCCGGCGACACCACGGCGCGTACGACATCGCCGCGCTCTCGGCCGCGGTGAAGGCGGCCTTCGCGAGCGCGAAGCTCCGCCCCGAGTACCACCCTCGCCATCGCGGACGCCGCGAGGCAGGACCGGCGAGCTGACCGCGGGGGCGCGTGGTCGATCCGCAGCCCCCCCGCGGCCCGCCCGCCCCCGGCGACGCGAGGGCGTTCAAGTGGTGGGGAGAGCCGCGAGCCGGTTGGCGCGGCGGCCCGCGACGGCCACGACGACGGCCAGGGCCAGGGCGATCAGGAAGAAGACGTCCGCGCCGGTGAAGGCGGCGTGGAAGCCGGCCGTCGGGTCGGTGGCGGAGCTGGCACGGGTGTACGCGATGGTGAGGATCGCGATGCCGAGTGAGCCGCCGAGTTGGTGGGCGACGTTGACGAGACCGGAGGCGGCCCCGGCGTCCTGCGGTTCGACCCCGGCGACGCCGCCCTGGGTCATCAGGATGATCGCGATGCCCTGGCCGATTCCGATCACCAGCAGCGGCAGCAGCACGTCCGGGAAGTAGCTGGAGTCGGCCGAGATGCGTGACAGCCACGCCATGCCGACCAGCGCGACAACGAGGGACGCCACCAGCAGGACGGGACGGCCGAGCCGGTTCTGTAGGGGCCGGATGGCGTACACCATGGCGAAGAACATGCCGGTGATGGGCACATACGCGAAGCCGGTCTGGAGGGCGCTGAGGTGCAGCACCTCCTGTAGGTACTGGCTGAGGAAGTAGAAGGTGGAGAAGGTCGCGCCGACGATGAGGATCCGCCCGGCGTACGCCCCGGCGCGCTCCAGGCTGCTGAAGAGGCGCAGTGGGGTGATGGGCTGTGGTGCCCGGTGTTCGATCAGCACGAAGGCGGTCAGGAGGACGGCGCCGAGGCCCAGCGACAGCACGGTGCTCGGTGCGTTCCAGCCGGCCCCGGCGGCCTGGATGAAGCCGTACACCAGGGCGGTCATGCCGGCGGTGGAGGTCAGCGCGCCGCCGAGGTCGAACGTCCCGGCGCGGCGTTCGGTCTCGACCAGGAACCGTGGTGCGAGCAGCGCGATGGCGATGCCGATCGGCACGTTGACGAGCATTCCCCAGCGCCAGGAGAGCAGGTCGGTGAAGACGCCGCCGATCACGATGCCGACGCTTCCGCCGGCGCCGATGACCGCGCTGTAGAGGGCGATCACCCTGGCCCGGGCCCCCGGCTGGGGGTGGTCGGCGACCAGCAGCGCGAGCGTGGAGGGCACGGCGAGCGCGGCGGCGAGACCCTGCACGACGCGGGCGGTGATCAGCCAGCTGCCGTTCTGGGCGAGGCCGGCGGCGAGGGACGCCGCGGTGAACAGGGTGATCCCGGCGAGGAAGACGCGGCGCCGGCCGAGCAGGTCACCGGCTCGCGCGCCGAGCAGGAGCAGGCCGCCGAACGCCAGGACGTAGGCGTTCTGCACCCAGGAGAGCCCGGACTGGGAAAAGCCGAACTGCCGCTGCACGTGCGGCAGCGCGGTCGTGATGATCGAGGTGTCCAGCGTCATCATCAGCTGCGAGCCGAGGATGAGCGCCAGGGCGATCCCGCGACGGGAAGCGGGAGTCGGGGACATGGTTACGCCTTCTTTCGGGCTAGACTGATAGGAGACCTCCGAATAAGTGGAGGCGCACTATCACTCTAGTGATAGCCGGCCTCCGGTTGCTAGCGCTGGGAGACATCGGCATCGTGACGGCCCTCACCCACCTGCGCGTGGCCCGCCCGCACCGGGCCGACGCCGCCCGCAACTACGACGCGATCCTGGCGGCGGCCCGGGTCGCCTTCGCTGAGCAGGGCGCGGAGGCTCCGCTGGAGGAGATCGCCCGCCGGGCCGGAGTGGGCATCGCGACGCTCTACCGCAACTTCCCGACCCGGGAGGTGCTGATCGAGAACGTCTACGTCACCGAGGTCGAGGCGGTGTGCGAGACGGCCGGGGAGGCGGAGAGGCTCGCCCCCCGCGAGGGCCTCTACACCTGGCTGCGGCGCTTCGTGGAGTACATCGGGGCGAAGCAGCCGCTGGCCGCCGGCCTGAACCGGGAGTCCACCGCCTACCTGGAGTGTCGGCGGGCGCTCTACGCCGCCGGTGGGCCGCTACTGGAGCGGGCCCAGCAGGCGCGCGAGGTGCGCGCCGACGTGACGATCGACGACATCATGCGCCTGACCAGCGCCATCGCCTCCGGGCACTTCCCCCGCGCCGACCAGCGCGATCACGTGCTCACGGTCGCCCTGGACGGGCTGAGCACGCAGCCGGAGTGACCTCGGCCGTCCGCCCGCGCGTCGATGTCCGAAGTGGAACAGCTGCGGAGCGTGTTCGGGGAATCACGGTGGACTCGGGCCCTTGACTCTCGGGAAACATCGGGCCACCATCTGACAACGTTGTCACAGACCCCCGTTATCTGACAACGTTGTCATATCTGGAGGCAAGATGTCCGAGCCATCGCCGATTTCCCGGCGTACCTTCCTCTCCGCCGGTGCGACGCTGCTGGCGTCGGTCGGGGTGACCGCGGCCCTGCCGGACGCCCTCGCGTCCGCCGCCGTGCCGGCGCCGGCCGCCACCCCGACCGCCACCGACCTGGCCCGGTACCGCCCGGTGACGGTCTCCTCGACCGACTACGCGCCGACGCCCGCCACCTTCGCCGTGGACGGGCTGCCGCAGGTCGGCGTCCGGGGGAGTGGATGGCGCGCCGCCAACGGCGATCCACAGTGGATCTCCGTGGACCTCCAGGCGCTCTGCCGGATCGAGGCCGTCTCCCTGGTCTTCGAGGCCACGCTCACCGACGGGCCGTTCGACGGCAACTACACCGACACCGACGGCGACGAGATCCTCTCCAGCGCCGCGACGGCGTACCGGATCGAGGTCTCCACCGACGGCCGTGCCTGGCGCTCGGTGTACGAGACCAGCGAGGGCCAGGGCGGCGTGCAGGCCATCAAGCTGCCCGAGCCGGTCACCGCCCGGTGGATCCGGATGACCGCCACGAAGCGCTCGAACAGCAATCCGGTCGGTCTCAACGGCTTCCAGGTCTACGGCGTACCGCTGGCCGGCCGGCCGAAGGCCGAGGGCTGGACGAGCTGGGAGGGCGGCAACACCGGCCCGGCCCCCGAGCTGAGGGTCGCCGCCGACGGTACGGTGCCGCTGGAGTCGGGCTGGTCGTTGACGATGGACGACTTCGCCGGCACCGCCGACGGCGCCGAACTCTCCCGCGCCGGTGTCGACGTCCGGTCCTGGCTGCCGGCGACGGTGCCCGGCACCGTGCTGGGCACCCTGGTCGAGCAGGGCCACCTGCCCGACCCGGTGGCCGGCTTCAACAACATGCGCATCCCGGAGGCGCTGTCGCGGCACACGTGGTGGTACCGGCGCTCGCTGCGGCTGCCGCGCGACCTGGACACCTCGGCCGGCCGCCGGATCTGGCTGGAGTTCGACGGGATCAACCACGAGGCGACCGCCTGGGTCAACGGCGTGCAGGTCGGCAGCGTCAAGCACCCGTTCGCGCGGGCGGCCTTCGACATCACCGACGCGCTGGCCGGTCACCGTGGCGAGCACGTCCTCGCCGTCCGGGTCACCCCGATGCCGCACCCGGGCACCCCCGGCGACAAGGGCCCCGACGGTCGTACGTTCCTCCAGTCGGCCCACCACTACCTGGACGCGCCGACCTACCTGGCGGTTTCCGGGTGGGACTGGATGCCCGCCGTCCGCGACCGGGTCACCGGTCTCTGGGACCACGTCCGGCTGCGCAGCACCGGCGCCGTGGTCATCGGCGACCCGCACGTACAGACCACGCTGCCCGACCTGCCCGGCACCGACACCGCCGAGGTCACCATCCGGGTGCCGGTCCGCAACGCGGCGGCCAGCGCCACCACGGTCACCGTCCGCGCGGAGTTCGACAAGGTACGCGTCGAGTCGACCGTGACCGTCCCCGCCGGCGGGAGCACCACCGTCACCTTCACGCCGGAGCGCTTCCACGCGCTGCGGCTGCGCAACCCCCGGCTCTGGTGGCCCAACGGCTACGGCGACCCCCACCTGTACGACCTCACGCTCACCGCCACCGTCAAGCGCGCGGTCAGCGACCGGCGCGCGCTCCGCTTCGGTATTCGCGAGTTCGCCTACGACTGGCACCAGCCGATCGTCATCTCGCCGCCCGGCAAGCCGGCACTGGAGTTCGTCGACGGGGCGGCGACCCAGACGGTCACGTTCGACCGGCAGCGGGCCCGGCACGTGCGCATCCAGGCCGGGCAGCGTGCCACCGGTTGGGGTATCTCGATGTTCTCGCTGTCGGTGGCCGACGGCACCGGCCCGGATCTCGCCCTGCGCCGCGACGCCACCGCGTCGTCGTCGGAGAACGACGGCAACGGGCCCGGCAAGGCCGTCGACGGCGACGCGGCGACCCGCTGGGCCTCGCAGGCCGAGGACAACCAGTGGATCCAGGTCGACCTGGGCGCCCCGGTCGACTTCGACCGGGTCACCATCGTGTGGGAGCAGGCGTACGCGCTGGACTATCGCGTGCAGGTCTCCGCTGACGGGGACGCCTGGAGTGACGTGACGTCGGTCAGCAACGACACCCCGCTGGGCAGCCGCGCCACCCAGGTCGAGACATTCGCCAGTCAGACCGCCCAGCACCTGCGCATCCAGACCGGCGCGCGGGTGACCTCGTGGGGCGTGTCCATGTGGGCGCTGTCGGTGCAGCGGCAGGCCGAGCCGGACGTCGACCTGGCCCTGCGCCGGACCGCCACCGCGTCGTCGTCCGACAGCGACTCGAACGGCCCGGACCGGGCCGTCGACGGCAACCCCCGGACCAGGTGGTCGTCGAAGTTCGAGGACAACCAGTGGATCCAGGTCGACCTCGGCGCCCCGGTCAGCTTCGACCAGGTCACCATCGTCTGGGAGCAGGCGTACGCCCGCGACTTCGTCATCCAGGTCTCGGACGACGGGCAGCGGTGGACCGACGTGAAGTCGGTCAGCACCGCCGTCACCCAACTCAAGATCAGCGTGAACGGTGTGCCGGTGTTCGCCCGGGGCGGCAACTGGGGCTGGGACGAGCTGCTGCGTCGGGTGCTGCCCGACCGGCTGGCGGACACGGTCGAGATGCACCGCGACATGAACTTCACGATGATCCGCAACTGGCTCGGCAGCAGCAACCGTGAGGAGCTGTACCAGGCCTGCGACGAGCAGGGCATTCTGGTGTGGAACGACTTCTGGCAGGCAGGCGCGTTCCTGCCCAACCCGCCCGGCTACGTCGACATCGCCGCCGACACGATCCGGCGGTTCCGCCACCACCCGAGCATCGTGGTGTGGTGTGGCGCGAACGAGGGTGACCCACCGCCGATCGTGGACGCCGGGCTCAAGCAGGCGGCGGCCACCGAGCACCCGGAGATCCTCTACATCCCCAACTCGGCCGGCGGCATCGTCAGCGGCCACGGCCCGTACCACTGGGTGGAGCCGGCGACGTACAACAACAAGAACACCTACGACACGGGCGCGTTCGGTTTCCACACCGAGATCGGCATGCCGGTGGTGTCGGTGGTCGAGAGCATGCGCAACCTCGTCGGTGACGCGCCGGAGTGGCCGATCGGTGAGGTGTGGAACTACCACGACTGGTCGACCATCGGTAACCAGCGTGTCGGCACGTACCAGGCAGCGATCGACGCGCGGCTCGGTGAGTCCGACTCGCTCGACGAGTTCGCCACCCGGGCGCAGTTCGTCAACTACGAGAGCCACCGCGCCATGTTCGAGGCCTGGAACGCCAACCTGTGGCAGGACGCCACCGGTCTGCTGCTGTGGATGTCGCACCCGGCGTGGCACAGCACGGTCTGGCAGACCTACGACTACGACCTCGACGTGAACGGCGCCTACTACGGCGCCCGCAAGGGGTGCGAGCCGGTGCACGTCCAGGCCGACCCGGGCACCTGGCAGGTCCGGGTGGTCAACCACACCGCCGCGCCGCTCAGCGGGGTCACCGTGAGCGCCCGACGGTACGACCTGAGCGGCCGGTCGCTGGGTTCGCCTCAGCGTCAGCGGGTGGACGTGGCCCGTTCGGCCACCACGGCGGTCTTCCCACTCGCCGCGCCGGACGGCGGCGGACTGCACCTGGTGCGACTGGAGCTGCGGGACAGCCGGGACCGGCTGCTCGCGGAGAACACCTACTGGCGGTACGACAAGGCCGAGCAGCTGCGGGCGCTCAACGACGTGCCGAGCACCCGACTGTCGACGTCGTCGAGCACCGTACGCGTCGTGGACGGGCGCAACACCGTCACCACGACGGTCCGCAACCAGGGCCGTACGGTCGCCGCGTTGGTGCGGCTCGCCGTGCGCGACCAGCACGGTAAGCGGGTGCTGCCGGCCCGCTACGACGACAACTACTTCTGGCTCCTGCCGGGGGAGAGCCGCGAGGTGCGGATCTCCTGGCCGGCGCGGCCGGGCCTCGCCCGCCAGGTCACGGTGACCGCGCAGGCGTACAACTCCTAGGAGTACGCGGTGGGAGGCGGCATCCCGAGCCGCTTCCCACCGTGACCAGACTGATCGGACCCCTGTCGGATCAGGATGATGCTGTACGACACGATCCACACCAGCCAGAGCAGCCAGCCGACGAGGCCGAGCACGGCCAGCGGGTTGACGCCGTCGATGCCGTACGGACTCGTGGTCGCGGTGATGAACAACAGTGTGGCGGCGAGGAAACCGATGCCGGCATGCCATCGGGCTATGGCACCGGTACGGATGCCGAACATCGACAACCCGACGAGCGCGGTCGCCAGGAAGACCTGGTTGAAGCCGAACAGGGCGTTGTACAAGCCCCAGAGGCCGCTAACGCTGCCGTCGCCGTGCCGGGCGGCGGACATCAGCGCGAGCCGGGTTGCCTCGACGGCGGTGAACACCAACGACTGCATGAGCACGCCAGCCAGACCGACAAGGGACCACGGGTCCGTCCGGGACCGTTGGTCACGTTGAAGACAGACGCACACCCCGACGGCGAAGATCGTGGCCAGCAACCAGGCCGTCGGCAAGAGTGCCGAGGCTAGGCGCAGTGCCCCGGATTCGGCAGCGAAGACCGCGGTGATCTCGTCGGCGGATGTGGTTTCGGAGGGGGTCGGGAAGCCCGCCGCGGTCAGAAGCAGGTTGGCCGCGATCAGGATGATGACGAAGCCGATGCCGGCGATGCCGGCAAGGCCGTGGAAGCGCATGGATGTTCCCCTTCGATCGAGGCTCACGTCGACGTGTGGATCGAACGGTGAAAGGCAGGTAGGGCGTGCATGCCGTGGTCGTCGAGCGTGGCTCGCACGAAGCGGTGGAAGCTCGGCCGCATGAGTTGCCCGAACAGGAATCGGATCGCCCCGGCGGGTATCCGCGCGTAGTTGATCAGCGCGAACGACGATGGTCCGGTGGGGCGCAGAGCGGTGGAGTTGTCGACTCCGGTCCTGGTGGTGTACCAGCCGGTGAGGGAGCGCCAAACGGCTTCGGCGTCAGTGCCTGGCGCGGCGGTGAAGTGGTTGAACAGAAAAGTGCCGTCGGTTCGAGCGTCGGTTTCGCCGATCCGGGCCACGTTGACACCGGCGAGGATCTGCTCGCCGTCGAAGGCGGAGACCTCGTCGCAGGTACGTACGGTCTCCAGGTGGTCCACGCTCACAGTCCTGATGAGCATCGCGAGATCGTACCGGGGTGCGCCCGGCAGCGGCGGAATGAACACCGCCCGGAAGACCTTGACGGACACAACGTCAGGGCGGCGTACGAGTGCGGGAACGGCCTGCACGAGCCGCGCCGCCGCGCTGCGCCGCCGCCGGGTGCGGGTGTAAACGGGCAGCCGTTGCGCGGGCGCAGCCTGGAAACCCAGATAGAGAAATCCGTGCGGTTCCGGTTCGGCGAAGCGGGGCAGCGGATCGGACATCACGCATCCTCCGGTGTCGACGGACGCAGCGATACGGCGTCGCGGTAACTGTTACCGTAACGGACAATGTCGTGGACGTACAATACCGAGGTGTCTGACGACTCCGCACCACCTCCGGACCGGCCGCTTGCCGACCGGGCCAACTTCCTGCTGTCCCAGCTCGGGTTCCACGTTGCCCAGACGTTCGCCGCGCGGCTTGCACCGCTGGGCATCGCACCGAATCACTTCGGACTGCTGATGCACGTGGAGCGTGGCGAGGGGCGTTCCCAGCAGCAGCTCGCCGACGCGCTGGGCATCCACCGCAAAGTCATGGTCGGCCTGCTTGACGACCTCGAGCAGCGCAACCTGGTGGAACGCCGACGGCATCCAGGCGACCGCCGAGCCCACGCCATTCACCTGACCGGCGCCGCGCGACAGCTGCTCCCTCTCGCACGAGAGGTCGCCGACCAGCACGAGGACGAGATCCTCGCCGCGCTTGACGCGGACGAGCGCGTCGCGCTCATCGCCGCCCTGCAACGAATCGCCGGCGATACCGGGAACCCGCCGGGAGTTCATCCCGGCCTGGAAACGGCCGTCCGGCCCGAACGCCCTGTCGCCTCAGGCGAGGGCCTTTAGGGCGGTTACCGCACATCGCCCCGAGGCCCCAGCCCATGCTTGTACGCGGGCCAGGTGCCGCGAGGAGAAGGGTGCGGTGGCGACGGCCCGTAACAGGGTCCGATCCCGGGGGGACTAATCATGTCCGACGCCAGCCGCGCCGGGGGCACGACCCGGTCCACGTCCGGCGCGGTACGGGTTGCGTTCGCCTTCTGGATCACGCTCGTGGGCACCACCGTGCCGACCCCGCTCTACCCGCTCTACGAGCTGGAGTTCGGGTTCTCGTCGTTGACCGTGACGGTGGTCTACGCGCTCTACGCGCTGGGAGTCGTCGTCGGGCTGCTGGTCTTCGGTCGGCTCTCCGACCAGATCGGCCGACGCCCGGTCATCCTCATCGCGCTGCTGCTCTCGGTCGCCGCCGACGCCGTGTTCCTGGCCGCCGTGGACCTGGCGATGATCATCGTGGGTCGGATCCTCGCCGGGCTGTCCGCCGCGCTGATCATCGGCACGGCGACCGCGGCGTTGGCGGAGCTGATCGACCCTCGGCACCCGAAGCGTGCCGCCACCGTGTCGATCTTCGCGAACCTGGGCGGCCTGGCCACCGGCACCCTGCTGTCCGGGATCGTGTCGGACGTGGCCCCCGACCCGCTCCGGCTGCCCTGGGCCATCGTGCTGATCCTGGCGGTGATCGCGATCATCGCGCTGCGCGGGGTGCCGGAGACGGTCCGGGAGCGCTCGCCGGTGACCCTGCGGGTGCAGCGCTTGCACGTGCCGGCGACCATCCGCGGCGCCTTCGTCCGCTCGGCGATCACCGCTGGCGCGGGCTTCGCCGCCCTCGGGGTGCTCACGTCGGTGAGCGGGCTGTTCCTCGGCATGGTCCTGCACGAGACCTCCCACACCCTGGCCGCGCTGGTGGTCTTCGTGGCGTTCACCGGTGCGGCGTTCGGTCAGCTGCTGACCCGCGTGCTGTCCTCGCGCGCCGCGCTGGCCAACGCCTGCGCCGGCCTGGTCGTGGGCGCGGGCCTGCTCGCGGTCAGCATGTGGATGGCGTTGCTGGCGACGCTGATGATCAGCGCGGCGATAACCGGGGTCGCGTCCGGGGTGGCGGTCGGCTACGGCATCGCGACGATCACCACGAAGACCGAACCGCAGCACCGGGCCGAGGCGGTGTCGACCTTCTTCGCCATCCTGTTCGCCATGCTCGGTGTGCCCGCGGTCGGGGTCGGTCTGCTGATCCAGACCATCGGCCTGCGTCCCGCCGGCGAGGTCTTCAGCGCGGTGGTGGCGGCGCTCGCGCTGGTCGTCCTGCTCAGCCTGGTGCGGGGCGGCCGGACGCGGCCCGCGAGTTGACCGCCGGCCGGGTCGGTCCACGGCCCTCGGGGGTGCCCCGGTAAGCCATTAACGGAGGTCTTGCGGCGGTCATCGTATACAACATACGCTCCCCGAATCGCCCACTTGAGGAGCTCTCCATGACGAACCTCTCCGTCCGCGACACGAACCTGCCCCGCCGGGGGGTGCTCCGGGCCGCCGTGGCGGCGGCCGCCGTCGTCTGCACGCTCGTCGCCTGCTCACCGGTGTCGAACAACGACGGCGGCGAGCAGTCCGGCGGCGACCAGTCGGCAGGCCAGGATTCCTTCGGTACGCCCGCGGACCCGGCCGCCGTGAAGCAGGGCGGCAAGCTGGTCATCGCCCTCTCCGCCGAGCCCGACGCGCTGGATCCGACGCTGTCGAGAAGCCTCTACTCCCGCTACGTCTTCCAGGCGATGTGCCAGAAGCTCTACGACGTCAACGAGCAGGCGCAGGTCGTACCGCAGCTCGCGACGGCCCTGCCCACCACGAGCGGCGACGGCCGGACGGTGACCATTCCGCTGCGGCCCGGCGTGCGCTTCGCGGACGGCACGGCGTTCGACTCGGCCGCGGTGAAGGCCACCCTGCAACGCCACCTCACCAACGCCCGCTCGGCGCGCAAGAGCGAACTCGGCCCCATCGACGGTGTCGACACCCCGGACGCGCAGACCGTCGTCCTACGGCTGAAGCAGCCCTTCGCGCCGCTGCTCGGCGCCCTCGCCGACCGGGCCGGCATGATCATGAGCGCGCAGGCGCTGCGGACCCGGGGTGACGACTTCGCCTCCGCGCCGGTCTGCGTCGGCCCCTTCAAGTTCGCGAAGCGGGTGCCACAGAACTCGATCGAGGTGGTGCGCGACCCGAACTACTACGACGCCAGCAAGGTGCACCTGGACGCCATCTCGTGGCGGATCCTCACCGACGCCAGCATCCGCGCGGCCAACCTGCGCTCCGGCGACGCGCAGGTCGCCGACTCGGTCTCCACCCAGGACGTCGCCTCGCTCCGGCAGGACGCGGCGGTCTCCGTCCTCCAGTCGCAGTCCCTCGGCTACCAGGGCCTGACCATCAACGTCGGCAACGTCGACGGCGTCGGCACCGCCGCCAAGCCGATCAACCGCCCCCTCGCCCAGAACGCCAAGGTGCGGCAGGCCTTCGAGCACGCCATCGACCGCAAGGCCCTGGTCGACGCGGTCTTCAACGGTCTGCACGCCGCCGCCTGCTCCCCGATCTCGCCCGCGAGCACGTTCTCGTCCCCCGAGGCGCAGACCTGCCCGGCGCACGACCCCGCCAAGGCCAAGCAGCTGTTGGCCGAGGCCGGCGTGCAGACGCCGTACGCGGTGACGATGCTCGCCTCGAACACCCCTGACACGCTGCGTCTCGCGCAGGCGTTGCAGTCCATGGTCAAGGACGGCGGATTCGACCTGAAGATCAACCCGGTGGAGTACTCGTCGCTCCTCGACGAGCAGGACCGGGGCAACTTCGAGCTGCTGCAACTGGGCTGGAGCGGACGGATCGACCCGGACGCCAACATCACCAACTTCGTCGGCACCGGCGCCAGCCAGAACGTCGCCGGCTACAGCAACCCGCAGCTCGACACCCTGTTGACCCAGGCCCGGCAGTCCGGCGACGTCGAGGAGCGCAGGAAGCTGTACGGGCAGGCGGTCACCCTGCTGCAGCAGGACGACGCCCTGATCTACCTCTACCGGCAGCGCAACCTGACCGCCGTCAGCAAGCAGATCCAGGGCCTGCAGGTCTACCCGGACGGCGTGATCCGGGCTGCCTTCGCAGGCTTCACGAAGTAGGCCGTCGTGGCCCGCTACCTGCTCACCCGCGCCTGGCAGTCGGCGCTGACCCTGCTGTTGTCGACGATCGTGGTCTTCGTCGGCGTGCGGGCGCTCCCCGGCGACCCTGCCCTCGCGCTGGCCGGCGAGGACCGGTCGCCGGAGGCCCTGGAGGCCATCCGTCGCCACTACGGGCTGGACCAGCCGCTGCCGGTGCAGTTCGCCCAGTACGTGGAGCGAATGGCGCAGGGCGACTTCGGAGTGTCGATCCGCACCGGCACGCCGGTCTCGTCGATGCTCACGACCGCCCTGCCGGTGACCGTCGAGCTGTCCGTCCTGGCGATCCTCATCGCGGCGGCGCTCGGGGTCGGCGCCGGGGTGCTCGCGGCGGTCCGTCGTGGACGCCCGGCGGAGTGGCTCGCCAACGGCCTGGCCCTGATCGGCCTGTCGGTGCCGCACTTCTGGCTGGGGCTGCTGGCGATCCTCTACCTGTCCGTGGCGACCGGGCTGTTCCCCGCCTCCGGCTTCGTGCCGATCCTGGAGGACCCCGTGGACAACCTGCACCACATCGTCCTGCCGGCCGTGATCCTCGGCACCGGCCTCGCCGCCATCATCATGCGGCAGACCCGGTCGGCGATGCTGGACTCGCTCTCCTCCGACTACGTGCGGACGGCGAAGGCGAAGGGCCTGCGACCGCGCGCCGTCATCACCCGGCACGCCCTGCGGAACAGCCTCATCGTGGTGGTGACCGTCGTGGGTCTCCAACTCGGCGGGCTGATCTCGGGCGCGGTCGTCACCGAACAGATCTTCGGGCTGCCGGGCTTCGGCAAGATGACCATCGACGCGGTGTTCCAACGGGACTACCCGGTGATCCAGGCCGTCGTCCTGCTCACCGCCGCGGCCTACATCGTGATCAACTTCTTCGTGGACCTGCTCTACTCGGTCATCGACCCACGCATCCGGGTGACGGGAGATCCGGCATGACCGTCCTCACCGTACCGATGGCGGAGACCGGCACCGCCAGTATCACCCGGCGTACCCGGGTGCTTCGGCGGCTGCGGCGCAACCCGCTCGCCGTGGTGAGCTTCGTGGTGCTCGCGCTGGCGGGCGTCATCGCGCTGCTCTCGCCCTGGCTCGCGCCGTACTCGGTCGACCAGACCGACTTCGCCCGTACGTTCGCGCCTCCCGGCACCGCCGGGCACGTGCTGGGCACCGACGACCTCGGCCGCGACGTCCTCTCCCGCATCATGCTCGGCGCGCGGGCGTCGTTGCAGGTGGGGCTCCTGGCGGTGGCCACGTCCCTGGTCATCGGGGTGCCGCTCGGGCTCGCGGCCGGCTACTTCCGGGCCTGGGACGCGGTGATCTCGCGTTTCACCGACCTGCTGCTGGCGTTTCCGTTCCTGATCATGGCGGTGGGGTTGGCGGCCATCCGGGGCGCCAGCCTCGGTAACGCCGCGGTGGCCATCGGCATCGCCCAGATCCCCGGGGTGATCCGGGTCGTCCGCTCGGACACGCTGCGCCTCAAGTCGTTGGACTTCGTCGCGGCGGCCGTCGTGGACGGCGCGAGCGACCTCTGGGTGCTGGCCCGGCACATCCTGCCGAACGCGACCTCGGTGATCCTGGTGCAGGCCACTGTCGCCATCCCGGCCGCGATCCTCGGCGAGGCGGTGCTGTCCTTCCTCGGCCTCGGCATCCAGCCCCCGGCGCCCAGTCTCGGCACCATGCTGGCCACCGCCCAGCAGTTCGCCGCCCGCGCACCCTGGGCGGCCGTCTTTCCCGGCGTCGTGATCATGGGTCTGGCGCTGGCGTTCAACGTCTTCGGGGACGCCCTGCGCGACGCCCTCGACCCGAAGGGAGACCGGCGATGACCACGGCCTCCGCGCCCGTGCTGGAGATCCGCGACCTGTCGGTGTCGTTCCCGACCGAGACCGGCACCGTCTCGGCGGTCGACGGTGTCAGCCTGGACCTCGCGGCCGGAGAGATCGTCGGGATGGTGGGCGAGTCGGGGTGCGGGAAGAGCGTCACCGCGATGAGCATCGCCGGGCTGCTGCCGGGCAGCGCCCGGGTCACCGGCTCGGTGCGCCTGGACGGCACGCAGCTGGTCGGCGCCCGCGAGTCGGCCCTGCGTCGGGTCCGTGGCCGGGAGATCGCCTACATCTTCCAGGAACCGATGACGTCGTTGAACCCGGTGCTCACCGTCGGACGGCAGATCGGGGAGGTGCTCCAGGTCCACGAACGGATGTCCCGACGGGCGGCGCGGGCGCGCGCCGTCGAGCTGTTGACGCTCGTCGGGATCCCGTCCGCCGCCCAGCGGGTCGACGGCTACCCGCACCAGCTCTCCGGCGGCATGCGCCAGCGCGTGATGATCGCGATGGCGGTGGCCTGCGGCCCGAAGGTGCTGGTGGCCGACGAGCCGACCACCGCGCTGGACGTCACCGTCCAGGCCGGCATCCTCCAGGTGCTGCGGGACCTGCGCGACCGGCTCGGCACGAGCGTCCTCATCATCACCCACGACCTCGGCGTGATCGCCGACATCGCCGACCGCGTCGTCGTCATGTACGCGGGCCGGGTGGTGGAACGGGCGCCTGTGGACGACCTGTTCGCCCACCCACGGCACCGGTACACCGCCGGGCTGCTGTCGGCGTCACCGCAGCCGGGCCGGCACGCCGGCACGGACCGGTTGACCGAGATCCCCGGGCTGGTGCCCGTCCTGGCCAGCCAACCCGACGCCTGCACCTTCGCGGACCGGTGCCCGGCCGCCGACGAGCAGTGCCGGGCGGTCGCCCCGCCCCTGGAGGGCATCGGCGGCCCCGACCATGTGGCGGCCTGTTGGCACCCCTGCACCACGGCACCGACGGCAGCTCAGGAGGCGAACCGATGACGCCGCAGCCGAACGCCCTGGAGATCGCGGACCTGGTGATGCACTTCGGCCCGGTGCGCGCCGTGGACGGGGTGTCCCTGACCATCCCGCGAGGCCGGGTCACGGCCCTGGTGGGGGAGAGCGGTTCCGGGAAGTCGACGGTGGGCCGGTGCGTGGTGCGGCTCGTCGAACCGACCGCCGGGACGGTCCGGATCGCGGGCACGGACGTCACCCACCTGTCCCGACGGCGGCTGCGTCCGCATCGCGGCGCGGTGTCGATCGTCTTCCAGGACCCGGCCGCGTCACTGGACCCGCGGATGCTGGTGGGCGAGATCGTGGCCGAGCCGCTGCGGCTGGCCGGCAAACGGATCTCCCGGCGTGACCGGGACGCCCGCGTCGCTCCCCAACTCGAACGGGTGGGCCTACGCGCCGAGGTGGCCCGTCGCTATCCCCACGAGTTGTCCGGCGGGCAACGCCAGCGGGTCAGCATCGCTCGGGCCCTGATCTCCGAGCCCATGCTGCTCATCGCGGACGAACCAACCAGCGCGCTCGACGTGTCCGTGCAGGCGTCGGTGCTCAACCTCCTCGCCGACCTGCAACGCGACATCGGGTTCGCCTGCCTCTTCATCACCCACGACCTCTCCGCGGTCGAGTACCTGGCCGACGACATCGCGGTCATGTACCTCGGTCAACTCGTCGAGACGGGCAGCCGCGAGCGGATCTTCGCCCGGCCCGCCCACCCGTACACCCAGGCTCTGCTGTCCGCCGCGCCGGTGGCCGACCCGGTGCGCCAACGCCACCGTCAGCCGGTGCTGCTCGGCGACGACCTGCCGTCCGCGCTCGACCCGCCGTCCGGCTGCCGGTTCCGGACCCGGTGCCCGCTCGCTTTCGACAGGTGCGCGACGGACGTGCCGGCGCAGACCGCCATCGGCGACGGCATGGCCGCCTGCCACCTGGTCCGGCCGGACGGCACCGGTCCCGACGTTCGCACCGCAGATCCCAGTGAGGTGTTGTCATGACGTTCACCACCCGACCCACGTTGCAGGGCACCTTCGGCATGGTGTCCTCGACGCACTGGCTCGCCAGCCAGGCGGCGATGGGCATCCTGGAACGCGGCGGCAACGCCTTCGACGCCGCGGTTACCGCCGGGTTCGTCCTGCACGTCGTCGAGCCGCACCTGAACGGGCCGGGCGGCGAGGTGCCGGCCATCGTGGCCACCGCACAGGACCCTCGACCGAAGGTGCTGTGTGGGCAGGGGCCGGCCCCGGCCGGTGCGACCATCGCGCACTTCCGGTCCCTCGGAATGGACCTCATCCCGGGTGCCGGGCCGCTCGCCGCGGCCGTACCCGGTGCCGTGGACGCCTGGCTCCTGCTGCTGCGCGAGCACGGCACGCTCACCCTCGCCGAGGTGCTGGAGCCGGCGATCGGCTACGCCGGCGCCGGACACCCGTTGGTGGGCCGGGTCGGTGACACCGTGGCGGCCGTCCGGTCGTTGTTCGAGGAACACTGGCCCACGTCCGCCGCGCTCTGGCTGCGCAACGGCCGGCCACCGGCCGCGGGGGAGATGGTCAGCAACCCGGCGTACGCGGACACGCTGCGCCGACTCGTCGAGGCGGGACAGGCGGCCGGCGTCGACCGGGAGGCCCAGATCGAAGCCGCACGTCGGGCCTGGAGCACGGGTTTCGTCGCCGAGGCGATCGACGCGTTCAGCCGGCGACCGTTCCAGGACTCCAGCGGGCGCCCGCACGCCGGGCTGGTCACCGGCGACGACCTGGTTGCGTACTCGGCGAGCTGGGAGACGCCCGCCACCCTCGACTGGCACGGCTACTCGGTGGCGAAGACCGGATTCTGGGGTCAGGGCCCGGTGCTGCTGGAGTCACTGGCCACCCTGGAAGCCCTCGACGACACGGGCGCGTACGACCCGGGGACCGCGGCGGGCGTGCACGCCCAGGTCGAGGCGCTCAAGCTCGCCTTCGCCGACCGGGAGGCCTGGTACGGCGACGGCGTCGACGTGCCCGCCAAGGCGCTGCTCTCCCCGCAGTACGCGCGGGAGCGGGCCGCCCTGGTCGGCGACCGCGCGTCGGCGGAGTTGCGGCCGGGACGTCCGGACGGGGCGCAGCCGCGCCTGCCCGCCCACGTCCGACCCGGTGCCGAGCGGCGTACCGGGCCGACGGACGCCACCACGGGGGAGCCGACCGTGCAGTCGGACGGGGTGACCCGCGGCGACACCTGTCACGTGGACGTGGTCGACCGCTGGGGCAACATGATCTCCGCTACGCCCAGCGGCGGCTGGTTGCAGAGTTCCCCGACCATTCCGGAGCTCGGCTTCCCGCTGGGCAGCCGGTTGCAGATGTTCTGGCTGGAGGAGGGGCTCGCCTCGTCGCTGGCACCGGGCCGCCGCCCGCGTACGACGTTGAGCCCGACGATGGTGCACCGCGACGGCGAGCCGGTGCTGGCGTGCGGCACCCCCGGTGGCGACCAGCAGGACCAGTGGCAGTTGCCGTTCCTGCTGCGGCACCTGGTCGGTGGGCAGAGCCTCCAGGAGGCCATCGACGCGCCGGCGTGGCACACGGTCAGCCTGCCGGGGTCGTTCTATCCACGGGACATGGAACCCGGTGTCCTGGTGGTGGAGGACCGGTTCGACGAGGGCGTGTTGGCGGCGCTGCGGGCGTACGGGCACGAGGTGCGGGTCACCGACGGGTGGAGCCTGGGTCGGCTCTGCGCGGTGACCCGTGACCCGACGACGGGCGTACTGGCCGCCGGTGCGAACCCCCGGGGGATGCAGGGCTACGCGTGCGGCCGTTAGCGGGCGCCGTAGCCGCCTTCGGCGTTCTCGTACGCCGCGGCGGAGGCCGCGTCGAGGTGGTCGAGCGCGGCCCGCTCGGCGCGGTCACCGTCGCCTGACTCGATGGCGTCGACGAGTTGGATGTGCTCGGCCCACGAGTGGGGGGCGCGTTCGGCCGCACCGAGCCGGAAGACCCACTGGACATGGAGGTAGAGCGACTTGGCGATCGACGACAGCCAGGGGTTTCCGCTGATCTGGAGGATGCGCAGGTGCAGCGTGCTGTTCAGTTCGGCGACCCGGGCCAGATCCTGCCGCTGTGTGGCCTCGCGGCCCTGGTCGAGCAACGCGCGCAGGGACGCCACGTCGGCCGCGGTGGCCCGCTCGGCGGCCAGCCGGGCGGCCAGCGCCTCCAGACGCTCGCGTACCACGAACATGTCGGTGATGGTCCCGCTGCTCGGTGAGGCGACGACCGCTCCCCGGCGGGGGAGGATCACGACGAACCCCTCCGCCTCGGCGACGCGCAGCGCCTCCCGGACGGGGTTGCGGGAGACGCCGAAGTCCTCGGCGAGCCGGTCCTCGGTCAGCCGTTCCCCGGGAAGGTAGTCGCCGTCGATGATGGCGGTCCGCAGCGCGGCGAGGACCTGATCGCGTAGCGGCAGGTGTTGCGCGCCGAGCTTGTCCCGTAGGTCTTCAGCCACCTGGTTGCCTCTCCGTGAACGTGTCCGGACAAAGTGTATACGAAGAACAATTATCGGAAGGTGGCAGACAGTGTCGAGCACAGCGCCCCGCGTCACCCGCCCCCGCGTCGCCCCGTACCGGAGCCAGCGCCTGCTGCGGCGGCGGCAGGCGCTCGTCGTCGTCCTCACCTTCCTCACCGGGAGCGCCGACGCCCTCGGCTTCCTCTCCCTCGGCGGCGCCTTCGCCAGCGTGATGACCGGCAACATGGTCCTGCTCGGGCTCTCGGCCGGCCGTGGTGAAGCCGACCTGGCGTTGACGTCGGGCTGCGCCATCGTCAGCTTCATCGTCGGTGTCCTCGCGGGCGCCCGCGTCGTCGGCTCGGCACAGCCCGACGATCCGGTCTGGCCCCGGCGGGTCACCTGGGCGCTGGTCCTGGAGTTGTCGGTGTTCGTGGTGTTCGCCGTCGTCTGGGAGGTCACGCTGCACACCGCCGACGCGCGCGTCCACCTGGCGCTGCTGATGCTGTCCGCGGTCGCACTGGGCGTGCAGAGCAGTGCGATCCAACGCTTCGGCGTGTCCGGGCTGTCCTCCACGTACCTGACCGGCACGCTCACCAGCCTGATCGCCGGTGTGGCCGCGCGCAGCCCGTGGGCCAGCATGCGCCCCAAGGCCCAGGTGCTGCTGGCCCTCATGGTCGGCGCGGCGGTCGGCGCCCTGGTCGCCCTGCACCTGCCGGTCGTCGCCCCGGCCCTGTTGATCGTGCCGCTGGCGCTCGTCATCGCCGTTTCCGCGCGGATGCGGGCCTGAGCGTCAGACGCCGCGGGCGAACAGGGCCAGACGTACCCGGTTGGGGCTGTCGGTCTTGGTCATCAGGCTGGTGATGTGGGTCTTGACCGTGGTGACGCCGATGTGGAGCTGGTCGGCGATCTCGGTGTTGGACAGACCCTCGGCGACCAGGTTGAGCACGTCCCGTTCCCGAGCGGTCAGGCCCGGCAGGGCCGGTGGTGACCCGGGGCGGGCGTGCACCGCGCGCTGCACGACGCGGCGCAGCACCTCCGGGCTGAACGGGCTGTCACCGACGGCGGCCCGGCGGATACCGTCCAGCAGCTCGGTCGGCGGCGCGTCCTTGAGCAGGAACCCGCACGCGCCGGCGGTCAGCGCGGGGTAGAGGTGGTCGTCGTCGCCGAACGTGGTCAGCACCAGGACGCGGGTGGTGGGGCGTTCGGCGAGGATCCTGCTGGTCGCGGTGATCCCGTCGACACCGGGCATCCGCAGGTCCATCACGACGACGTCGGGGAGGAGCCGCCCGGCCAGCGGAATCGCCTCCCGGCCGTTGTCGGCCTCCCCGACGACCTCGATGTCGGGTTGGGCCTCGCAGAGCATGCGCAGCCCGGCTCGGATGAGGTGCTGGTCGTCGACCAGCAGCACCCGGATCACGCCGGCTCCGGTGCGGGTGATTCGGCGGTGGCTTCCCGCTCGCGGGGCACCGCTCCGACCGGCGCGTCGGCGGACGCGGAGGCCCCGGCCGGAAGGACGGTACGCACCCGCCAGCCGGTGCCGGTCGGGCCCGCCTCCAGCCGGCCGCCGAGGACCTCGACGCGCTCGCGCATCCCGGTGATGCCGTGCCCACCACCGGCCGGCACGCCCGCCGGCACCCCACCGCGCCCGTTGTCGGCGACCTCCCAGTGCACGGAGCCGTCCTGGACGGCGACCACGAGGTGCGCGAGCGCGGATGTCCCCGCGTGTTTGGCCACGTTGGTCAGCGCCTCCTGGGTCAGTCGCAGCACCGCCATGCCGCGCACCGCGTCGAGTGAACCGATCGCCGGATCGAGATCGGCCTCCACGGTGACACCCGCCTGCCGGGCCCGGTCGATGGACGCGCCGATCGCCGCCGGCAGCGCGGAGGGTTCGATCGCGGTCAGCGCCGCGTCGCCGCGTACCCCGTCGGGGTTGCGCAGCACCGCGACCAGCCGGCGCAGCTCCGCGAGGGCCGCGGTGCCGGTGCCGTGCACGTCGTCGAAGACCTTGCCCACTTGGGGGTCCAGGTCGGTGAGCACGTGCCGGGCCACGCCGACCCGCAGGACCATCGACGCCACGTGGTGCGCGACGACGTCGTGCAGCTCGCGGGCGATGGCGCTGCGCTCGTCGGCGCGCGCCGCACGACTCTCCGACTCGTGCTGGCGTTGCTCGGCCACCGCCCGCTCCACGGCCTGCCGACTCAGCTCCCGGTTGGTGCGGATGACCAGGCCGAGCAGCACCGGCACGCCGACCTCCAGGGCTAGGCCGACGACGCCCGAGGCGACCTGGCCGACCGGGTCGCCGACCGAGTCGGTCAGGTCGACCACGATCAGCAGCGCGGCGGACAGCCAGATGGTCCGGGGCCGGCGCGCCCGCATGGTGATCTCGAGCAGGGCCCAACTCGCGCCAACCTGGTTGATGGTGAAGTCGTCGACCAGGCGGATCGCGACCGCCAGCAGGGCGGCCTGCGCCAGCAGGTTGACCACCGGCCAACGGTGCACCGCCAGCCCCACGGTGAACGCGAGGACCGCGAGGATCCACTGTGTCGTCGTGGGCGTGCTGGCGGAGTGCGGAACGAAGAACAGGTAGCCCAGGCCGGCGAGGTCGAGCAGCGCCATCCGCACGAGGGTGTCCCGCATGTCGAACAGTCGCCCCGGCCAGCTCACGGTGGTCAGCCTAGGTGCTGCGGCCCGGTGGCGACGGCCGTCGGCCGCCGCCACCGGGTCCGGACCGCGAGGTACGCGGCCAGGCCGAGCGGTCCGAGCAGGATGGTCAGCACCAGCACCGGAGCCATGACCAGCGCCGGCACCCCCCGTTCCCGGCTGTCCAACCACGCCCACCGTCCGACGAACAGATCGAACGCGATCATGTGCGCCCAACCCGCCGCCGCTCCGTCGGAGGTGCCGAGCAGGTCGCGCACCCCGGCCAGGGTCGGCGACGTCACGGCCGGCAGCACGTCGCCGAAGGCCGGGAGCACCAGCAGCGCGTAGATCACCACGACCGGCAGCACGATCAGCGGCGAGGCGACGATCCGGGCGGTCCACGACCAGCGGGGCAGCAGGATCATCAGCGCCCAGAACGGCGTGGCCACCGCGAACGTCAGCGAGAACAGCGCCCCGGTCACGCGGCCAGCGCCAGTTCCGGGCGACGCTGGCGGACCAGCACCAGGCCGGTCGCGGTCGCCGTCGCGACCGCCAGGGCCGCGACCGCCGCGAGCGTGGTGGCGTCCGGCCGCAGCAGCGGCTGCTCGCGCAGGGCCTGCCAGGTCAACAGCACGGTGAGTACGCCGTACGCGCCGCCCGCGACGACAAGCAGCCGGGCGCGGGTGCGCTCGTCCCACCGCGTGGCGAACCGGCTCAGCAGGATCGCCAGGATCGGCAACGCCTGGAGGGCGTGCAGCCCCACGAAGTGCCCGATCCGCAGGTCACCGCCGGTGGTGCTCCAGCCGACGATAGGCAACCCCGGCCCACCGTCGGGCACGCCGACGCTGTGCGCCCCACCGATCCCCTCGATCCCCGGGTCCTGCATCGGCAGCACCATCGGCACCGCCGCGAGCATGCCCAGCAGGGACAGGCCGAGCCCCCACCCGACGGCGGTCGCGGCGACCCGATCGGGGATCCGCTGGATCAGGACCACGATCCCGATGACGAGGTGCGCGAAGAACAGCACCAGGATCGCCGCGCCCATCGACGCGACCAACACGGTGTTCAGGGGGGTACTGGAGTTGAAGTGGCTGGTCTGCCCGCGAAGCACCTGACCGACGATCCATGCGTTCTCGACGACCGCCACCGCGACGATGACGACGGCCGCCCGCTCGACGGCCCGGCTGCGCCGCGGCAGCAGGGAGAGCATCCAGGCGAGCGTCGTGCCGTAGAGCACGAACGACACCGCGAACTTGAACGGCTTGAGCCAGATCGGCGCCCCGGTGAGGACGCGTGAGTCGACGAGGATGCCGACCACGGCGACGACGGCCAGCACCGCCATCACGGATACCAGGAACATCAGCGGGCGGTTCCAACGCGTCGCCCGGCGCACAACGGTAGTCATGTCTGCAGATGTTCGTGGCCGCGCCCGTCGATCGCGTCCGACCCCGAGCCCCGGTTGCGGCCGGTGGTCGGAGCGCGTCTCCTCCCTGGGTAGGAGACGAAACCGTGGAGGCCGCTCGGTGGTGCTGGCACAATGGCCGGCCTGCCGACGGGACGGAGAGCGACAAGTGACGCCCAATGAGAACCAGATTCGGCCGAACGAGACCGCTGTGCCGCTGCTGCACTGCGCGGCGCCGGAGGAGACCGTGGCGTTCTGGCGGGCGCTCGGGTTCGAGGTGGCCTACGAGCAGCTCAAGCCCTACGTGTACCTGGCCTTCACGTGGAGCGGGTTCCAACTGCACTACGGCCCCGCGCCGAAGGACCTCGACCCGGCGAAGGAGCAGTCCGGCGGCTGCCTGGTGATGGTGGACGCGGTCGCGGCGTACCACGCGGTGTTCACCGAGGCGATGCGCCGCAGCTACGGCAAGGTGCTGGTCAGCGGCCTGCCCCGGATAACCCGCTACCGCGACGGGGCGTCGCGGTTCAGCATCGTCGACCCGTCCGGCAACACCATCGTCTTTATCCAGCGCGACGAGCCGAAGGACCTGGAGTACGGCGGGTCGAAGGAGCTTGAGGGCCTGGCCCGGGTGCTCGACAACGCGCGGATCCTGCGCGAGTTCAAGATGGACGACCGCGCGGCCTACCGGGCGCTCGACTCGGGGATGCGCCGCCGCGCCGAGGACGCGCCGGTGGTCGAGCAGGCGATGGCACTGGCCGGTTTGATCGAGCTGGCGACCGGGTTGGACAAGGCCGACCGGGTGCCCGAGTGGGGCGCCCGCCTCCGCGCGCTGTCCCTGACCCCGGAGCAGCGCACGCAGGTGGAGCAGTACGTCGCCGACCCGACCATCCTCGAACCCTGGTGGCGGCCCGACGCGACCTGAGCGTCCGCCTCAGCGCGCGTGGGCCGCTGCGCTGCGACGGAACAGCAGGGCCACGAAGGCGAGCATGACCAGTAGCAACCCGGTGAACCAGTTCATCGCGGTGCCGGTGGTGACGGCCTGGGTGGCGACGCCGATGCCGACGGACGGCAGGATCATCCCCAGGTAGCCGATGAGGAACAACCCGGCCAGGGCCTCGCCGCGCCGGGCGGGTGCCGCCATCGCCGCGACGGCGCCGACGGCGGCCTTGAAGAGCACGCCGGCGCCGATGCCGGCGACCACCCCGCCGACCAGGAACGCCGCGAGGTTGGCGGTCTGCGTCCCCGCCAGCAGGACGGGCACGCCGACGGCCTGGGCGAGCAGCCCCAGGCGCACCTTCGCCGGGGCGGGGAGCCGGCTGGTGAGGGTCTGCGCCACGGCCGCACCCCCGAACACGGCGAACACGATCATGCCGGCCAGGGCCCGCGACGGGAGGTGCAGGGCACCCGCGACGAAGCCCGGGGCGACCGAGGTGAACAGGCCGAACACGGCGAAGGAGGCGAACCCGGCGGCTGCCGCGGCCAGGTAGCCGGCCCGGTCCCCGTGGTCGGCGCTGATCCGCTGGGGCCGGTAGGTGGGCTTCACCAACCGTTCCTCGACGGTCTCCGGGGTCAGGGCGACCGCCACGATGCTCACCGCCAGCAGGACGGTGAACACCAGGTACGGCGTACGCAGCGGGGCGTCGACGTACTGGGCGAGGACGCCCGCGACCAACGCGCCGACGCCCAAGCCGCCGATGTTGGCGGCGGTGGAGACCATCTCGAAGCGTTGGCGGGACGAGCCGGGCCGATGCGCGGCGTGCAACTCCTGCAGGTACGCGGTAGCGGTCGCGGTGATCATGCCGATGCCCAGCCCGCTCACCAGCCGGGCGACCAGCAGCACCGGCAGGGACGGGTCACCCAGGAACAGGGCGGCGGCCACCAGCTCCAACGCCAACGCCGGAATGAGGATCTTCTTGCGGCCGACCCAGTCCGAGACGTGGCCGGCGAGCAGCAGGCTGATCACCACGCCCACGGCGTAGACAGCGAACACGATCGTGCCCATGAACGTGGAGAAACCGTCCCGCGCCATGTACAGCGGGTAGAGCGGGGCCGGCACGGTGCAGAACGCCATCGCGGTCAGGAACGCCAGGGCGATCGCCCAGAAGCCACGGCCGTGGCGGCGGGACGAGCCGTCGCTGCGATCGGACGCGGCGGGAGCAGGTGTCAGGGTCGACAAGGACATAACCCCACTGTTGCCTCACCCAAGCATCAGGTCCAACGAAAGTTGATGCTAGTGACGATCGCGATCGGTGATACTTGGCGGCGTGGAACTCCGCCAACTTGAGTACTTCGTCGCGGTGGCCGAGGAACAGAACTTCACCCGCGCCGCCGTCCGCCTGCACGTCGTCCAGTCCGCCGTGTCGGCGGCGGTCAAGACCCTCGAACGCGAACTGGGCGCGCCACTGCTGGACCGCAATTCCAAACGCGTACGCCTCACCGACGCCGGTGCCGCGCTGCTCCCGCGCGCCCGGATCGCCCTCGACGCGGCCCGCGACGCCCGCGACGCCGTCGCCGAGGTGCACGGCGGCCTGCGCGGCACCCTGCGCATCGGCACGATGACCTCGACCAGGCTCCTGCAGCTGCCGGCCCTGCTGGGTGAGTTCCACCGCCGGCACCCCGGAGTGCTGCTGCACACCAGCGTCGCGCCGCACGGCTCTCAGGGGCTCATCGACGCCCTCGCGGAACGCCGACTCGACCTCGCTTTCGTCTCACTGCCCGGCGCGCCCCCGGCGGAGATCCACCTCACCGAGCTGGCCTGCTCGGTCCTCGACCTCGTCGTTCCGGACGACCACCCGCTGGCCACCCGCGAGGCGGTCACCCTCGCCGACATCGCCGGGCTGGACTTCATCGACTCCCCGGTGGGATACGGCAACCGGGCCGTGACCGACCGGGCGTTCGCGGCCGCCGGCCTGTCCCGGCGCGTCACGATCGAGATCCCCGACATCGCCACCGGCGCCGACCACGTCCGGCACGGGCTCGGCATCGCGCTGCTACCCCGCTTCGCCGTCGCCGACGACCACGGGGTGCGCCTGCTGAGCGTCACCGGTGTCGACCTGAACTGGACAGCGTCCCTCGTCACCCCGGTGGACCGCCCGGTCGGGGCTGCCGCACGTGCGTTGATCAGCCTGACCGCCGAATTCCTGCCCTGATGGGTCGAAGGTCCGCTTCGCCCTATGCCACCTCGGGACGTACGTCTGCCGATTCGACAGACCGGCACGAAATTACCCCTTTAGGGTAAGTGTGGCCAATGTGCCTAGCTGCTCCGATAGCTTTCGAAGGAGAGGAAAACTCGTATTCCTCCCTTCGGGTGCATAAGGAGTCAGTGATGAAGCGCAGTGTCGCGTTCGCGGCAGCCCTCCTGGCAGGTCTGACCAGCATCGGATCGATCCCCGGAACAGCCTCCGCCGATGGCGGTGGCCCCGGGTACCACGACGACCGCAAGGGGGGTGACTACCACCACGGCGACGAGGGCGCGGTCTTCGTCCAGACCAACAAGGCCGAGGGCAACACCATCAAGGTGTACGACCGCGACGAGGACGGCCGTCTCACCAAGGCGGGCGAGTACGAGACCGGCGGGCTGGGCGGCTTCACCATCGGCGCGCCGCTCGACGCGCTGGCCTCACAGGGGTCCCTGACCTACCACAAGGGGCTGCTGTTCGCCGTGAACGCCGGCAGCAACACCGTGACGGTCTTCCGCGTCGAGGGCACCAAGCTGCACAAGCTCCAGGTCATCTGGTCCGGCGGTCTGCTGCCGGTCAGCGTCGCGGCCCGTGGTGACCTCGTCTACGTCCTCAACGCCGGTGGCGAGGGCTCGGTGCAGGGCTTCGAGCTGCACAAGGGGCGCCTGTCCCGGATCGAGGACGCCAACCGGTCGCTCGGGCTGCACAACGGCAACCCGCCCGCGTTCGGGACCGCCCCGGCCCAGGTCAAGATCGACCCGGACAGCGAGTTCGTCCTGGTGTCGACCAAGGGCGCCAACGTCATGTTCAGCTACGAGATCGGCCGGGACGGCAAGCTGTCCCGCAACCCCGTCATCAGCGACGCGGGGAACACGCCCTTCGGCTTCACCTTCGACACCGAGGACTCGCTGCTGGTCACCGAGTCGGGTGCGAACGCGGTCAGCCGGTTCGAGCTGGAGGACGACGGCGCGCTCGACCAGGTCGGGCCGTCGGTGCCCAACGGGCAGCAGGCGCCGTGCTGGATCCAGCGCGTCGGCGACTACTTCTTCGTGGCCAACGCCGGTAGCTCCACCATCAGCTCCTACCGGGTCGACGACGACGGCAAGCTCCAACTCGTCAAGGGCGTCGCCGTCGACACCGGCGGCGGGTCGATCGACATGACCACCAGCGACGGCTTCCTGTACGTGCAGAACGCCACCGCCGGCAACGTGCAGGGCTACGAGGTGGGCGAGGACGGGTCCCTGAAGCTCGTCACCACCGTGGAGGGTCTGCCGAAGTTCACCGACGGCATCGGCATGGAGGGCATCGCCGCCTCCTGAGCGCACCACCCGCTGGTCCCGGTCGTCCATCGACCGGGACCAGCGTCGTCTGGTTGGTCGCCGGCCGACGCGCCGTGTTGCGCCAGCGGGGTCGAGACTACGAGGCCAATCGTTCGCGTGGGGTGCGAGCTGGTCGGGGGAGTTCGGCACTGCCGTCCGCCCTGTTGATCTCCGACCAGACGGCATCGAGGGAGAGACCGAGGACGTCGGCGATCGCCGCGATGGTCGGAAAGGCGGGGGTGGCTATCCGGCCGGACTCGATCTTTCGAAGGGTCTCCGGCGAGACGCCCGCGTCCAGCGCGGTGAGGAGCATCGAACGCTCTCCGCGGGCGCGACGCAGGAGGGCGCCGAGGCGCTGTCCGCGTTCGAGCTCCGCGGGAGTGAGCGGCAACCTGACCATGCTCCGATTCTAGTACCGGGATAATATGGCCGGGATACTTATTGGTCGTCCGAGGAAGGCGCTGCATGATCGAGATCCTGAGCCCCACCGACGTGCTGCGAGCGAAGGACACCGGCGCGCTGGTCGCCGACATCCTCCAGACGTTGAAGAGCCGCTGTGTGGTCGGCACCAACCTCCTGGACATCGACCAGTGGGCACAGGCCATGATCATCGAGGCCGGTGCACAGTCCTGCTACGTCGACTACGAGCCGTCCTTCGGGCGCGGGCCGTTCGGCCACTACATCTGCACGTCGGTCAACGACGCCGTGCTGCACGGGCTGCCGCACGACTACCCGCTCGCCGACGGCGACCTACTCTCGCTCGACCTCGCCGTCTCCCTGGGTGGAGTCGTCGCGGACTCGGCCATCAGCTTCGTCGTGGGCGACGTACGGCCCCCGGAGAGCGTCGCGCTGATCGACGCGACCCAGCGCGCGTTGCAGGCGGGGATCGCCGCCGCCGGCCCCGGCGTTCCCATCGGTGACCTCTCGCACGCCATCGGCTCGGTCCTCAGCGCGGCGGGATACTCGGTCAACACCGAGTTCGGCGGCCACGGCGTCGGATCGACGATGCACCAGGACCCGCACGTCTCCAACACCGGGCGTCCCGGCCGCGGCTACCGGCTGCGCCCGGGGCTGCTGCTGGCGCTGGAGCCCTGGGTCATGGCGGACACCGCCACGCTCGTCACCGACGCCGATGGCTGGACGCTCCGCAGCGCGACGGGTTGCCGGACGGCGCACAGCGAGCACACCATCGCCATCACCGACGACGGTGCGGACGTGCTCACCCTGCCGACGCCCTGACCCGTACGGGCGCTCGTCGGTCAGCCGCCGACGGGTCGCCCACGGTGGACGATTAACCGGCCACCGAAGGGGCAGGTCTCTCCGTGGCGCCCTGCCGGGTCGCGTTCAGAATGAACCGATCGGTCATATTTTCCGTGATGACGGTCAGGGTCACCCACCAGAGTCGCGGAGGCACGATGTCAACGGTTCGAACTGGTCCGGTCATCGGACTGCTCGTACAGATCGTCCTGCTGGCGGTGCTCGCGGAGACAGTCGGTCTGGGCGCGGCGGGCTGGGTGGCGGGGCTGGCGTATGGGGCGGTCCTGTGCGCCCTGCTCAGCCGGGGGATGTCCCGCTCGGGCGCGGGTGCTCTGAGCCCGGCCGACCGGGTGACCCTGAGTCGGGCGATCCTCGTCGGCGGCGTGACGGCCCTGGCCGCCGACTCGTTCGGCCGGTCGGCGCCGGTCACCCTGATGGTCGTCCTCACCAGCGTGGCGTTGGCCCTCGACGCCGTGGACGGGTACACGGCCCGCCGCACCGGGACCACCAGCGAGCTCGGCGCGCGCTTCGACATGGAGATCGACTCCTTCCTGGTCCTGGTGCTCTGCCTGCACGTGGCCCCCTCGGTGGGTGGCTGGGTGCTCGCGATCGGCGCGATGCGCTACGTCTTCGTCGCCGCGAGCTGGGTGCTGGGGTGGATGCGCGGGTCCCTGCCGCCGCGCTACTGGCGCAAGGTCGTCGCCGCCGTCCAGGGCGTGGTGCTGACGGTGGCGATGGGCGACGCGCTGCCCGGGCCGCTGACGACCGTCGTGCTGGTGGCGTCGCTGGCGCTGCTGGTCGAGTCGTTCGGGCGGGACGTCGCGTGGCTCTGGACGACCCGTCACCTCCGCCATAGCCTCGTCCTCGACACCCCGGGCAGCCAACACGCCCCGGGCATCCACGACGCCTCGGGCGCGATGGCCCACGCGAGCAGCCCGCCGAGCCACAGCACCCCGAGCGCCGGCGTGGGGTTGGCCGGGCTGGGCTCGGGCCGGCCGGATGGGCTGCCCTGGTCGGACCGTCCCACGGTCGCTGTGGCCCGACGCGGGATCGCCCGCGTCTGAGCCGCCCGGATTCCGCGCACCAACAAAGATCATGGAAGGATGCCCGGGTTGTCGCTCATGACGCGCGTACGTCAGCAGCCGAGCCAGGGACGGAGGCCGATGAGGGGCGAAGTCTCGGACGTCACCGCCACCGACGGCACCGAAGCCGAGGACCAGCCGAAGCGTTCCATCGCGGCTCGGCTGACCACCGTGCTGGCCGCGCTGCTCGTGCTACTCGTCCTCACCGTGCCGTACGACTTCGGTCGGCTCAACCCGGCGGGGTTCGTACGGATCCCCCTGGAGGCGCTGCTGGTCGTGGCCCTCCTGCTCGCCCTGCCGTCTCGTGGCAGCCGACTGGTCGCGACGCTCGCCGGCGTGGCGCTCGGCCTGCTCGGCCTGCTGAAGCTGCTCGACCTGGGGTTCTCCGCCTCGCTGAGCCGGGCGTTCGACCCGGTGCTCGACTGGGCGCTCGTCGACGAGGGGTTCGCCTTCCTCAGCGAGTCGTACGGTCGGCCCGCCGCCGTCGGTGCCGCGATCACCCTGGCGGTGGTGGTCGTGGGCCTGCCCACACTGGTCACGCTGTCGATGCGGCGACTGCGGCGGCTGGTGGTCCGGCACCGCGCCGGGACCACCCGTGTCGTGGCCGCGCTGGTGGTCGTCTGGGTCGCCTGCGCCGCGTTCAACGTGCGGGTGGTCGAGGGCGTACCGGTCGCCGACACCTCCGCGACCACGCTGGCCAACGGGCACGGCTTCCAGGTGCGCCTACGCCTCGACGACCGCGAGACGTTCGGCGCCCTGATCGAGGCCGACAAGTTCGGTGACACCCCCGGCGACCAGCTCCTGACCGCGTTGCGCGGCAAGAACGTGGTCGTCGCGTTCGTGGAGAGCTACGGCCGGGACGCCGTCGAGGACCCGGAGTTCGCGCCGCAGGTCGGTGCGGTCCTCGACCGCGGCACCAGCGAGCTGGGCGCGGCGGGTTTCGCCGCGCAGAGCGGCTTCCTCACCTCGCCCACCTTCGGTGGCGGCAGTTGGCTCGCGCACGACACGCTGCTCTCCGGCCTTTGGATCGACAACGACCAGCGCCACCGCACCCTGCTGGCCAGCGACCGGATGACCCTCAACGGCGCCTTCCGGCGAGCGGACTGGCAGACCGTGGGCGTGATGCCCGCCGTCACCAAGGCCTGGCCGGAGGGCTCTTTCTTCGGCTACGACCGGTTCTACAACGCCAAGACGCTCGCGTACGGTGGCCCGAAGTTCAGCTTCGGCACCCCGCCCGACCAGTACACCCTGGCCAGCTGGCAGCGCCTGGAGCAGGCGAAGCGCGACGGCAACGTGATGACCGAGCTGGCGTTGGTGTCGAGTCACGCGCCGTGGACGCCCGTCCCGCCGTTGCTCGACTGGGCCGACGTCGGCGACGGCGCGGTCTACCGCGCGGCCGGCGCTGGCAGGTCGGACGACAAGCGCCGCAACACCGGCCAGATCCGGGCGGACTACCGGAAGTCCATCGAGTACACCCTCGGCACGCTCGTCTCCTACGTGCGGACCTACGGAGACGACGACCTCGTGTTCATCTTCCTCGGTGACCACCAGCCCGCCGCCGTCGTCACCGGTGAGAACGCCAGCCGCGACGTCCCCATCTCGATCATCACCCGGGATCGGGCGGTGTTGGACCGGATCTCCGGGTGGGGCTGGCAGGACGGGCTGAAGCCCGGGCCGCAGGCGCCGGTCTGGCGGATGGACGCCTTCCGGGACCGGTTCCTGACCGCCTTCGGGCCGTAACCCCGGCCACCTCTCTCACGGACTGGACCCAGACAGATGACGGCAAGCACCGACACCAGGATCGCCGCGCTCCGGACCGATCCGGCCCTGTCCCTGCTGCACCGGTCGCTGGACGTCTACTACGGCGATCCCGAGCGGGACGCGAGGATGGACGACTTCTACTCCCGCTTCGTCAGCCGCGGCGACCTCGTCTTCGACATCGGCTCCCACGTGGGCGACCACATCGGCAGCTTCCGTCGCCTCGGCGCCCGGGTCGTAGCCGTGGAACCGCAGCCGCTGTGTCTGCGCGCCCTGCGGGCGATCTACGCCGACGACGACCAGGTCACCCTGGTCGACGCCGCGTGTGGCGCCCTGCCCGGCCGCACCCGGTTGCACGTCAACTCCGCCAATCCCACCGTGTCGACCGCCTCACCCGACTTCGTCCGAGCGGCGCAGGGCGCGGGCGGGTGGGAGGGCGAGGTGTGGGATGCCGACATCGAGGTCCCGGTGGTCACCGTCGACGCGCTGATCGACACGTACGGCGTACCGACCTTCGCCAAGATCGACGTTGAGGGTTTCGAGGACGAGGTGCTGGCCGGCCTGAGCCGCCCACTGCCGGCGCTCTCGTTCGAGTTCACCACCATCGCGCGTGCGGTTGCCTACCGGTGCCTCGATCGCCTGACCGCGCTCGGCTTCGACGGCTTCGACGTCGCGTTGGGCGATGACAAGTCGATGACCTTCCAACGCTGGATACCCGCCACCGACCTGGCGACGCACCTGCACGAACTGCCGCACGCCGCGAACTCCGGCGACGTGTACTGCGTGTCCCACAACCGGGAGGTCGTCGCCACGCCGTAGCCGTACGCGACGCTAAATCATGCGCAGGACCAGTGCGGTGGAGACCGCCAGCTCACGATCGAGCACTTGGTCCCGGGGGACGAACACCATGGCCTGACCCTCACCGAGGACCACGTCCTCCTGCCGAGCCGTGGTGGTGCCACGAAATACGTGGACGGTCACGGTGTGGGGGAAGCCCGTTTCGTACGGACGCGGACCGCTCCAGAACGGGTGCAGCTCACCTGCGGTCAGACCAGTCTCCTCCAGCAGCTCGCGGCGGGCCGCCTCCTCCGGCGACTCGCCGGGCTCGATATGGCCACCCGGCAGGCTCCATTGGCCCGGCGAGACGACCGCGTCCTCATCGCGGTGTTGCAGCAGCACCGCGCCCGACGGATTGACAAGCAACAAGAGGGCGACGTCATAGGTGGCCATGACGAGACCGTGCCACGTGGCCGCGCGCACGTCGACGACAGTCCCTTCGGAGCACCGGATCGCGTACCCTCCGCGGATGGACCTCGATGATCTTCCGCTCGCCGAGTTCGCGTTTCCGGGGCCGCTGCGGGACCAACTGGTGGGCGCGATCCTGTCCGGGGCGAAGACCTCGACGACTGGCCTGCTGGTCGGCTACGAGTGCGCGAACGAGCCCCTGCCCGAGGTGGGCCAACTGTCCGCCGTGGTGGACTCCGCGGGCCGGCGGGTCGCGGCCATCGAGCTGACCGACGTACGGGTGATCCGGCTCGCCGAGGTCGACCTGGCACACGCCCTGGCCGAGGGAGAGGGCGACGAGTCGGTGGCGCAGTGGCGTGCGGGGCACGAGTCGTTCTGGCATAGCGCCGAAGTGCGCGCCGAACTCGGCGACCCCAACTTCACCGTGGACGACGACACCCTCGTGGTGACCGAGCGCTTCCGGCTGGTGCACGTCGTCTGAGCGCTGGCGGCGATCGGTGGCAGCTCAGGGAGCAGCGCTCGGCGTGTCGAACAACTCAGCTGCCAACGATCAAGGGACGAGCAGTAGGAGATGTTGCTCGGGGCATCGCTAACTCGATTGCTTGGGCTCGGCGACATAGACACCTTTGCCCGGATGCCCCTCGACCAGCTCACGGTCCTTGAGGATCGTCATCACCCGGTTGATCGTGGAAATGTGCACGCTGTGTTGCTCGGCAAGCTCGCGCGTGGACGGTAGCTTCTCTCCCGGCGCTAGCGCTCCGGACTTGATCTTTTCGGCGATCTCGGTTGCGATGCGCCGGTAGTCCACTTTCTCGGTCGGCATGAGTCGATCTCCGTAGGTCCCCTGGTTTCGGCACCTCAATTCGATCACGCGCGAACCTGTTCCAACAAGTTCCATGCTCTAGCTTGACCTACTCCTACAGGTAGGAATAGGTTGGTCGCGTAGTCGGGTTCCCTGGTTTCGGCAAACTCCTAGGTTCCCGGCCGAATACCCACCTGGGGAGTAGGACGCACGGACTCTGCCCCCAGGTGGGGCTAATCATGATCGCGGGGAGAGTGCCGACTATGCCGATCGACGAGCCGATCTCCAAGGCGACGGAGCTGTTCACCGCCAAGAGAGTTCTGGACACGCATTGGACGCGGACGCTCGACCGCCCATGGCGGGTGGGTGGGTGCCTGGAGTGCCGAGGTCGCGACAGCTGTCCGCAGCTCGATTGGGCGATCAAGCTGACTGCGGAAGTTGCGGCCCTAATGTTCCAGAAGCGCTGACTGTGGGCATCCAAGAGCTTTGATGGATGCCGGCAAGCAAAGGGGAGAAGAGCGTTGCTGCGCAGAGCGATTGCGTTCTCGTGCAATGCGGCTGACCATGCCGGCGGAAGAGCCGCCTCCATCCATAGGCGTTACAGCATCGCCAGTGGGGCCAGGGGCACGCCGTCGACGCCGTCGAGCCCCATCAGCTCGCCCACTCCAGACCCTTCTCCGTTCAGGGGCATCTCGAACCGCCATGACTCGTGCGTCATCTGCGGTTGGAGCTGCGTTGGCAGGTCGCCCTTGCCCTGGCACAGCTTGCGCAGGCGCTCGTACGCGGCGTCGCGGTCCTCGAATTCGACCGACTTCGCCGTTGGGAGTGCCCGGACGGCCTTCTCCACGGCAGCTCGTTGTTCGTCGGTCGCCGACGACTTCAGCCGGACGATGACGCCGATCCGCGATGGCCGAGGGTCGACGTCCGCGATCCTGAGCGCCACGTCCTCCACACCGTCGGCCTCGGCCATCACCAGTTCGACCGCTTCGGCGATCGACGCGTCGGTGACGGTGGCGTGAAGAAGCTCCGGCATGTATTCGGGCTTGAGGGCCGCCAGCAGGTCGGGCTGGTCCTTCAGGTCCGCCTTCTGGCGCTCGTACGCCTGCTCGCGAGTTTCGAGAGAAACCTCTCTGACACTTGGCATCGACCGGAGCTGCTGCTCCACGCTGCCCTTCTGCGCCGCCGTCACGTCGTTGTCGAGGAAGACGGTCAACGCCACGTCCCCGGGCTCCTCGGGTTGTGAGGTGCAGGCGGGAAGGGCCAGCAGGACGACGAGTGACAGTAACGGTGCTACGCGGCGCATGGGCGAAGATCGTAGCCATCGCTCGCGCGCATCGCCGCCCCGGAACAGCGGACTTCGCCGCCGCTGAAAGTAGCCAGGCTCTCAGGGCCATGGCTGGTCTTCGTAACCGTGGTCCGCCAGACTGCGCGGTATGCGTGATCGTTGGCGCCGGTGGGCGTGGGTCGGGGTGCTCGTCATCGGGCTGGTCCTTTATCTGGCGGTGCTGCGGACCCTCGTGAGCACCAAGAATCCGAACTTCGTACCGGCGTTGATCCTGCTCGGGGCGACGCTGGTGCCCTTGACGTTCCTGACGTTCGCACAGGCCCGGACCGGGCGGTGGCAGGTGCCGGCGTCGGTGTTGGTGACGTCGGCGTTCTTCGGCGGTGTGATCGGCACCGTGGTCGCCGGCACCCTGGAGTACGACACCCTGCGCGGCCTCGGCACCCTGCCGATGCTGTTCGTGGCACTGATCGAGGAGTCGGCGAAGCTGATCGTCCCGGTGGTGCTGCTGTTCACGGTGGTGGCCCAGCATCGGCGTCGGGTGCCGTCGGACGGGCTGATCATCGGTGTCGCGGCCGGCATGGGTTTCGCCGCGCTGGAGACGATGGGCTACGCCTTCACCGCGCTGCTGAGTTCGCAGGGCAACATCGGCGCGGTGGAGCAGACGCTCTTCATCCGGGGTCTGACGGCGCCCGCCGGTCACACCGCCTGGACCGGGCTGACCGCTGGCGCGCTCTGGGCGTTGTTGGCGAGCCCAAGCGTCGGGCGGCTCTTCGGGTTCGTCGGCACGTTCGTGGGTGTCGTCGTCCTGCACACCCTCTGGGACACGTTCTCCGGCTCACTGGTCTTCGTCGTGTTGGCGATCATCAGCATCGGCTGGCTGTTCTGGCAGCTGCGCCGCTACCGGACCTTCGGCGACCAGCAGCTCGGCCAGCTGCAAGCGCACTGACCATCGCCGTACTCCATGCCTCTCCCGGCCTGCCGAAAAAGGGCCGGGGAAGGCATGACTGTTGGTGATCCCGCTGCGACCGGGTCGGCACCTCATCTAACGTCAGAGTGTTCATATTTGGCGTGCTTGGTCGGGAAGGTGCGGCGATGGGGGTGCGCAGCTGGTTCGAGGGCTGGCCGGTCTACCGTCAGCTCACCGGCACGGACCCGCTGGGCCGGGGCGCCGCGGCTAAGTCCGACGGGTCCCGAGCGCTCACCGCCCGCACCGACACCGCCGATTCAGTCGCCCGGTCTGTATGCCCGTACTGCGCTGTGGGTTGTGGCCAGCGGGTGTTCGTGAAGGACGGGCAGGTCAGTCAGATCGAGGGTGATCCGGACAGCCCGATCTCCCGGGGTCGGCTCTGCCCGAAGGGCGCCGCGAGCAAGAGCCTGGTCACCAGCCCGCTGCGGCAGACGAAAGTCCGCTACCGCCGGCCGTACGGCACCGAGTGGGAGGACCTCGACCTCGACACGGCGATGAACATGATCGCCGATCGGGTCCTTGCCGCCCGGGACGAGACCTGGGAGGACGTCGACGCCGAGGGTCGACCGCTCAACCGGACGCTCGGCATCTCCAGCCTCGGTGGGGCGACGCTGGACAACGAGGAGAACTACCTCATCAAGAAGTTGTTCACCGCGATGGGGGCGCTCCAGATCGAGAACCAGGCCCGTATTTGACACTCCTCCACCGTCCCCGGTCTGGGGACCAGCTTCGGTCGTGGCGGCGCCACCCAGTACCAGCAGGACCTGTCGAATTCCGACGTCATCGTCATCCAGGGTTCGAACATGGCCGAAGCACACCCGGTGGGCTTCCAGTGGGTGATGGAGGCCAAGCGTCGGGGTGCGAAGGTCTTCCACGTCGACCCGCGTTTCACCCGCACCAGCGCGCTGGCTGACTCGTACCTGCCGATCCGGGCGGGCACGGACATCGCGTTGCTCGGTGGGGTGGTGCGCTACATCCTCGACAACGAGCTGGACTTCCGCGAGTACGTCGTCGCCTACACCAACGCCGCGACCATCGTGACGGAGGAGTACGCCGACACCGAGGACATGCACGGCTTGTTCTCCGGCTTCAACGACGACAACGCCACCTACGACCAGGCCAGCTGGCGGTACGAGGGCCACTCGCAGAACCAGACGACCCGCGACAGTGAGACGCAGCGGGAGACGGCGGCCGGGCTGGAGAACGAGTCGCACGGCGCGCCCGTCGGTGGCGAGACCGAACGGGACGAGACGTTGCAGCACCCGCGCTGCGTCTACCAGATCCTCAAGCGGCACTTCGCCCGCTACACCCCGGAGATGGTGGAACGGGTCTGCGGCATCCCGCAGGAGAAGTTCCTCGAACTGGCCCAGGCGTGGACGGAGAACTCCGGCCGGGACCGGACCGGCATGCTCGTCTACTCGGTGGGCTGGACGCAGCACAGCGTCGGCGTGCAGTACATCCGCACCGGCGCGATCATCCAACTCCTGCTGGGCAACGTGGGCCGCCCGGGTGGCGGGGTGATGGCCCTGCGCGGGCACGCCAGCATCCAGGGGTCCACCGACATCCCGACGCTGTTCAACCTGCTTCCGGGCTACCTGCCGATGCCCCATCACGCCAATCACCCGACCCTGGACAAGTGGGTGGACAGCATCGCGCACCCCGGGCAGAAGGGCTTCTGGGGCAATGCCCGCACCTACGGCGTCAACCTGCTCAAGGCGTACTGGGGCGAGGCGGCCACCGTCGACAACGACTACTGCTACGGGTACATGCCGCGGATGACCGGCGACCACGGCACGTACCAGCAGGTGCTCGACATGATCGACGGCAAGATCAAGGGGTACTTCCTGCTCGGGCAGAACCCGGCGGTCGGTTCGGCGCACGGCCGGGCGCAGCGGCTCGGCATGGCCAACCTCGACTGGCTCGTGGTCCGCGACCTGTTCATGATCGAGAGCGCCACGTTCTGGCAGAAAGCGCCGGAGATCGAGACCGGCGAGATCACGCCCGAGCGGTGCCGCACCGAGGTGTTCTTCCTACCGGCCGCCTCCCACGTGGAGAAGGAGGGCACCTTCACCCAGACCCAACGGCTGTTGCAGTGGCGGGAGAAGGCCGTCGAGCCGCCAGGCGACGCCCGCTCCGAACTCTGGTTCTTCTACCACCTCGGTCGCATCATCCGGGAACGGCTGGCGACGTCGACGAAGCCGCGCGACCGTGCGCTGCTCGACCTCGCCTGGGACTACCCCACGCACGGCCCGAACGTCGAGCCGAGCGCCGAGGCGGTGCTGCGCGAGATCAACGGGTACGACGTGGCCACCGGCCGGCCGCTGGCGTCGTTCACCGAGATGAAGGACGACGGCTCCACCCTCGGCGGTTGCTGGATCTACACCGGGGTGTACGCCGACGGCGTCAACCAGGCGGCCCGGCGCAAACCCGGCTCGGAGCAGTCATTGGTGGCGCCCGAGTGGGGTTGGGCGTGGCCGGCGAACCGGCGCATCCTCTACAACCGCGCGTCCGCCGACCCGGACGGCAACCCGTGGAGTGAGCGCAAACGCTACGTCTGGTGGGACGCGGACAAGGGTGAGTGGACCGGCTACGACGTGCCGGACTTCGAAAAGACCAAACCGCCGTCCTACCGGCCGGAGCGCGACGCGTCGGGTGTGGCGGGCATCGCCGGCGACGATCCGTTCATCCTCCAGGGCGACGGCAAAGGCTGGCTGTACGCGCCCACCGGCGTGCTCGACGGGCCGATGCCCACCCACTACGAGCCGGTCGAGTCGCCGGTGCGCAACCCGCTCTACCGACAGCAGGCCAACCCGACCCGCAAGGTCTACACCCACCCGATCAACACGCTCAACCCGAGCCCGCCGGAACCGTACAGCCAGGTGTTCCCGTACGTGTTCACGGTCAGCCGGCTCACCGAACACCACACCGCCGGCGGGATGAGCCGGACGGTGTCGCCGCTGGCCGAGCTGCAACCGGAGATGTTCGTGGAGGTGTCCCCGGAGTTGGCCGCCGAACGTGGTCTCACCCACCTGGGTTGGGCGCACCTGGTCACCGCCCGTGCGGCCATCGAGGCACGGGTGCTGGTGACGGACCGGCTCACCCCGTTGCGGGTGGACGACCGTGTCATCCACCAGGTCTGGTTGCCGTACCACTTCGGTTTCGAGGGTCTGGTGACCGGCGACTCGGCCAACGACCTGTTCGGCATCAGCCTGGACCCGAACGTGCTGATCCAGGAGAGCAAGGTCGGCACCTGCGACGTCCGTCCCGGGCGACGCCCGAGAGGCGTCGAGCTGCTGGCTCTCGTCGTCGACTACCGGCGACGATCCGGGGACCTCAGCCCGCACTATCCACCGCAGGTCACGACCGACTCCGCCGACAGCGGCCCGGACCAGGAGGTCTGACCCATGCCCCACACCAGTGCCCTGTACGGGCCGCTGGACCCCGCACCGGACGCCGGCTACGAGAACCCGCCGCCACGGATGGGGTTCTTCACCGATACCAGCGTCTGCATCGGCTGCAAGGCGTGCGAGGTGGCCTGCAAGGAGTGGAACGGCGTCCCCGAGAGTGGGCTCGACCTGCTGGGCATGTCGTACGACAACACCGGCGCGCTGACCGCGAACTCGTGGCGGCACGTCGCGTTCGTGGAGCAGCCCCGCTCGGCCGGCTGGGCGACTCCGGCGTTCGCGGGGGACCCGGACGGGCCGGCGATCAGCCCGCTCACGGCGGCAGCCGGCGCGCGTACCGCCACCGACACCGGGACGGATCCGGGCCTTTCGCCCGGCTCGCCTGACGCGGCGGCCCGCATGTCGGGCGGCCCGGAGTTTCTGGGGATGCCGGGTGCGCAGCCGCCGGGGAGGGGTTCGGGCGCGGAGGGACGGACGGACTTCCGCTGGTTGATGATGTCGGACGTGTGCAAGCACTGCACCCACGCGGCCTGCCTGGATGTCTGCCCGACCGGTTCCCTGTTCCGCACGGAGTTCGGCACCGTGGTGGTGCAGGAGGACATCTGCAACGGCTGCGGTTACTGCATCTCTGCCTGCCCGTACGGCGTCATCGACCAACGCAAGGATGACGGTCGGGCGTGGAAGTGCACGCTGTGCTACGACCGTCTCGGGGTGGGGATGACGCCGGCGTGTGCGCAGGCGTGTCCGACGGAGTCGATCCAGTACGGCGCCTTGGATGAGTTGCGGGAGCGGGCAGCTGCGCGGGTGGAAAAGCTGCATGAACATGGTATGCCCGAGGCGCGGTTGTACGGGCACGACCCCAACGACGGCGTCGGTGGTGATGGTGCGTTCTTCCTGCTGCTGGACGAGCCGGAGGTGTACGGGCTGCCCCCGGACCCGATCGTGACCACCCGTGACCTGCCGGCCATGTGGAAACGCGCCGGTCTGGCGGCGATGACGATGGCCGTCGCCACGGCGGTCGCGTTCCTGGGGAGGCGGTCGTGACCCGCGGCGGTGAGCAGCTCACGGTGCCGCCGGCCGACTTCGCCTCCTACTACGGTCGGCCGGTTCTGAAGGCGCCGGTATGGAAGTACGACATCGCCGGCTACCTGTTCGCCGGAGGCCTCGCCGCCGGAAGTGCGCTGATCGGGGCGGGGGCCCAACTGACCGGACGACCCGGGCTGCGCAAGGTGGGCCGTTGGACGGCCCTCGGCGGCGTCGCCGCCAGCACGTACCTGCTGGTGCACGACCTCGGCCGGCCGGCCCGGTTCCATCACATGCTCCGGGTGGCCAAGGTGACCTCGCCGATGTCGGTCGGCACCTGGATCCTCGCCGCGTTCGGCCCGCTGGCCGGCGTGGCCGCGGTCGCCGAACTCGCGCCGCTGCTCCCGCAGCACGGTGTGCTCGGCCTCGCCCGTCGGATCGCACCGCCCATCGGCAACGTCGCCGGCCTGGCTGCCGCAGCCACCGCGCCGGCGCTGGCGACGTACACCGGGGTGCTGCTCGCGGACACGGCCGTGCCGTCCTGGCACGACGCCTATCCGTCGCTGCCGTTCGTCTTCGCCGGCAGCGCGCTCGCCGCCGCGTCCGGGGTCGGCCTGATCGCGGCACCGGCCGCGGAGACCGCCCCCCTGCGACGACTCGCCGTGGCCGCGGCGGCCATCGAGCTGGGCGGGGGGCACCGGCTGGAGCGGCAGGGCCTCACCAGCGAGCCCTACACGCACGGACGCAGCGGCCGGCTGATCAAGGCGGGACGCGCCCTGCTCGTCGTGGGCGCCGCCACCGCGCTGGTCAGCCGACGCAGCCGGGTCCTGTCGGCGATCTCCGGCGCCGCCCTCGTGGCATCGTCGGTCGCCACCCGATTCGGTGTCTTCGAGGCGGGAAGGGTGTCGGCACGCGATCCGAAGTACACGGTCGTGCCCCAACGGGAACGGCTGGCCGAGAGCCGGTCGACGACCCAGCTCTGAGCGGGTCGGCGCAACGGAAGGCGCCCCTTGCGAGGGGCGCCTTCCGTTGCGGTGCGAGAGGTCTGGCCGCGACGGGCCGCCGCGCGTCAGCCGGTGAACAGCTTCGCGGCGGTGATGGCCGTCTGGACGATGCCGTACCCGAGGAGCACCGCGACCAGCAGCCACGACAACCAGAGCCGCCCGGTCTGGCTGCCGACGCGCGGCGGCGCGGGCGGCTGGCTGTCCCGCCCGAGAGCGACCGGTTCGGTGACGGTGGCCTTCGCCACGGGCGAGGTCGGCCCCCGGTTCGGTTCGTGGAACCGATCGGGCACGGAACGGACCAGCAGGTTCGCGATGAACCCGATGGCGAGGATGCCGACCATGGTGAACAGCGCGGGCCGGTACGCCGCAGCGGTGAGGGTGCCGGGCTTGCCCTGTGTGTCGAGGATCCCGTTGACGATCAGCGGGCCGGCAACGCCCGCAGCCGACCAGGCGGTCAGGATCCGGCCGTGGATGGCCCCGACCTGGAAGGTGCCGAACAGGTCACGCAGGTAGGCGGGCATGGTGGCGAAGCCACCGCCGTAGAAGGAGATGATCGCGGCGGCGATCAGCACGAAGACCGCGGTCGCGGAGTGGCCGGCCACGGCGAGCAGCAGGTACAGCACCATGCCGACGCCGAGGTAGACCATGTAGATGGGCTTGCGACCGATCAGGTCGGACGTCGTGGACCAGACGAACCGCCCAGCCATGTTGAACAGCGACAGCACGCCCACGAAACCGGCCGCCGCCGTCACCGAGACCGTGGTGGCGGTCCCGTTGTCCCGGAAGAAGTCCTGGATCATCGGGCTTGCCTGCTCCAGGATGCCGATGCCTGCGGTGACGTTGCAGAACAGCACGATCCACAGCAACCAGAACGAGCGGGTACGCACCGCGTTCGACGCGGAAACGCTCGCCGTTGTCACCAGAGGTCGGGCGGCGACGCTCGCGGGGTCGAACCCGGCGGGCCGCCAGTCCGGCGCCGGGACCCGGACGTTGAACGGGCCGAACATCATGATCACGAAATAGCCGATGCCGAACGTGACGAAGAGCGCCACGAGGGCGTGTCCCGACGCGACGGCGGCCGGGTTGTTGGGGTTGTAGCCGGAGTCGTAGAGGGAGAGCAGTTGGCGCGCGAGCGGGCCGGCGACCAGTGCGCCGCCGCCGAACCCCATGATGGCCAACCCGGTGGCGAGGCCGGGGCGGTCCGGGAACCACTTGATCAGTGTGGAGACGGGTGAGATGTAGCCGATGCCGAGCCCGATGCCGCCGATGACGCCGTATCCGAGATAGAGGAGCCAGAGTTGTTGGGTCGCGATGCCGAGCGCGCCGACCAGGAACCCGACGGCCCAGAAGCAGGCGGAGACGAACATCGCCCGGCGCGGTCCGTTGCGCTCCACCCAACGGCCACCCACCGCCGCGGACGAACCCAGCATGACGATGGCGATACTGAAGATCGCCCCGATCGCCGTCTGGCTGACGTCGAAGTGCGCGATGAGGGAGTTCTTGTAGACGCTCGTCGCGTAGACCTGGCCGATGCAGACGTGCACGGCCAGTGCCGCCGTCGGGATGAGCCAGCGGCTGTATCCCGGGGGAGCGACCGTGTGCCGGGGATCGAAGACCGACAGCATGGGCATCGTCCACACCTCCTGCGGCTGAGTAGCCGCGACGTTGCCGAGCTGTCCGACCCGGCAGGTGGCCGAGCGGCGCCGCCGCGGTGGCGGCTCGGCGCACGTCTGGCGTCAGCCGATTACCGGCTTCACCTCACGTTACGTGGCGGCCGGTTCACACCATGCTGTTACCAAAAAACGCGGGCACGGAGACGTCACGTGGGCGACCTGACCCGCGACCCTAGACGGAGACCGACGGATCCGGTCGTCCGGCGCGGGGCACGGCGCCGGTGGTCTCCAGGATGAGCGCGGCGACAAGATCCGGGTCGTCGCTCATCGGCACGTGCCCGCAGCGGGGCAGCGTCACCACCCGTGCCGCCGGCAGGCCCGCCCGGGCGCGCTCGGCCTGGTGGACGCCGAAGATCCGGTCACAGTCTCCCCAGCCGATGGTCACCGGCACCGTCGCGTCGGACAGCCGAAGGCAGTCGAAGCGGTAGTCGCGGGCGGCTCGGGCCACGGCGTTGAAGCCGAGCCCGCGTCGCAGGGCGAGCGCGTCGCCCAGCGCGCGCTCGACGTCCAGCAGCGTCGGGCGGGCCATCAGCGGCGCGAAGCACAACGCCCGAAGGTACGCCGAGCGCAGCGCGACCCGCATGATCGTGGTGGGCAGGTACGAGTTGGCCCGCAGCGTCCGGAGGATGGCCAACGCCCGTCGGCGCTCCGCCGGGGTGAAGAACCCGGCGGGGGAGAAGGCGGTGGCCGAGGCGACCGCCCCGGTGGCGGCAAGCTCCAGCGCGATCGCCCCGCCGAGGCTGTAGCCGGCGACGTGCGGACGCTCCAGCCCCCACTCGGTCAGGGCCGGCAGGACCCCGGCCACGGTGGCGGCCATGTCGGCGGGCATGCCGGTGCCGGGCACCGGAGAGTTCCCGAAGCCCGGCAGGTCGAGCGCGATCACCTCGTGGTGGGCGGTGAGGCGGTCGAACACCGGCTCCCACGCCTGATGACGGTGACCGATGCCGTGGATGAGCACGAGCGGCTCGCCGCTGCCCGCACGCCGGTAGTGAATGCTCATGACTGCCCTCCCACCGACGTCCTGCCGAAGGAACGCCCGAGCTGGCGTACCTCGTCTTCCATCTGGCCGACCATGCGCTGGCCACCGAACCGGGTGATCAACGCGTCGGAGAGGCCGCTCAGCACCACCGGCCGTAGCGCCTGCACTATGGCAAGCGACCGGGGCACGTACACCTTGCGCTTGCGGCGCTCGATGCCGCGGAGCAGGGCTTCGACGCACTGCTCGACGGGTACGACGGTGGACAGCGGCCACGGCAACCGGCGCAGCGCGGTGCGGAACGATGCCAGGTCGTCACGGATGTCGCGGACCAGGTCGGTGTCGATCCAGATCGGATGCGCCGTGCCGACGGTGACGCCGCGTGGGCGGGTCTCCAGGCGCAGCACGTTGGCGAACTGCTCCACACCCGCCTTGGACGCGCAGTAGGCGGCCATGCCGGGCATCGCCGTGAAGGCGGCAGCGGACGAGACGACCAGGACGTGGCCACGGGCGGCGGTGACGTGGGGCAGCGCCGCGCTGACCGTGCGGATCGCGCCGCAGAGGTTCACCTCGACGGTACGGACCAGCGCGTCGACCGGTCCCACGGCGACGGTGCCGAGGTTCGCGATGCCCGCGTTGGCCACGACGACGTCGATGCCACCGAAGCGGTCCACCGTGGAGGCCACCGCGGCGTCCAACGCCGCCTGGTCGGTGACGTCACACTCGTACCAGTGCGCGTCGAGGTCGGCGCTGAGCTGCCTGAGCAGCTCGCCTTCCAGACCGACCAGGGCGACCCGGGCCCCGCGGACGACGGCCTCACGGGCCAGCCGCGCCCCGATGCCGCGCGCCGCGCCGGTGATGAGCAGGGTCTTGCCCGCCAGGTCATACCGCATCGGCGTGCTCCCACTCCGCTTCGTTGGGGGTGCTGTCGGTCGGGGCGATCTGGTAGTCGGTCGGGCGGAACCGACGCAGCCGCATTCGGAAGCTGGTGGCGAAGCCCGGCCAGATGGTGGTGTTCCGGCCGGTGGCGTCGAGGTACCAGCTCGAACAGCCGGTCTGCCAGACGGTGCCGGCCATCTTCTGGTCGATCCGCTCGGTCCAGCGTCGTTGCGCCTCGGCGGTGGGTTCGATGGCTTGGATGCCCTTGGCCCGCATGTGCCGCAGGGCCGCGAGCACCAGCTGCAGCTGCGCCTCGATCATCAGCACCACGGAGGTGTGTCCGAGCCCGGTGTTCGGGCCGAGTAGGAAGAACAGGTTGGGGAAGCCGGCGATGGTCGTGCCCTGGTACGCGTGCATGCTGGGGGTCCACGCGTCGCCCAGGCTGCGCCCGTCCCGACCGTGGATACGCCGTACGACGGGGGAGTCGGTGACGTGGAAGCCGGTCCCGAGGATGATCGTGTCCGCCCGCCGGTGGACGTCGTCGTCGGTGACGAGGCCGTCCGGCACGATCCGGGCGATGCCGGCGGTGACCACGTCGACGTTCGGTCGGGTCAGCGACGGCCAGTAGTCGTTGGAGATCAGCACCCGCTTGCAGCCCATCGCGTACCGGGGGGTGAGCTTGTCCCGCAGGTGCGGGTCGGGAACCTGCCGCCGCAGCGTCCGCAGGGACAGGCGCGAGGCGAGGCGGTTGACCGCCGGGTGCAGGAAGCCCAGGCCCATGCTCTCGCGTACCAAATAGAGCCCTGCCCGGGCGGCCCGCTGCGCGCCGGGCACGGTGCGGAACGCGGCCTGCTCGACCCCGCTGATCGGGCGTGACAACCTCGGCATGATCCAGGCGGGGGTGCGCTGGAAGAGCGTCAGCTTCTCGACCGCCGGCTGGATCTGTGGCACGAACTGGACGGCCGAGGCGCCGGTGCCGATCACCGCGACTCGCCGGCCGGTCAGGTCGTGGTCGTGCCGCCAACGGGCCGAGTGGAACACCGTGCCCGCGAACTCGTCGATCCCGGGCAGGTCGGGGATGGCCGGGTCGCTGAGCGGGCCGGCGGCACAGATCAGGACCCGGGCGCTGTGGTCACCGCCGGAGGTGCGCAACAGCCAGCGTTGGCGCTGCTCGTCCCACCGCGCCTCCCGCACCTCGTGGCGCAACCGCAACTTCGGCCGGATCCCGAAGCGGTCGACGCAGCCGCGCAGGTAGTCCCAGATCTCCGGCTGACTGGAGAACGTGTTCGACCAGCGGGGGTTGGGGGCGAAGGAGAACGAGTAGAGGTGCGACGGGACATCGCAGGCGCAGCCCGGGTAGCTGTTGTCACGCCAGGTGCCGCCGACGTCCGCACCCCGGTCGAAGACGAGAAAGTCGGTGAAGCCGGCCCGCTGTAGGCGGATGGCGGCGCCCAGGCCACCGAAGCCGGCGCCGATGATGGCAACGTCTGTCTCCATTCACTCCTCCGTGGGCTCGGGCGCGCAAGTCGGGTCGGCCACGGGCGGCCAGGGCGGATCGCCCACGCCGGTGACCCGTACGCCGCCCCACGGATCGACCTCGGCCAGTCGGGCCGCCCGGACGCGGTCGGCGATGCGCAACTCGACGTCGCGCCGGCCGGAGCGCAGCAGGTGGGCCACCCGTGGCTCGGGCTCGATCCGTCCGCCCCAGTGGAAGCGGCCGTCGACCGGCTCCCACCGGCCGCTGAGGTGCACCCGGACCGAGGTGCCCTCGACACCCGCCGGGCCGTGGTAGCTCACGGCACGATCCGTTCGTGGGCGCGGGTCAGCTCGTGCGGCAGGTCGGCGCTGGCCCGCACCCCCTCGATGCCGCTCCACAGCAGAGCGGTCAGGTAGTCGGTGAGGGCGGCCCGGCTGATTGGCTGGCCGTGCGTGGTCCACCAGTCGCCGACCGCCTGCACGAAACCCACCAGGCCGTACGCCCAGGGCTCGGCGGGACCGGCGTCCAGGCCCAGTGTGCGGAGCCGGTCGCCGATCACCCGGGCGAGCCCGGCGGCCACCTGCCGGCTGGTACCGGCGATCACCTGGTGGATGCCGGGGTCGCCGGACTGGTGCATGAGGAACCGGTAGAGCTTCGGCTCCGACTCGATCACGCCCAGGTAGGCGTCGATCGTCGCCTCGACCAGGCCACGTTCCTCGCGGACCTGTTCGATGGCGGGCGCGATGGTGTCGACCATCCGGGCCGCCACCACCTCGCTGACCGCGACCCAGAGCTGCGACTTGTCGGCGAAGTAGCGGTACAGAACGGGCTTGCTGACGCCGGCGGCGGCAGCCACCTGTTCCATGTCGACCTCCGGCCCGTGCCGCAGCAGCGCCTGCACGGCGGCCCCGACCAACTCCTGCCGTCGTTGCTCACGATGGTCTGCCCAGCGGTCTCGGCGGCCGTTGCCCTTCGCTTTCGGACTGCCGTCGGGGGGCGTGGCCGACGGGTCGGACGCATTGACATCGGTGAGCGGCAATTGCATGCTACTACTCGTAACAGTTACTGGCCGTCACGTCAATATGGAGGAGCCATGGAGGCGACGGAAACCGGGCGTGCGGCGGTCGCCGAGCGACTACTCACGTCCTCGCTGCGGACGAGCTACGACCCCACCGTCGAGATCGACTGGGAGGCACCACACACCCCCGGCGCCTACTGGCTCCCGCCACAGCGCAGCAGCCTCTACGGCACGCCGCTGTGGGAGCAGCTCAGCGAGGAGCAGCGCGTCGAGCTCACCAAGCACGAGGTGGCCAGCGCGGCCAGCGCCGGGCTGTGGTTCGAGACGATCCTCATGCAGATGTTGATCCGGGGGTACTACCGCGCCGACCCGACCAGCCGGGAGGCCCAGTACGCGTTGACCGAGGTCGCCGACGAGTGCCGGCACTCCATCATGTTCGGCCGGCTGATCGAGGCCATGGGTTGTCCGGTCTACCGCGCGAACACCGTCGACCACCACCTCGGGCGCTTCCTCAAGGCCACCGCCAGCGGTCCCCGGATGTACGCCGCGATCCTCATCGCGGAGGAGATCCTCGACGCGTTCCAGCGCGAGATCATGGCGGACGAGTCGCTCCAGCCGCTCATCCGGATGGTCTCCCGCATCCACGTGGTGGAGGAGGCGCGACACGTCCGGTTCGCCCGCGAGGAACTGGCCGCCGCCGTCGCGGCCACCGGCCCGGCGGGCATGGCGTACGCCCGACTGCTGGTCGGTCGCGCCGCCTACACGATCGCCAACCGCCTGGTCCATCCCGACGCGTACGCGTCGGTGGGCATTCCGCCGGCGGTCGGCCGCGCGGCTGCCCGCGCCAACCCGCACTGGCGTGCCACCCTTCGCTGGTCGGCGGCGCGGGTGCACGCCAACCTGGCGGGCGTTGGCCTGGTGGCCGGGCCGGGACGTCTGCTGTGGGCCCGGGCCGGGCTGATCTGACCCGTCGTCCCTCAGCGGAGCGGCATGGGGCGGGCCATCGTGGTCAGGCCCGTTCGACCCGCGCCTGCTGGTGATCGGTCAGCCGCAGCCCCACCCCGCGGACGACATCGATGGTCGCCCCGGTGCCCAGGTCGTGTAGCTTGCGGCGCAGCCGCTTCACCAGCGACTGCACGTCCGCCTTGCGTTCGCGCCCCTCGTCACCCCAGACCGACCGATGCAACTCGGCGTAGCTCCAGACCCGGGCCGGCTCGGTGATCAGGCAGGTCAGCAGGTCGTGTTCGAGGCGGGTGAGGTCGACTTCACGTTTCCCGCAGCGGGCACTGGAGCGGGCCGAGTCGATCACCAGGGCGGCGACCGGCGCCGGTTCGGACGGGGCGGCGACCTGCTGCGGAGCGGAGATCAGCCGGCGCAACTCGTCGAGGTCGGAGACCAGCAGCAGCGGCGCGATGCCGTCGAGAAGTTCCGCGAGCCGGATGCGCTCGGCGGGCGACGGGGTCACCGCGATCAGCAGTGGGAACGGCTCGTCGGCCGGATCACCCCTGTTCACCGTTGCCTCGTCCTCGGCCACCGCACCACCCGGGATCGATGGGCATCCCTGCCCAGCTCTCGTCACGGTCCTGACAATGATTGGCAAGCGCGCCGCCAGCCAGGGCAACTCTTAGCGACAAGTTGCTCACGGCAAGTTCTTGATCGTCCGTTCTTCTCGATCATAGTGTCCACTCGGGCAACCGGCGTGACCCGCGCGGTGCATGGGGAGGTCCACCATGGCCCATTACACCCTGGGTCGTTCTGAGGGAGGCAGCACCGATGTTCAGACGTCCACAATGGCGGCGCGCAGCCAGATCACTGGTGAGCGCCGGCGCGGCGACGATCCTCGCCGCGACATGCTTGGCAACCATCAGCTCGGGCGCGCAGGCCGCGCCGGGTGGTGCGATGGGGGCGGGCGCCCCGACCGGGGACAAGATCCGACCGGAGCTCACCAAGCAGCTCCAGGCCAAGAGTGAAGGGGACTTCTGGATCCGGTTCAAGGACCGGGCGGACCTGAGCAAGGCCAGCGCCATCAAGGACTGGTCGAAGCGTGGCACGGCGGTGGCGGACGCGCTGCGCAAGACCGCCGCCGCGAGCCAGGGCAAGATCCGGGCCGACCTCGACAGCTCGGGCACCAAGTACCAGACCTTCTGGGCCACCAACGCCATCAAGGTGAACAGCGGTTCGCTGGCGATGGCGCAGAAGTTCGCCGGGCACTCGGAGGTCGAGGGCCTCTACGCGCCGGTCGCGTACAAGGTGCCGGAGACGACCAAGGGCACCGACGAGAAGACCGTGAACGCCCTGGAGTGGGGCATCGCCAACATCAACGCCGACGACGTCTGGTCGCAGTACGGCGTCAAGGGCGAGGGCATCACCATCGCGAACATCGACACCGGGGTGCAGTTCAACCACCCGGCGCTGGTGAACTCCTACCGGGGCAACAACGGCGACGGGACGTTCGACCACAACTACAACTGGTTCAACGCCGCCGCCGCCACCGGCGCCTGCGCGACCGCCCCGTGCGACGGCGACGGCCACGGTACGCACACGATGGGCACCATGGCCGGCTCCGACGGCGCGAACCAGATCGGTGTCGCCCCCGGAGTCAAGTGGATCGCGGCGAACGGTTGCTGCCCCAGTGACGCCGCTCTGGTCGAATCCGGTCAGTGGATGCTCGAGCCGCTGGACCTCAACGGTCAGAACGCGGACGCGAGCAAGCGACCGAACATCATCAACAACTCGTGGGGCACCCGCGACCCGTCCAACGAGCCGTTCATGGAGGACGTGACGAACGCCTGGGCCGCGTCCGGGATCTTCGGCACCTGGTCCAACGGCAACAGCGGGCCGGCCTGCCAGACCAGTGGCTCGCCGGGCAGCCTCGTCAGCAACTACTCGACCGGCGCGTACGACGTCAACAACAACATCGCCGGCTTCTCCTCCCGCGGCGCCGGTCAGAACGGCGAGATCAAGCCCAACATCTCGGCACCGGGCGTGAACGTCCGGTCGAGCATCCCTGGCAACGCCTACGGCAGCATCAGCGGCACCTCGATGGCGGCACCGCACCTCGCGGGCGCGATCGCGCTGCTGTACTCGGCGGCACCGTCGCTGGTCGGTGACATCAACGCGACCCGTGCGCTGCTCAACGGCGCCGCGATCGACAAGGCCGACGACCAGTGTGGTGGCACCGCGGCCGACAACAACGTCTACGGCGAAGGCCGACTGGACGCCCTCGCGTTGCTCAACGCCGCCCCGACCGGCGACATCGGCACGCTGACCGGCACGGTCACCGACGCCACCTCCGGCGCCCCGATCGCCGGCGCGACCCTGACGCTCACCGGCCCGTCCGAGCGTGAGCTGACCACCGGTGCCGACGGCAAGTTCTCGACCCAACTCCCCACCGGCGACTACCAGGTCGCCGTCGCGGCGTTCGGGTACGCCAGCACCACCAGGACGGCAACGGTCACCAAGGGCGCGACCACGACGCTCGCCGTCGCCCTCACGGCGGTGCCGAGTGTCAACGTCACCGGAGCGGTCACCGACGGCTCCGGCCACGGCTGGCCGTTGTACGCGAAGGTGACCGTGACGGGTGTGTCCGGCGTCTACGACTACACCACCCCGTCGAACGGCCGCTACAGCATCAAGCTGCCGGCCGGGCAGACGTACACCCTGAAGTACGAGCCGCAGTACCCGGGCTACCAGACCGTCACCAAGGAGGTCGTGGTCGGCTCGGGCAACGCCACCGCCAACGTCGCCGTGCCGGTGGACACCAGCGTCTGCACCACCGCGCCCGGATACACGACCGGCTCCGACGGTGAGTACGAGACCTTCGACGCCACGACCACGCCGGCCGGCTGGACCGTCGTGGACAACGCGGGCAGCGGTCAGGTCTGGAAGTTCACCGACGACGGCGACCGGGGCAACCTGACCGGCGGCACCGGCAACTTCGCGATGATCGACAGCGACAACTACGGAGCGGGCACCAGCCAGGACACCTCCCTGGTCAGCCCGGTGGTCGACCTGACCAGCGTCACGGCCCCGGTCATCCGCTTCAACCAGGACTTCAACCAGCTCAACGACGACACCGCCGACGTCGACCTCAGCATCGACGGCGGTGCCACCTGGACCAACGTGCTCCGGCAGGAGACCGACGTCCGGGGACCGAAGCTGACCGAGATCCCGATCCCGCAGGCGGCCGGTAAGGCGCAGGTGCAGGTTCGGTTCCACTACTACGACGCCTCGTACGAGTGGTGGTGGGAGGTCGACAACGTCCTGATCGGCAGCCAGGTCACCTGCGTGCCGGTCGACGGCGGTCTGGTCGTCGGCAACGTCCGCGACAAGAACGACGACAGCTACGTCAACGGCGCGACCGTCACCAGCAAGGACCGGCCCGCCGAGAAGGCCGTCACCGTGGCGACCCCGGACGACCCGGGGCTGGCCGACGGCTTCTACTGGATCTACTCGTCGCTGACCGGCGAGCACCCGTTCACGGCGACCGCCGGCAACTACGTCAGCCAGACCAAGTCTGTCGACGTCGAGGCCGACTGGGCGACCACCGCGAACTTCCAGCTCGCGGCCGGTCGACTGTCGGTGACCCCGACGCAGCTGAGCGCGACGCTCCAGATGCCCAACGGCAAGACCAGCAAGACGTTCACGGTGACCAACACCGGCGGCGCGCCGGTCGAGGTCAAGTTCGGTGAGCGGGACAACGGTTTCGAACTCCTGCGGGCGGACGGCTCCACGGTCACCCGGCAGCAGGTGCTCGGCTCCAGCGGCGCGCCGGAGCAGCGGCTCACCGTACCGACGTCGTTCGCCGCCAAGGCGTCCGGCAAGGAGGCCAAGGCCGCTGCCGCGGCGGCCGGCCCGCAGGCGGCGCCGTGGACCGACATCGCCAACTACCCGGCCACGATCATGGACAACCGGGTGGTGAACCTGGACGGCAAGGTGTATTCGCTCGGTGGCGGCAACGGTGAGGCCTCCACCACCAAGAACTACGCCTACGACCCGGCCGCGCAGACCTGGACGGCGATCGCCGACCTTCCCGGCGCGCGCAACGCCCTGACCGCGGGCGTGCTGAACGGCAAGATCATTGTCACCGGTGGCTGGGCCGACGCCGGCCCGGACTCCGCCACCTGGTCGTACGACCCGGGGGCCAACACCTGGACGGAACTGGCCGACAACCCGGCGCCGCGGGCCGCGGCCGGTCAGGCCGTCGTCGACGGCAAGCTGTACGCGGTCGGTGGCTGCACGACGGCGGCCTGCCTGCCGATGTCGAACAGCGTCGTCCGGTACGACCCGACCAGTGACACCTGGGAGACGATGGCCAACTACCCGAAGTCGGTGGCCTTCGCCTCCTGCGGCGGGATCGACGGCGTCCTCTACTGCACCGGCGGCAACGACGGATCCGCCGCCCAGAAGTCCAGCTACGCCTTCGACCCGGGTGCCAACACGTGGACCGCCATCGCCGACGCGCCGGCCGACAACTGGGCCAGCTCGTACGCCGTCGCCAGCGGCAAGCTCCTCGTCGTCGGTGGTTCGCAGGGTGGGGCCATCAGCAACGCCGGCTTCGCCTTCGACCCGGCCGCCGGTTCGTGGTCCAACCTGCCCAACGCCAACACCGCGCGCTACCGCGGCGGCGCGGCGTGCGGCTTCTACAAGATCGGTGGCTCGTCCGGCAGCTTCAACGCGGCCGCGGAGAGTGAGGTGCTCCCGGGCTTCGAGGGATGCTCCGAGTCGGCGGCCGACGTCAGCTGGATGACCATCGACAAGTCGGCGGTCACCCTCGCACCGGGTGCGAAGGTCACGGTCACCGTCGGGCTGACGGCGAACGTGGACCAGCCGGGCACCTACTCCGGCGCGGTCGCGATCTCCGAGAACACCCCGTACTCGGTGGCGCCGGTCGCGGTGACCATGACCGCGAACCCCCCGAAGACCTGGGGCAAGCTCATGGGTACGGTCACCGGCACCAGCTGCCAGGGTGCGACCTCGCCGCTCACCGGCGCGGTCGTGCAGGTTGACTCGTGGGCGGCGTCGTACACCTTCGCCACCGATGCCGAGGGCAAGTACGCCTACTGGGTGGACCGCCGCAACAACCCGCTCACGATGATCGTGGCGAAGGACGGCTGGAAGCCGCAGACCCGTCAGACGAGGATCGATACCGCCACTCCGACGGTGGAGAACTTCGGGTTGGCGCCCATCCGGTGCTGACGCCCGAACGCTAGCCGAAGAAGTCCGGCCCGCCTGGTCTGCGACCAGGCGGGCCGGACCGCGTCCGGGTGGTCAGACGGGAGCGAGCCGGAAGCCGACGCCGCGCACCGAGTGGATGGTCGCCGTGGCGTCGAGCCGGGCGAGCTTGGCGCGCACCCGGCGGATCACCGAGTGCATGTCGGAGCCCCGGCCGAGGTGCCGGTTGCCCCAGACCTCGAGGTGCAGCCGCTCGTAGGTCCAGACCTGCCCGGGCGCGTGCACCAGGCAGAGCAGGACATCGTGCTCCAACCGGGTCAGGTCGATCTCCTGGTCGCGCCACCGCAGCACCCGACGGTCGGAGTCGACGGCCAGATCCGGTGGCGGCGGCTGTGGGCTCGGCGCCACCTCGGCGAGCGCCGCCCTGGTCGGGGGAGTCGGGGCGGGCGGGGCCTCGACCACCCCGAGGAACTCTCGTGCCTGGTCGACGGTCGAGACGATCAGGAAGGCGTCACTGCCGCCGAGCAGCCGGGCCAGATGTCGCCGCTCGGCCGGCGAGGATGCGATGCCGATGACCAGGCTGGCGACTGGAACTCCCTGCATTTACCAACACCTTCCGGTTCCCCAACTCACTCCGGATGGATTTTTCGCACCGCCGACCGAAACATCGATCGGCGTCCTGACCCTAGTGGTGGCTCATCTCGGCTGGGTTAAACATCGTTGCATGTAAGCATGTGAATCCCGCTGTGCCGTCCAGACCACCCGGTCCCACCGCCGACGATCCGCTTTTCCGGGAGCGGTGGGGGTGGTTGTGACAGAACCAAGACAATTCGAGGACGGCGTACGGACCTGCCGGGGCGAGCATGTCGCCATGTCCATCGGATCGTCGTACTCCGTCGGGCGGTCGACGCCCGGTCCGGCGCGACCGCTGCCCCACGCCCGCGCGGCGGTGCCGTTGGGGCTTCGGCTGCTCGCGGCGGCGCTGTGCGGTCTGTTCGCCCTGGTGCTCACCGCCGCCGTCTTCGTGCGGACGGACTTCGGGCAGTGGCTGGACGGGGTGCTCCTGCCGCGCGCCGAGCGGGGCGGGGGGTACGAGCAGCAGACCGTGCTGGTGGGCCCGGCCCGGAGCGTGCTGGCCACCTTCGGCAGCCCGACCGTCATCGCGGCCCTGCTCGGGGTGGTGCTGCTGGTGGGTGTGCTCCGCCGACGGCTGGTGGCCGGGGTCGTCGGCGTGGGCATGGTCGTCTGCGCGGTGCTGGTGGCCGGCGCGGTGAAGTCGGCGCTGCCCCGCCCGGAGCTGCAGATCGAGAGTTCCACCACCCACAACAGCTTTCCCAGCGGCCATGTCGCGGCGGCGACCGCGCTGCTGCTGGCGTTCATGCTGGTCCTGCCCGGGTGGGCCCGACGGTGGCTGGCGGTGCCGGGCGCGGCGGCTGTCTCGGTGATCGCCTCCGCCACGATGATCGCGGGCTGGCACCGGTTCAGTGACGTGCTCGGTGGCGTACTGCTGGGGGTGACCCTGTTCTGCCTGGCCGCGGCCGCGTTGGCGGTCTGGCCCGGCGACCGCGACGCGGCCGGCGGGTCGGACGGCGGCGGCTTCTGGCGCAGGCTGGCCGAGACGGGAGTCGGGCTGGTCGTGCTGGTCTGGGCACTGGTGGTGGTCGTGCCCGGCCTGGCCGCGTCGGTGCAGCGCGGCTTGCTGGTCGCCATCGTGACCGCGGCCGCGGCGACGATGTTCCTGGTGGGCGCGGTGGTGTTCCTGGTGCGTTCGACGGATTTCGCGGTGCCGTCCTCCGCGCGGAGCCCCGAGCGGCCGCAGCCGTCGACCGAAATCCGAAACATCTCATGATGGGATACTTAACGACATGTCCCAGGTGCTGTTGATCGAAGACCACCAGACGGTGCGCGACGGACTGCAGTTGGCGCTCACCCGACAGGGCCACACGGTGCACGCCGTGGGGACCGGTGAGCAGGGGTTGGAGCGGCTGCGCAGCACCCCGTCCGACGTCGTGGTCCTCGATCTCATGCTGCCCGGGATGGACGGGTTCGAGGTCTGCCGCCGGATCCGGCAGCTCGGGGACCTGCCGATCATCATGCTCACGGCGCGCAACGACGACATGGACGTGGTGGCGGGCCTGGAGGCCGGCGCCGACGACTACGTGGTCAAGCCCGTGCAGGCCCGGGTCCTCGAGGCGCGCATCCGCGCGGTGCTGCGACGGACCGGTGCCGAAACCCGGCGCGGCGGCGACCGGGCCGGGCCGGAACAGCACGGCGCGTTGACCATCGACCGGGCCGCACTGGTGGTCAGCAAGGACGGGACGCCGGTCAGCCTCGCCCCGACGGAGCTGCGGCTGTTGCTCGAACTCTCGCACACGCCCGGCCAGGTGCTCAGCCGCCAGCAGCTGCTGGAGGCTGTGTGGGAGCACGGGTACCTCGGCGACTCGCGACTCGTGGACGCGTGCGTCCAGCGGGTACGCGCCAAGATCGAGGCCGACTCGTCGGCACCTGTCTTCATCCAGACCGTGCGTGGTTTCGGATACCGGTTCGGGCCGCTGTGACACTGTGGCGCCGGATCGGCGCGCGGGTCTCGGGTCTGCGGGTCCGGCTCGTGCTGGCGTTCGCGCTGCTGGGCGTGACCACGACGGTTGCCGTGGCCAGTGGCAGCTACTTCCAGGCTCGGACAGTCATCCTGCAGCAGGCGCAGGACGCGGCGGTGATGTCGCTGACCGAGCAGCTCACGAAGGTCTACCCGATCGCCCAGCTTCCGCCGACGCAGGACGACCTTGAACTGTTGGCTCAGCGCCTCAGCGACCGGGAGAGCTTCGCGGTGGTCGTCTACCGGGACCTGCGGGCACAGGGCGGCTCCGAAGTCGCCGACCCGCTCACCCCCGAGCTGCGGCAGAAGGTCCGGGACGGTCGCATCGCCTGGCAACGTGTGTCACTCGCCGGAGAGCCCGCGCTGCTCATCGGCACCCAGTTGGCGCTCGACCGCCCGGACGGCACGTCCCGCCCGTCCGGGGTGGAGGTCTACTCGGTGCGCAATCTCGTGCCCGAGCAGCAGAGCATCGACCGGCTCGCCACCAGGGCGTGGCTGACCGGCGGCCTGTCCCTGGTCCTCGCCGTCCTGCTGGCCCTGCTGTCCGCCCGCGGAGTCCTACGACCCGTTCGCGACCTGGGCCGGGCGGCACGTCGCCTCGGCGAGGGGGACCTGACGACCCGGCTGACGGTCCGGGGCGCCGACGAGCTGGCCGATGTCGCGCGGACCTTCAACGACACCGCGGGCACGCTGGAGCGACAGGTCGGCGAGCTGCGCCGGTTGGAATCCGACGCCCGCCGCTTCGTGGCCGACGTCTCGCACGAACTCCGTACGCCGTTGGCCGCGATGACGGCGGTCACCGACGTACTCGACGAGGAGGCGGAAAACCTGCCGGGGGATGCGGGCCGGGCCGCCCGGCTGGTCAGCCAGGAGACGCAGAACCTGACCCAACTGGTCAACGACCTCATCGAGATCAGCAGGTTCGACTCCGGCACCGCCCGGCTCGCCCTGGACGACGTGGACGTGGCCGCGGCGGTGACCGCGACCCTGCGGATCCGCGGGTGGCTGGACCGGGTACGAACGGAGTTGCCACCCGGCGTCGTGGCCCGACTCGACCCCCGCCGGCTGGACGTCATCGTTGCCAACCTGGTCGGCAACGCCTTCCGGCACGGTGCCGAGCCGGTGTCGGTGCGCCTGAGCGCGGAACCGGACTGGGTCACCATCGAGGTGGCCGACCGGGGGCCGGGGTTGGACCCGGAGGTGTTGCCACACGTCTTCGACCGCCTCTACAAGGCCGACACCGCGCGGACCCGCTCCGAGGGCAGCGGCCTCGGCCTCGCCATCTCCTGGGAGAACGCGCGCCTGCACCGCCACGGCGAGCGACGGGGAAGTCTCGTCGCGGGCAACGGCACCCACGGCGGCGCGGTGTTCACCCTCCGCCTGCCCCGCGACACGGCGGACACCGGCGGTGCCCAGTGATCGGCCGGCGGACCGGCCGCGCGTTGCTCGCCGGCGTGCTGCTTCTGACGCTGCTCGCGGCGGGCTGTGGGGTACGACCCAGCGCCGTCATCATCGGTCGCCCGCCGATCAGCGGCCCCGCCCAGGGCACCTGGCTCTACCTACTCGCGCAGGGCGAACTGGTGCTGGTCCTGCGCCCGGCCGCGATGGACCCGTCGCCCGCCGACGCGCTCGCGCTGCTCGCGGCCGGTCCGCAGGAGAACGAACGCGGCCAGGGTTTCACCAGCGACGTTCCGGCCGGGCTCGGCCCGGTGACGGTGACCGAGGGAAGTCAGTCCGGTGACCTCACGGTGCGGACGAACGCCGCCGCGCAGACGTTGTCAGCGCACGGGGCCGACCAGATCATCTGCACGACGGTCGCCGCCGCGGCACAGGTCAACGCGGCGAACACCGCCACCACCGTCACCATCGTCGGGCCGGATGGCTCCCGTGGGCCTCGGCCCTGCCCGATCAGGTGACCGGGCGCCGACTCACACCAGCTGGTCGACCGCTCGATCCGCCCGGGGCAACCCGCTGTGGCGAACCCGGTCCTGGTCCGCCAACGCGCCGGCGATCAGGATGTCGATCAGTGCGGCGAACTCGATGCCGGCCTGCTGCCAGATCTGCGGGAACTGTGACGCGGCGGTGAAACCGGGGAACGTGTTGACCTCGTTCACGATGGGCTCTGTCGACCCCTCGGTGGGCAGGAAGAAGTCGACCCGCAGCAGCCCGCGGCAGTCGAGGGCCTCGAAGGCGCGGATCGCCCGGTCCTGCAGCACCTCCGTGGTCTCCGCGTCGAGCGGGGCGGGTATCTGGAAGATCGCCCCGCCGTCGTACTTCGCGTCGTAGTCGAAGAAGCCGGCACCGGTCACCCGGATCTCCAGCGGCGGGCCGGCCTGCACCCGGCCGTCCGGGTGTTGCAGGACGGCCACGTCGATCTCGCGCCCCCGCGCCCCCTGCTCGACGAGCACCTTCGGGTCGACCTGGCGGGCCTGCTCCAGGGCGGCGGGAACCCCGGCCCACTCGTTCACCTTGACGACGCCCAGGCTCGACCCGGCCCGGGCCGGCTTGACGAAGACCGGCAGCTCCAGTCGACGCTGGTCCTCGGGCGACAGGTCCTCCCCGGGACGCAGGGTCACGCCCGGGCTGACCCGCAGGCCCTCCGCCGCCAGGAGCCGCTTGGTGACCCCCTTGTCCATGCCGGCGGCGCTGGCGAAGACGCCGTTGCCGACGTACGGCACGCCGAGCCATTCCAGCAGCGACGACACGGTGCCGTCCTCGCCGTACGGGCCGTGCAGGGCCGGAAACACCACGTCCTGGGCGCGCAGGACGCGCAACGCCGCGGGGAGGGGTGTGGGTCGGCCGTCGACGTGCCACCCGCCGTCGCGGTCGATGAGTACCTCGGTGACCTGGTACCGCTCACGGTCCAGGTGGGCGAGGATGCTCGCCGCCGAGCGGCAGGACACCTCGTGTTCGCCGCTCTGCCCGCCGTACAGCACTGCCAGTCGGGTTGTCATGAATTCCGTGCCCTTCCGTGGAGGTGCTCGCGGGCCACCCGGGCCCCGATGCCGGTCAAGATCTCGTGTGGGTTGGTGTCGGCCCAACGGGCCCACTCGACGACCGTCGGAGGGCGCTGGTCACCCTCGCCGGGGCCGAACACCACGACCGGGTCGCCGATCGCCACGGGAAGATCCCCGACGTCGACCACGCACTGGTCCATGGCGATGCGCCCGACGATCGGGCACCGCCGACCGGCGACCCACACCGAGGCGCGACCACCCGCGGCCCGGGGCAGCCCGTCGGCGTAGCCCAGCGGCAGTAGCGCCAGCGTGGTCGGTGCGCCGGTCACATGCTCCGGGCCGTAGGAGACGCCTGTGCCGGCCGGCACCCGCTTGACGTTGACCACTCTCGTTCGCAGGGTCATCGCGGCGTGCAGCCCGAACTCGCCCGGACCGCTCGCGCCGAACGGGTCCACGCCGTAGAGGGCGATCCCGATCCGGCAGAGGTCGAAGCGGGTCCGTGGTGCGGAGAGCGCGGCCGCCGAGTTGGCCAGGTGGACGAGGTCGGGATCCAGACCAGCCGACCGCGCGGTCCGCAACGCCTCCTCGAAGATCGCCACCTGCCGGCTGAGCGCCGGGGCGCCCGGCAGGTCGGCGTCGGTGAGGTGGGACCACACCCCACGCACCCGGATCCCGCCCTCCCGTTCGTACTTGCGGGCCCAACCGACCAACTCGGGCCAGTCGTCCCCGGCGGCCCCGTTGCGGGACAGCCCGGTGTCCGCCTTGAGCTGCACCATCGCCGGTACGCCGAGCAGACGGGCCGCGTCGGCGACGGCGTGCAGGTGCGTCGTCGTGGACACGCCGACGTCGACGCCACCCTTGATCAACATACCGAAGTCGTCATCCGGGCCGTGCAGCCAGCTCAACGTGGGCGCGGTCACACCCGCTTCGCGGAGGGTCAGCGCCTCGGTTGTCGAGGTCACCCCCAACCAGGCGGCGCCGGCGCGGAGCGCGGCCCGGGCCACCTGGACTGCGCCGTGGCCGAACCCGTCGGCCTTCACCACGGCCATCAGTCCGGTGCCGGTGACCGACGCGATCGTCCGCACGTTCGCGGCGATCGCGTCCAGGTCGACCAGGGCCTCGGCGAGGGCGCTCATCCGGCCGCCGCCGTCCGACGCGTGCCGGGGAGCGCGAACAGCCAGCCGGCGCGAACCGCCAGCAGCCCGCGGTGGATGGCCAGGCTCAGGCCGATCACGAGGCCGGTCAGCAGAATCGGATAACCGAGCACAATCAGGTCCTGAGCGGACCGACCCAGGCCGGAAACCGGTACGAGTAACAGCCGGTGCAGCAGGGCCAGGACCGGCATGTGGATGACGTAGATCGGCAGGGTGATGCGGCCGAGCCTAGCCAGCGGTTTGCTGAGCGCCGACCACCGGGCCACCCGGGCAGCGGCGGTTATGCCGAAGATCACTGCCACCACGGAGACCGCCGTCCATACCCCGAACCACTGCTGGGCGCCGGTCACCGCCATCGCGGCGAGCGCCAGGACATAGGTGCCCGAGGTCAGCACCAGCCGGCGGCGGCTGGCGGTGCCAGCCCACTGTTGGATCTGCGGACGCAGGTACAGGCCGGCGAGGAAGAAGAGCAGATTCTGGTAAAGACCGGCGCGGTTGCCCGGGGTGTCGAGCAGGCCGGCGGCGGCGACGGCGGACAACGCGGCGGCGGGGACCAGGACCAGCGCCCGGGGCACCCGACGGGTCGCCTTGGCGATCGTGAAGTACAGCGCCAGGGCGTACAGGTACCAGAGGTTGGACGGCGTGATGGTGAGCTGCTCCAGCAGGCCGAGAGGCGAGGTGGCACGGTCGGTCGGCAGTTCCGGCGCGGCGGCGAGAACCGCGGTGTGGATCAGCAGCCAGACGGCGTACAGGTAGAGGAACCCGGCGATCCGGCTGCGGGCGACCACTCGCCATGGCCGCTGGGCGGCGTTCGCCGCGAAGACGCCCGAGATGGTGAAGAACAACGGCATCCGCAGCGGAAGGAACTGCTCACCCAGCGTTCCCCAGAAGCCCGGCACCGGTACGCCGACGTGCCAGTCGATCTGGAGGTAGTCCTTCACGACGACGTGCCACAGGACGACGAGGATGATGCAGACGCCTTTCGCGGCGTCGGCCCACTCGGCCCGCTGGGGTCGTCCCACGGCGGGGGTGGTTCCGGCCCGGTGACGGAATCGGACGCGCGTCGCGTCGGACTCCACGTCGACGGGCCGGGACTCGGTGCGAGACAGCAGTTGGATCACTCACCAGAAGCTGCCAGCCGGATATCCGCACGCTATCCACGAATTGTCATGATCCGGTACCGAGAAGCCCCCGGCTTGGCCGTGGGGGAGGCAGCGAATACCCCTGCCTATCGGGTCGAGGGCGGCGCGTCTCCCTCGTCGTGTTTGAGGATGATGCGGGCGATCTCGTCGATGGGAGCTGCGGGGAGATGCCAGGTTGGTGTGAAGTCGTCGGGCAGCGTGGTGCCGACGTAGATCGAGATTCGGGCTGCGCGAAGCATCGGCACGTCATTTGGGGTGTCACCCACGGCCGCGATTTGCTCGGGGGGAACGCCGAGGGCGTTGGCGTATTCGGCGAGCAGGATGGGCTTGGTTGCCGGGAAGACGTGGCGGTATCCGCCGTTTCCGTCGGGTGCGGTGCCGAAGTGTGCGTTGACGCCGAGGCGGCCGGCGAAATAGGCGACGTTGGGGGCGTGGGTGAGGGACGCGATGATCGTGGCGATGCCGGCCGTGTGCAGCGCGGTGATGCCCTCGATCGCGCCGGGCGCCAGCGGGATGTCGGCGAGTACCGCGTCCATGTCGTCGATGCTCAGGTGCTGGAGGTACTCCCACATGCCGAGGCGCGCCGCGATGAGGTCCTGTTCAGTGCGCGACTGTTCCCAGACGGACATCTGAGCGGCGAACCCGAATGCGTCAGCGATGGCCTCCATGCAGGTCTGCCCCCGGATGAGGGTGCCGTCAAGGTCGAAGGCGACCAGCCGAATCCCGGCCGGGGCGTCGGCATGATCCTGTCGATCAGGGCCAGTGCGTTGGTAGGGCATCGATTCTCCGAATCAGGAGCTGTTCCGACGCCTGCCATGGCGCACGTGCAGCATCCCGTACCGGCCGAACTTCGGCGCCTCCGGGTTACGACCCCAGTCCGCCACATTCAGCTTGATTCGTAGGCGGTGCCGAGCCGCCCCGGCGGCACTAGGCTCGTCGCGGAGGTGCCGAACATGAAGCTCGGGCTGCACTACTGGAACTACTCGACCCCGGCCGATCCGGCCGCGATCGCACCGACCCTGGCGCAGGCGGCGACAACCGCCGAGCAGGCCGGCGTCGCGTCGTTCACGGTGATGGACCACTTCTTCCAGATGGACGCGGTGTTCGCGGCCGAGGAGCCGATGCTGGAGGCGTACACCACGCTGGGCTACGTCGCGGCGAAGACCCAGCGGATGACGCTGGGCGTGCTGGTCACCGGCGTGATGTACCGCTATCCGGGGTTGCTCGCCAAGACCGTGACGACCCTCGACGTGCTCTCCGGAGGCCGGGCCCGCCTCGGCATCGGCGCCTCCTGGTACGAGCGGGAGCAGCTCGGGCTGGGTGTGCCGGTCGTCTCGGTGGCCGAGCGGTTCGAGCGGTTGGAGGAGACGCTGCGCATCTGCCGTCAGATGTGGAGTGCCGACGACGGCCCGTTCAACGGCAAGCACTACCAGCTCGCCGAGACCATCAACTCGCCGCAGCCGTTGAGCCGCCCGCACCCGCCCATCATGATCGGCGGTGGGGGTGAGAAGAAGACCCTGCTGCTGGTGGCCCGGTACGCCGACGCCTGCAACCTGTTCGGCCGCGGCGGCATCGACGACGTCGCGCGCAAGCTGGATGTGCTGCGGGGGCACTGCGCCGCGGAGGGCCGCGACTACGACACCATCGAGAAGACGGTGGTCGCCTCCCAGGCGCCGCTGGACGACACCGACGCGTTCCTCGCCGAGGTGTCCGAGTACGCCGCGCTCGGGGTGAGCGAGGTGCAGGTGACGCCGGATCGGCACCCGGTCGAGTTCGCCCAGCGGCTCGGCGACGAGGTGCTGCCCCGGTTGGCCGACATCGGCTGATTCCGCTACGACGCTGCCGGCGCCAGCTCTGAGCAGGACTATCGGTGGGCCGGTTTCGGGCGGCCGCGAGACGTACAGTGTGGGCGGTGTGGATTGAAGAGCATCTAACCACGGTCCCGGACGTGACTGATGTCGTACTTGATCTATCCAATGTTGTGCGCGAGCGTGGGCTCTGCAGTGAACGGGAGGCCGACCTGCGCCGCCTGCCGGCGTTGATCAAGGGTCTCAAGGTCTACCTGCAGGACGAGACCGTTCGGGTGTACGCCGTGACCGACTGGTCGCTCTGGCGCTCGAAGCACCTGCTGCCGCCGGCCGACAGGCGCACCCTGAAGCGCTGGATTGATCTCGGCTGGGTCGAGGCCCGCGAGCACGCGGACGATCGCGTCGTTGAGATCGCTGATGTCACCGGCGCCAGGATCGTCAGCCACGACACCTTCAAGGGCAGGCATCGAGCTTTTCCCTGGATCCCGGGCAGCTCCGACCGTTTCCTCGGGATGGAGCCCGATGGCGACGGCATCCGGGTCGTCGCGCGGGAGATCCCGATCTACCCTGAGCGTGTGCTGTCCAGCGCCGAGGAGCACGAGCTGTTGATGGAGGCAGGGCTGTACGACCGGGAGCGCCAACTGCGGCGCGCGCCGCTGTCGCGTGCCTGGTTGTGCCCCGAGCCGGAGTGCCCGCTTTTCGGCGCCGAGCGTGCCGATGGTCAACCGCTTCCGGCGTACCGCAACGGTCGGGTGTGCTGCCCAACGCACCGGCAGGCGATGGCCGACCTCGGCCCGCTCGTACGCCCGTTGCAGATCAAGGTATCGGTGGACCGTAAAGTGGTCGATCGTTTTCAGGTGCCGCCGGGAGAGCCGGTGATCGTCGGCCGGGAGTTGCTCCAGCGCGTGCCGGCGGCGCTCCTGGAGTGGATCAGCCGACGGCACGCCGAGATCCGCTGGGACGGCCAGGCGCTGACGATCGCCGATCTGCGCAGCAGCCACGGTGTGCGCGTCAAGGGCCGCAGGCTCACGCCCGGCCGGCCGGAGCGGTGGAACTTCCGCGATGCGGTCGCCCTGCATGACCGGGTCAAGCTGGTGGTCAGCGGCCGACACTACGTCTTTGACGTCGAGCCGCCATCGCCTGCGGAGCCGCCCGCTGTGGCGTTCGACGCGCAGACTCGCCAGCACCGGGACCGCCGGTGACCGGTCGGCGGCTGGATGATCGCTACACCCTTGGTGAGCGCATCGGCGCCGGCGGCTTCGGGCAGGTGTTCCTGGCCCGGGACACGAAAATGGATCGGGATGTCGCGATCAAGGTGGTCAGGGATGAGGGAGAGCCTGCTCACCTTGCCCGGTTGCTGCGCGAGGCGAAGGTGCTCGCCGGAATCCGGCACCCCAACATCGTCTACATTCTCGACGTCGGTGACGATTACATCGTCATGGAACGGCTCACCGGTCCGGATCTGCTGACGTTCGTGAGGCCGCGGCTGCCGCTTCCGGTGGACGAGGCGGCCAGCTACGGGGTCGCGCTGGCCGGCGCTTTGACGGTTCTGCACGACCGGGCGGACCCGATCGTGCATCGCGACCTCAAGCTGGAAAACATCATGCTGGACGGTGAGCGCGGCCGTCAGCAGGTCAAGCTCGTTGACTTCGGGCTCGCCGCGGCCCCGAACATGACCCGGGTGACCCAGATCGGTGCGGTGGTCGGCACGCCCGGTTACATGGCGCCGGAGCGGCGCAACGGACTCCCCAGCGGTCCGCCCTCCGATGTCTACGCGCTCGGCGTCATCCTGCACGTGCTGCTCAGCGGGTCGATGCCGGTCGCGGCGGACCCGACCTCCGGACGGGGCGCCCGATCGCTCGCGCAGCTGCGGCCGGCGCTGCCGCCCGGCCTGGCGGACCTCGTCGATCGCATGCTCGCCGCTGACCCGGCCCTGCGACCCGGCGCGGCGGAGGTCCGCGACGCCCTGGCCGGTGTCGGCGGGGCGCGGGTCGCGGCGGAGGCCGTCGCCTCCCGGCTGGCCGGCCAGTTCACGGAGATCCAGGTCAAGTTCGGTCAGGGACGCGAGGCTCTCGCGGCCTTCGCGCTGGTCCGGCTGCTGGCCCGGGCTGCGGCGGAGCTGGGGCCCGACCATTCGCTGGTGCGTCGGATCAGGGCGTATGCCGAACTCAGGCGAACTCCGTAGTGGCCCACAGCGTCGCCGTCGCGGTGTCGCCCGCGGTGAAGCCGCCACTAATGTTCTTGACGGTGGCGTAGCCCACCAGGCCCTTTTCGGTCTGGAAACAGAAAATCGAGTTCTTCTGGACCACGACACGGGTGGTCCCGACCGTCGCGATTTGGTCATGGCAGGTCCGGGGCGACGGCTGGGTGCCCTTGAGCAGGTTCGCGACGCTGGTCTCGTATCCGCCGCGGCTCCCGAGGATCGTGGACTCCTCGTCGTTGGTGAGGCCGAGTTTCAGATCGATCACGCCGGTGTTCGTGCCCCCCACGGTGGGAGGAAGCCGGTCCATGTCGATGCCATCGCCGTTGATCCGAATGACGCCCGTCCACCGGACCTCGTCCGCTGTCGCAGACGGGGACGCAGACGTAGACGTAGACGGGGACGGAGATGGCGGGCTGGACGCCGCCGCTGTGCTGCTGACCTGAGCAGCCGGCGTCGATGACGAGCCGGCCAGCCCTCCGGGGTCCCTTCCAGGGTCGGTTGGGTCGGGGAGCAGTTTGACCGTGACCAGGATCGCCGCCGTCAACACCACGGCTGTGGTTCCGGCGGCGATCAGCCACCGCCGGACGCTGGCCCGGCGGGGCTGGACTTCGGCCAGCGGTGCGGGTTGGGCCGCGAGGCGAGCCAGCTCCGCCGTACGTGCGGCGATGTCGGCCGTCAACGCCGGAGGCAACCAGCCCTCGGCCGGCCTGGGCGTGCCGGCGCATTCGGCGATCACCTCTGCGGTGGTCGGCCGAGCGGTGGGGTCGACCGACAGGCACCGCTCGATCAGGCCTCGCAGCTCCTGCGGGCAGCCGGTCAAGTCCGCCTCGCCGTTGGTGATCCGCAGGAGTTGGCTGGTAAGTGTCCCGTCACCGTAGGCCGACCGGCCGGTCGAGGCGAAGTACGCGATCGCGCCGAGGGCGAAGACGTCGGAGGCTGGTACGGCCTCCCGACCGAGCGCGACCTCCGGAGCCATGAAGCCGGGCGTACCGACGGGTGTGCGCGTCATGAGGCTCTTGGCGATGTCTGTCGCCCGGGCGACGCCGAAGTCGATGACCGTCGGGCCGTTGGCGGCGAGGATGACATTGCCCGGCGAGAGGTCCCGGTGAATGACATCGCAGGAGTGGATGTTCTGCAGCGCGGAGGCGACCGTGGCGATCAGCGTCTGCGTGGTTGGCAGCGGCAGGGGGCCATGCGCGCGAACGGCGTCCAGCAGCGTCGGCCCGATCACGTATGCCGTCGCCAGCCAGGGCACGGGTGCGTCCGGGCCAGCTTCCAGCAGCGGCGCCGTGTACCGGCCCGACACTTCCTGGGCCGCCCGTACCTCTTGCGCGAACCTGGCTCGGAAGGCCGGATCATCGGCGTACTCCGGGCGTATCACCTTGATGGCCAGCGGGCGTCCTCCCGGCGCGAAGCTGAGGTAGACCTCGCCCATGCCCCCGGCACCGAGCCGGGCGCGCAGGCGATACCCGCCGATCTCCTGCGGGTCGCGACTGTTCAAAGGGGACAACACAGGCTTCAGCCTAAGGCAATGCCGCCTCCCGGGTCGGCCGGTGCTGGCGACGACGAGGGCTGCCCTCCCGGCGAAGCGGAGGGCAGCCCTCGTCACTGATCGACTACGGTCAGGCGACCGAGGCGGGGAACCGTTCCCACACCCGGTGCGCGGCCATCAACTGCTGCACCGAGGTCAGCGCCTCGGCGCCCGAGCCCGCCGCCACGACGCCCGGGGTGCCGGCGACGCCGGCCTGCTCCAGCACGGTGGCGCCGGCGCCCCAGGCGCCGATCGCCTTGGCGTGCCGCCAGCACTCCTCGACGAGCAGCAGCACGCGGGGATCCACGGTGGCCGGGGCCGGACTGCCTGCCTTGGCGTCGCGGGCGGGCAGGGCATCCGGCGCGGGTGCCGGCGCTCCGGCCAGCAGGACCGCGTCGAACTCGACCGACCGGCCGGTGGCGAAGGTGCGTTGCACCGGCAGGTCGCCCACCATGCCGCCGTGCGGGGCGATCAGCAGCGGCACCATGCCGGCGTCGAACACGGCCTGGCGGACCTCGTCGACGCCGTCCAGGTCGCCGTCGGGGTCGACGACGATCCCGACGGTGCGGCCGTCGCTCGGCCACTCCCGACCGACCTGCGACAGCGCCGGGCTGGGCGTGACGTCGGGGAGCGGCACGGTCGGCTGCGGCGCGGGCAGGCCCAGGCCGGTGGCGACCTGCTCGCAGAGCACCGGGTCGATGTTGGCGAGGCTCTGCAGCTGACGCTCCTTGATCGCCTGGTGGTAGCACTTGCCCAGCTCGAAGGTGTACGCCCGGATGATGTGTTCCTTCTCGACCGGCGACATGCTCAGCCAGAACAGGCGGACCTGGCTGTAGTGGTCGTCGAACGAGGCCGGGTTCGCGCGTACCTTCGGTGCCTGCGCGACAGTGACCGGCACGTCGACGAAGGCGTGCTCGGCGTCACCGGCCGGGAACGGGTTGCCGCCGTCGAGCGAGTTCGGTCGGTACGGCGCGACACCCGCGTGCACGGCGTGCTGGTGGAAGCCGTCGCGCAGCATGTCGTTCACGGCGGCGTGCGGGCGGTTGATCGGGATCTGCGTGAAGTTCGGCCCGCCCAGCCGGGTGAGCTGCGTGTCGACGTACGAGAAGAGTCGGCCCTGCAACAGCGGGTCGTTCGTGACGTCGATGCCCGGGGGCAGGTGACCGAGGTGGAAGGCGACCTGTTCGGTCTCGGCGAAGAAGTTCGTCGGCGTCCGGTTGAGCACGAGCCGCCCGACCGGCTGCACCTCGGCCAGCTCCTCCGGCACGATCTTTGTCGGGTCCAGCAGGTCGATGCCGGCGAAGGTCTCCTCGGGAGTGTCCGGAAAGACCTGGATGCCCAGCTCCCACTCGGGGTACGCGCCGGCCTCGATGGCGTCGTAGAGGTCGCGACGGTGGAAGTCCGGGTCGATGCCGCCGATCAGCTGCGCCTCCTCCCAGGTCAGCGAGTGGACGCCCAGCTTCGGCTTCCAGTGGAACTTGGCCAGCACCGTCTCCCCGGCCTCGTTGACGAGGCGGAAGGTGTGCACGCCGAAGCCCTCCATCGTCCGGTACGAACGCGGAATGCCTCGGTCGGACATGTTCCAGATGGTGTGGTGCTGCGCCTCGGTGTGCAGCGACACGAAGTCCCAGAACGTGTCGTGGGCGCTCTGCGCCTGCGGGATCTCCCGGTCGGGGTGCGGCTTGCCGGCGTGGATGATGTCCGGGAACTTGATCGCGTCCTGGATGAAGAAGACCGGGATGTTGTTGCCGACCAGGTCGAAGGTGCCCTCGTCGGTGTAGAACTTGGTGGCGAAGCCACGGGTGTCGCGGACCGTGTCGGCCGAACCCCGCGAACCGAGCACGGTGGAGAACCGCACGAAGACGTCGGTCTCACGCCCCTTCTTGAGGAAGCCGGCCCGGGTGACCGCCTCGGCGGTGCCGTACGCGGTGAACACACCGTGCGCGCCGGCGCCCCGGGCGTGCACCACGCGCTCCGGAATGCGTTCGTGGTCGAAGTGCGTGATCTTCTCGCGTAGGTGGTGGTCCTGCAGGAGCACCGGGCCACGCGGGCCGGCCTTGAGCGAGTGGTCGGTGTCGCGCAGCCGCGCCCCGTTCGCGGTCGTGAGGTAGGCACCCTGCTGACCGTTCGCGATCGTCGGCGCGCCGGTCTCCGCGCCGGTCGGCGTGCGCGTCTGCGGCGCACCCTGTTCCGGCTTCGGCGGCAGCGGGTCATGCGGCGTCGTCGGCTCCTCGAGGGGCGGTGGCGCGCTCCCCGGCGCACCGGGGACATCCGGGCTCAGGGCGTCGGCGATCTTTCCTGAGGCGGTCTTCACGGCGTTCTTGACTGCCTCGGCGGGCTTGCTGGAATCCACTGAATGAACCTCTCCATGGCGCGTGTGCGGGCCGGCGCCTGCCCTGCTACCCCTGGTCAGAGGGTCGAAACACAACTCGTCTCGGCATCCTGCCTCGGGACTGGTGATTTCGCCGATGCCGGGATCGGCGGAGCAGCCAAAACTGACACACGTCGATATCCCTCGACTTTAGGGAGTGCCCGACGTGTCCTCACCAACCACCACCCGTCCCCGTTCCGTCGCAGCCCGTGCCACCCGGTTCGCGCTGGCCGCCGTCCTGGCCGCCGGCGGCGTCCTGGCCGGATCGTCCGGCGCCGCCCAGGCCGCGAGCCCGTACGAGCGGGGTCCCGACCCGACCACCGCGATCCTGGAGGCCAGCCGCGGCCCGTTCGCCACGTCCTCGCAGAGCGTGTCCTCGCTGAGCGTCACCGGCTTCGGCGGCGGCGTCATCTACTACCCGACCAGCACCAGCGAGGGCACCTTCGGCGCCATCGCCATCTCGCCCGGTTACACCGCCGCCTGGTCCAGCATCAGCTGGCTCGGACCGCGCATCGCCTCGCACGGCTTCGTGGTGATCGGCATCGAGACCAACACCCGGCTGGACCAGCCGGACAGCCGGGGCCGGCAGCTTCTCGCCGCGCTGGACTACCTCACCCAGCGCAGTTCGGTGCGTACCCGGATCGACAGCAGCCGGCTCGCGGTGGCCGGCCACTCGATGGGTGGCGGTGGCACCCTGGAGGCGGCCTCGTCGCGACCCTCGTTGCAGGCCGCGGTGCCGCTGGCGCCGTGGAACACCGACAAGAGCTGGTCCGAACTGCGGGTGCCCACGCTGATCATCGGCGGCGAGAGCGACACCGTCGCGCCGGTCGCAACGCACTCCGTGCCCTTCTACAACAGCATCCCGGCCTCCGCCGAGAAGGCGTACCTGGAGCTGAACGGGGCGAGCCACTTCTTCCCGCAGACCACCAACACGCCGACCGCGCGGCAGATGGTGGCCTGGCTGAAGCGGTTCGTCGACGACGACACCCGCTACGAGCAGTTCCTCTGCCCCGGCCCGAGCGGATCGCAGATCGAGGAGTACCGCAACACCTGTCCCAGCGCCTGACGGCGGTTACGGGGCGGTCGCCGCTGGCGGCCGCCCCGTCCACGTGCGCGCTGCGGCATTGAAGGTCTTGACGCCAAACCCGAGAAACGTACACTGCGAGTGTAAATAAACACCCGCCACGACAGAGGGATGGGTGATGGAGCGCGGCCTCGAACTGCACCACATCGGCGTCCGTTTCGGCGGCCTCACCGCCCTCGACGACGTCTCCCTGCGGGTGCCACCCAACCAGGTGGTGGGCGTCATCGGGCCCAACGGCGCCGGCAAGACCACGCTCTTCAACGTGATCTGCGGCTTCGTCGCACCGGAGACGGGTTCACTCACCCTCGACGGCCGGCCGCTGCGACCACGGCCGCACCGGCTGACCCGGCTCGGCATCGCCCGGACCCTGCAGGGCACCGGGCTCTTCGCCGGGCTGAGCGTGCTGGAGAACGTGATGACCGGGGCGTCGCACACCGCCCGTGCCGGCTTCGTCCCTGCGTTGCTCGGGCTGCCGGCCAGCGACCGCGACGAGCGCCGGCTCCGCGGGGACGCCCTGGCCGTCCTCGACGAGCTGGGCATCGCCGGGCACGCCGAGGCCGCGCCGACCACCCTGCCCTTCGCCGTACGTCAGCGGGTCGCCCTGGCCCGTGCGCTCGCCGCCCGGCCCCGACTCCTCCTGCTCGACGAGCCCGCCGGTGGCCTCGGCGCCGACGACATCGCCGAGCTGGCGGAGCTGGTCCGGCAACTGCCCCGGCGGGACACCGACCCCTGTGCCGTGCTCCTGGTCGAGCACCACATGGACCTGGTGATGGCCGTCTGCGACGAGCTCGTGGTGCTCGACTTCGGCCGGGTCATCGCCGCCGGCACCCCGGACGAGATCCGCGACGACCCCGCGGTCACCGACGCGTACCTCGGTGCCACCGTCGAGGAAGAGGTCTCCCCATGACCAGCACCGACCTGCTCGTGGTGCGGGGGTTGGTCGCCGGTTACGGTGCCGCGCCCGTGCTGCGGGCCATCGACCTCACCGTCCCTGCTGGCACGATCGCCGCGGTGGTCGGCGCCAACGGCGCCGGCAAGACCACCCTCCTGCGCGCGCTCTCCGGCATGATCCGCCCGGCCGCCGGACAGGTCCTGCTGGCCGGGGAGGACCTTCGCGGTACGCCGGTGGAGCAGCTCGTCCAACGCGGCATGGCGCACGTCCCGGAGGGCCGGGGCGTGATCAGCGAGCTGACCGTCGACGAGAACCTGCGGCTGGGCGGGTTGTGGCGGCGCGACCGGGCCGACGCGGGGCGGGCCCTCGACGAGGTCTACCAGCTCTTCGAGCCGCTGGCCCGACGCCGCCGGCACCTCGGTCACCAGCTCTCCGGTGGTGAGCGGCAGATGCTCGCGCTCGGTCGGGCCCTGGTCGGCCGACCCCGTCTGCTGCTGCTGGACGAGCCGTCGCTCGGCCTGGCGCCACGGGTGGTCGCCCGGACCATGGCCCTGCTGCGGCAACTGCGCGACCGCACCGGCCTGACCGTCCTGCTGGTCGAGCAGAACGTGCGCAGCGCGCTCGCCGTCGCCGACCAGGGCGTCGTGATGTCCCTGGGTCGGGTGGTGATCGCCGCCCCGGCGGTGCAGCTTCGCGACGACGTCGACCTGCGCCACGCATACCTCGGTTTCTGACCACCACCTCGTCCCCCGGAGGGAGAACTGTTGGACCGCTTCGTCTTCCTCACCGTCGACGGCCTGTCCCGGGGCGCGGTGTACGCCGCGTTCGCACTGGCCCTGGTGCTCATCTGGCGGGCGGCGCGGGTCGTCAACTTCGCCCAGGGGGCGATGGCCGTCGCCGCCGCGTACGTCGCCTACACCGTCAGCGCCGCGACGGGCTCCTACTGGCTGGGCTTCGTGGTCGCGATCGTCGCCGGCCTGCTGCTCGGTGCGCTGGTGGACCGCGTGGTGATGCGGCACGTCGATCACGCCTCACCGCTCAACCCGGTGATCGTCGCGCTCGGGCTGGTGCTGCTGATCCAGGCTGTGCTGGGCATGGTGTACGGCAGCGAGTTCCGCCCCGCCGAGGCCCCCTTCAGCCGGTCCGCCCTCACCGTGGGCGGGGTCGCCGTGCTGTCCCCGTACGACCTGTTCGTCTTCGCCACGATCGGCGTGGTGGTGAGTGGCCTGGCCTGGCTGTTCGCGCGTACCCCGGTGGGGTTGCGGATGCGCGCGGCGGCCTTCGCTCCGGAGGTCTCCCGGCTGCTCGGGGTCAACGTCGGTGGCATGCTGACCCTCGGCTGGGCGCTCGCCTCCGGGGTGGGCGCGCTGGCCGCCATGCTGGTCCTGCCGACCGAGTTGGGCCTGCACCCGCACGCGATGGACCTGGTGTTCGTCTCGGCGTTCACCGCGGCGGTGGTCGGCGGGCTGGACAGTCCACCGGGGGCGGTGGTCGGTGGTCTGGTGGTGGGTTTGCTGCTCTCCTACGTGAGCGGCTACGCCGGCAGTGACCTCACCCCGCTCGCGGTGCTGGTCCTGTTGCTGGCGGTGCTGCTGGTCCGGCCCGGTGGGCTGTTCGCCCCGGTCGCGGCGAGGCGGGTGTGAGCGCCACGAGGGCGGCCCTGCCGCCGACACACCAGCTCGACGACCCGGGCGGCCGACCGGTCGACCGGCGACGCGGCTCCACCCTGCTGCGTCACCTCGCGGTTGTGCTGGCCGCCGGATTGCTGCTGGTGATGCTCAGCTACGCCGTCGAGCCGTTCCGCAACTTCCAGCTCGCCACCGTGGCCGCCTACCTCTGCGCGACCGCCGGCCTGACCGTCCTCACCGGGCTCAACGGGCAACTGTCGCTCGGGCACGGCGCGCTGATGGCCACCGGGGCGTACACCGTGGCGTTGTGCCAGACCGCGTTCGCCGACCGGGGCATGACCGGTGGCTGGTTGCTGCCGCTCTCGCTCGGTGCGGCGATCCTCAGCACCGTCGCGGTCGGCGCGGTGGTCGGTGTGGCCGCGGCCCGGCTGCGCGGCCCCTACCTGGCCGGGGTCACCCTCGCGGTGGCCGTGGTGGTGCCGGCGTTGGCCGTCACCTTCGACGGCGTCTTCAACGGCGAGCAGGGGCTGTCGGTGCCGGTGGAGCCGCCGCCGCTGTCGCTCGGCCCGTACTTTCCCTACGAGCGGTGGCAGCTCTGGGTCACCGGCGCGGCCACCCTGCTCGCCCTGCTGCTGCTGGCGAACCTGATCCGCAGCCGGTACGGGCGTACCTTCCGGGCGGTCCGCGACGACGAGGTGGCCGCCCGCCTCGCCGGCATCCACGTGGCCCGCACCCAGGTCCTCGCGTTCGTGGTCAGCGCCGCCACCGCCGGGCTCGGCGGCGCGCTGCTGGCGGTGCTCGCGCAGAGCGTCTCACCGGGGGCGTTCTCGCTGACCCTGTCGCTGTTCCTGCTGATGGCCGTGGTGATCGGTGGCCTGGGTCGACTGACCGGCGCGCTGTGGGGGGCCGTCCTGCTGGTCGCCCTGCCCGATCTGACCCACTCGGTGACCGAGATGCTCACGCTCTCGCCCGCGCTGGCGCAGCGGCTGGAGGGCAACCTCCCCCTGGCGATCTTCGGACTCACCCTGATCGTCGTCATGATCGCCGCCCCCGGCGGTGTCCAGGGTCTGCTGTCGCGTCTCGGCCGGGCGTTGCTGGCCAGGCGGCCGACCCGGCGTTCCTGAGCTGTCCTCGGTCCGGCCTCGGCCGGGCGCCCCACCACCACACCGTTCCCACAGACAACCGGACCGAGAAAGGTCGGTGTTTCCCATGCACCGTAAAGCGCATCGCGGCCTCGCGATCGCCAGCACCCTTGCCCTGCTCATCACCGCAGCCGGCTGTAGCGGCGACGACGGCCCCGGCTCCGGCGGGGCGTCGGTGCCGGGCGTCACCGACACCGAGATCGTCGTCGGCACCCACATGCCGCTGACCGGGCCGGCCTCGGCCGGCTACTCGAAAATCGCCCCGGCGACGAAGGCGTACTTCGACTACGTCAACGCCAACGGCGGAGTGCACGGCCGCAAGATCACCTACAAGATCATGGACGACGGCTACAACCCGGCGAACACCCAGCAGGTGGTCCGTCAGCTCGTCCTGCAGGACAAGGTCTTCGCCATCCTCAATGGTCTGGGCACGCCGACGCACACCGGTGTGCTCGACTTCCTCAAGAGCAACCGGGTGCCCGACCTCTTCGTCGCCTCCGGCAGCCGCAGCTGGGACCAGCCGGACAAGTATCCGGGCACGTTCGGGTTCAACCCGGACTACACGGTCGAGGGCAAGATCCTCGCCAACTACGCGAAGCGGGACCTGGCCGGGCAGAAGGTCTGCTTCCTCGGTCAGGACGACGACTTCGGCCGGGACAGCCTGGCCGGCGTGGAGAAGGTGCTCGGGGCCGGTGCCGTGGCCGTCAAGCAGACGTACGTCACCAGCAACACCAATGTGGCGCCGCAGATCGGGGCGTTCAAGGCGGCCGGTTGCCAGGTCGTCGTGCTGGCCACCGTGCCCGGCTTCACCGCGCTCTCCATCGGCACCGCGGCACGGTTGGGCTTCAAGCCGCAGTGGCTGGTCTCCAACGTCGGTGCCGACCACCCGACCCTGGCCAAGCAGCTCGGCGCCGCCGCACCGCTGCTGGAGGGCATGGTCGGTACCAATTACCTGCCGATGCAGAACGATACCGCGAACCCGTGGGTCCAGCTCTTCACGAAGGTCAACAAGGAGCACAACGGCGACGCGCCCTTCGACGGCAACACCGTCTACGGCATGTCGGTCGGCTACCTCTTCGTGCAGACGCTGCTCGCGGCCGGCAAGGACCTCACCCGGGAGAAGGTGCTGGACGCCGTACAGAAGGGCGGCTTCCAGGGCCCGGGACTGGTGCCGCTGCGCTTCTCCGCCAAGGACCACTCCGGGTACGGCGGCCAGCGGCTGAGCCGGGTGAGCGGGGGAGTGCAGAGCTACTTCGGGCCGGCGTACGAGACGGACGAGGCGGACGGGCCGGTCAACGAGTACACAGCCACCCCGGCCGCGCCGCCGGCGAACGGGGTGCCGACCGTCTCCTGAGGCCCCGTAGCCCCGACGTCCGACCGGGCGTGGTTCCGCGTGACCACGCCCGGTCGGACGAGTGCGCGCGGGCTGCTGGCGCGGCCTGCCGGCCGATCGTCGGAGGCGTTGACCGATACCGATCGACGCTCCTACTATCTGCACCGTGAATGCATATTCGGGCCGACTCGCGGACCGGGTCGCCATCGTCACCGGCGCCAGTCGGGGCATCGGTCTCGCCATCGCCCAACGCCTCGTCGCCGAGGGCGCGCGAGTGGGTCTGACCGCCCGCCGCCCCGAGGGGCTGGCCGAGGCGGTCGCCACCCTCGGCGGGCCGGCACACGCCCTGGCGGTGGCGGGCCGGGCCGACGATCCCGCGCACCGGGCCGCCGCGGTGCGCCAGGTGGGCGCGACGTTCGGGCCGGTGGACCTGCTGGTCAACAACACCGGCATCAACCCGGTGCACGGCCCTCTGGTCGAGCTGGACCTGACCGCCGCCCGCAAGGTCCTCGACGTGAACGTGGTCGCCGCGCTCGGCTGGGTGCAGGAGGTCTGCGCCGCCGGCATGACCGAGCGCGGCGGCAGCGTCGTCAACGTGTCGTCGATCGCCGGGCTTGGCCCGTCACCCGGCATCGCCTGCTACGGGGTCAGCAAGGCCGCGCTCAACCACCTCACCGCCAGCCTCGCCGTGGAGCTGGGGCCCACGGTGCGGGTCAACGCGGTCGCCCCCGGCGTGGTGAAGACCCGCTTCGCCGCCGCCCTCTACGAGGGGCGGGAGGCCGAGGTCGCCGCGCGGTACCCGCTCGGGCGCCTCGGCCTGCCGTCGGACGTGGCGGGCGCGGTCGCCTTCCTGGCCTCCGACGACGCCGGCTGGATCACCGGGCAGACCATCGTCTGTGACGGCGGCGTCTCGCTGACCGGCCGAGCCGGATGACGACGTCGGCGGAGCGTCCGATGCCGCTGATCAACGCCTGTCTAGACTCGGCGGTGCGTCGGCGGACGCCATGGCGGTGAGGGGGCGGGGGCGGATGGACGGGGTCGATGTGGCGGGCCGGGTCGACGGGCGCACCGCCCGCGCCGAGCGGACCCGCGCGGCCATCGTCGAGGCGCACCTCGCGCTCATCTCCGAGGGCGACCTGCGCCCGACCGGGGAACGCATCGCCGAACGGGCCGGCATTTCGCTGCGCACCCTCTGGACCAACTTCAAGGACATGGAGACGCTCTTCGAGGCCAGCGGCGCGGAGGTACTCCGCCAGCAGGACGCCGCCTACCGGCCGATCTCAGCCGGGCTGCCGTTGGCGAAGCGGGTCGACGCGTACTGCCGGCAGCGGGCTCGGCTGCTGCAGCTCATCGCGCCCTCCGCGCGGGCCGCCCAGATGCGGGAGCCGGTCTCCGAGCAGCTGCACCGCAACCGTCTCAAGCACATCGAACGGGTCCGCGACGAGGTCGAGGAGCTCTTCGCCGTCGAGCTGGCCGCAGCCGGGTCGGGACGGGAGCAGTTGCTCAACGCCCTGGTGGCGGCGAGCATGTGGCAGGCCTGGTCGATGCTGCGCTACGGGCTCGGGTTGGGCGTGGACCAGGCCCGCGCGGTGATGTCCCGCACCGTGGGCGCCCTGCTGGCCGAGGTCGCGCCCGACTGATTCCGGCCCGGCCCGATATCGCCGACTCTTTCCATTCGGTTTCCGATGGGTAACACTGGCAGGCATGGTTACTGCATCAAGAGTGCAACTAACCGTGCTGCGTGGCCGGGACGACGAGTGCCGGGCTGTCCGGAGCCTGCTCGACGGCATGACCAACGCCGGCGGTGCCCTGCTGGTGCGCGGAGAGCCCGGATCGGGCCGGACGGCGCTGGTCGGCTACGCCCACCGGCACGCCGAGGGCTGCGCCGTGCTCGTCGGCAGCGGGCTCGCCGAGGAGGCCGCCCTGCCGTACGCCGGCCTGCAACGACTGGTCGACCCGGTGCTCGACCGGGCCGCCGCCCTGCCCACCGATCAGCGCCAGTTGCTGCGCCGCGCGCTGGCCGGGGAGGGCTGCCCGGCCGACCGGCAACTGACCCTGTCGATGGCGGTGCTCGGGCTGCTCGCCGCCGCCGCCCGGGACCGGCCGTTGCTCGCCACCATGGACGACATCGACCGAGGTGACCCGCAGACCGCGCAGGTGCTGGCGTTCGTGGCCCGCCGACTGCGGCACCTGCCGCTCGCCGTCCTGCTCACCGCGGACGTCACCGCCAACCTCGACGGGATACCGGCACACCGACTGCGTCCGCTGACCGAGCCCGAGAGCACCGCCGTCCTCACCGACCGGCTCGACCGACTGATCGAACGCGAGGGCGTCGAGCGGCTCCCCGACCGACCCGCCGCGTCGGCCCTGACCGCGTTGGCCACGATCGGCGGCGGCAACCCGCAGGCCCTGGTGGACCTCGCCGACATGCTCACCGCGGGGCAGTGGCGGGGGGAGGAGTCGTTGCCCGTGGCGCCGCCGGCGGACGGCGCGCTGGGTCGCGCGTACCGCGCCCGGCTGGACCGGCTGCCACCGGAGACCCGACGGGTGCTGCTGCTCGCCGCGCTCGACGAGGACGGCGAGCCGGGCACCCTGATCCGCGCCGCGGCGGCCGCCGGCGCCGAGGTCGAGGCCCTCGCCCCGGCGGAGGTCGCCGGCCTGGTCCGCGTCGAGCAACGCGGCGTCACCTTCCCGCAGCCGCTGGTACGCGCGATGATCGCGGCCAGCGCGCCGCTCGCGGTGCGCCGCGCGGCGCACCGACTGCTCGCCGAGGTGCTGGTCGCGGACGGGCAGCGGCTGCGCCGGGCGATGCACCTCGCCGCCGCCACGGCGGGAGCCGATCCGGTCCTCGCCGCCGAGCTGGAGCAGGCGGCGGTCGGTGGACCCGACGGCTGGGCCGCCGCCTCGGTGGCCCTACGGTGGTCCGCCGAGCTGAGCGACCATCCGACGCTGGCCGCCGCTCGCCTGCTGACCGCCGCCCGGTACGCCTGGGCCGGCGGACAACCCGACGAGGCCCGGCTGCTGCTCGACCGCCTCCGCGCCGTCACTGCCGACCCGGTCGTCCGAGGACGCGCCGACCTGCTCCGCGGTGAGCTGGAGCTGCGCTGCGGTACCGCGTCGAGTGCGTCGGTCATGCTGCTGGCCTCCGCTGCGGCGGTGGCCAGCACCGACCGCGCCCTGGCGTTGGCCGGGCTAGTGCGGGCCGGCGAGGTGGTCTGCTTCACCGGCGACCAGCACCGCTACGCCGAGGTCGGCCGCCGGGCGTCGGCCTTACGGCGCCCGGACGACCCACCTGCCCTGGAGGTCATGGGCTGTCTGATCGCCGGGGTGGCGGCGACCCTGCGGGGTGACCACGAACGAGCCGGGCCCGCGCTGCGCCGCGCCGTGGTGCTGGGCGGCCGGCTGACCGGTTGGGCGTTGACCCCGACCGCGCTCAGCTGTGCCGCGGCGGCCGGACTGCTGGTGGCCGTGGACGGCGCGGCCCACCGGCTCGCCGAGCGTGCCGTCGAGCTGGCCCGGGAACGCGGCGAGCTGTCCATGCTGTCGCGGGCGTTGGAGCTCCGGGCGGTCGCCGAGTACTGGCTGGGTCGACACGAGGCGGCGGCGGAGACCTCCCGCGACGGGCTGCGCGTCGCCCGTGCCACCGGCCAGGTCAACTGCGCCAACGTCCATCTGGGCATGCTCGCCGTTCTCGCCGCGATCCGGGGCGACCGCGACACCAGCCTGCGGCGGATCCGCGAGATCGGCGAGTCGCCGACGCCGGGCAGCCGTCCGCACGCGTTCGCCGCGTGGGCCCTGGCGGTGCTCGATCTGGTCGACGGCCGGCACGCCGAGGCCGCCGACCGGCTGGCGTCGCTGGCCCGGATCGGCACGGGTAGAGGTCAGGTCCTCGTGCAGGTGATGGCCACCCCGTACCTGGTGGAGGCGGCGGCGCACCTGGCGCACCGACCGGCGGCGACGGCCGCGCTCGCCGCGTTCGACAGGTGGGCCAGCAGCACCGCGAGCCCGCTGCGCCGGGCACTCTCCGCGCGGTGCCACGCGCTGCTCGCCCCCCGGGGCGGGGCAGAGGCGGAACGGGACTTCCAGGCGGCGCTGCGCCTGCACCCGACGGAGGCCGGCACGTTCGAGCGGGCCCGGACCGAACTGCTCTTCGGCCAGGAGTTGCGCCGCAGTCGACGCCCTCGCGACGCGCGGACGCACCTGCACCAGGCCCGCGAGATGTTCAGCCTGCTCGGGGTGGAGTGCTGGGCCGAGCAGGCCACCACGGAGCTGCGGGCGGCCGGGGAGTCGATCGGTCCGCCGGACCTGCCCGCGGCGCGGTTGCTGACCGGCCAGCAACTGCGGATCGCCGAGTTGGTCGCCGAGGGCGCCACCAACCGGGAGATCGCCGCCCGGATGTTCCTCTCCACCCGTACGGTCGACCATCACCTGCGCAACGTGTTCCACCGGCTGGGCATCCGTTCGCGGACCGAGCTGGCCCGCGCGTTCACCGCCGAACGGCACGTCGGTCTGGCCTCCGACCGGTGACCGTCCGGTCTGGACGCGTTTAACTATCACCGCTAGTTTGAGCGTCATGGACCTCACCCTCTCCGCCGAGCAGGCGGCGGTCCGCCAGCTGGCCGCCGAGTTCGCCGACCGCGAGCTACTGCCGCACGCGGCCGCCTGGGATCGCCGCGAATCGGTCGACCCCGCCATCGTCGGCATGCTCGGTGACCTGGGCTTCCTGGGGCTGACCATCGCCGAGGCCGACGGCGGTTCCGGTGGCGACCACCTCGCGTACTGCCTGGTCCTGGAGGAGCTGGGCCGGGGAGACTCGGCGGTGCGGGGCATCGTCTCGGTCTCCCTCGGCCTGGTCGCGAAGTCGATCGCCGCGCACGGCAGTGCCGAACAGCGGGCCGAGTGGCTGCCGAGGCTCTGCGCCGGCAGCGCACTCGGCTGCTTCGCGCTCACCGAGCCGGACAGCGGCTCGGACGCGGCCGCCCTGCGCACCCGTGCGGTCCGCGACGGCACCGACTGGCTGCTCACCGGCACGAAGACGTTCATCACCAACGGCACCACCGCCGACGTCGCGCTGGTCTTCGCCCGCACCGGCGGCCCCGGGCACCGAGGAATCACCGCGTTCCTGGTGCCCACCGACAGCCCGGGGCTGACCCGGCGGGAGATCCACGGCAAGCTCGGCCTACGTGGTCAGGCCACCGGCGAGCTGGGCTTCGACGAGGTACGCGTGCCCGACACGGCCCGCCTCGGCGCCGAGGGCACCGGGTTCCGGTTGGCCCTGGCCACCCTCGCCAAGGGTCGGATGTCGGTGGCCGCCGGGTGTGTCGGCATCGCCCAGGGCTGCCTCGACGCGGCGGTCGGTTACGCCGGACAGCGGACCCAGTTCGGCAAGCCGATCGCCGGGCACCAGCTCGTCCAACAACTGCTCGCCGCCATCGCGGTGGACACCGCCGCCGCCCGGCTGCTGGTGTGGCAGGTGGCCGACCTGATCGACCGCGACCAGCCGTTCGCCACCGAGGCGTCGACGGCCAAGCTCTTCGCCAGCGAGGCCGCCGTCCGCGCGGCCAACAACGCGGTCCAGGTGTTCGGTGGGTACGGCTACATCGACGAGTATCCGGTCGGCAAGTACCTGCGCGACGCCCGGGTGGCCACGCTCTACGAGGGCACCAGTCAGATCCAGCAACTTCTCATCGGACGCGCGCTCACCGGCGTCAACGCCTTCTAGCAGCTGTAGGGGAGACCTGCCATGAGAGTGTTCACCTCGTTCGAGGAGTTGGCCGCCGCGACCGGTGAGAGCCTCGGGCCCGGTCCGTGGCAGCGCATCGAGCAGAGCCGCGTCGACCTCTTCGCCGACGCCACGGACGATCACCAGTGGATCCATCTCGACCCGGTCCGAGCCGCGGCGGGGCCATTCGGGGGCACGATCGCGCACGGGTACCTCACCCTGTCGCTGTTGCCGGCGTTGGCGAGCGGGCTCTACCGGGTCGAGGGGGTGGCGATGGGGGTCAACTACGGGCTGAACCGGGTGCGCTTCCCCGCGCCGCTCCGGGTCGGCGCCGCCGTACGCGCCACCGCCACCATCGCCGATGTGTCGCCGGTCAGCGGCGGTGTGCAGCTGGTCGTGACGGTCACCGTGGAGAGCGACAGCGGCGGCAAGCCCGTCTGCGTGGCCGAGACCGTGAGCCGGCTCTACCACGCCGTGGAGCAGTGACCCACCCGGTTCGTCGGGAGCTGGCCGAGGTGCCGCGACGACTGTCTGGCCGTGGCCCGCTGCAAATGACAGTGACTCGTGGCGGGCGTCGCAGACCCCGCCACCTGAGCACCACCGCACGCCGACGGGGCGGCGACGGATTTCGTCGCCGCCCCATCGTCTACGCGGTCCTAGCAGTCGATGCGCAGTGAGCTGGCCTTGTTACGTGCGCTGGTCGCCAGATTGACGTTCGCGCTGTTGTTCCAAATCGATTGCAGCGGTGTCCCCGTTCCACTGCCGTTGTCGAAGAGCCTGACGGTCCCGCCGCCCCGGTTCTTCGCCGACTCGATGTTGTTGTTCACACCAGACGGCAGATTCAGGAAGGTCCCACAGGAGGCCGGGACGTACATGGTTCCCGTCGCATTGAGGCCGGTCCACAGGCAGGCGTAGCCGGCCGGGCAGTCACTCCAGGCCTGGGTTCCGAATCCGACCTCGGTCAGACCGCTGCTCGTCGCGGTGTGCGACCGGGCGTCGGCGGGTGCGGCGGACGCCGGAGAGCCCACCAGCGGCACGAGTAGACCGACGGCGATCGCGACGGCCGCGAATCGATGCCGCATCGAGAGCCGGGGTCCCGACGGGCGGTATTCAACCGCGCTAGGGGTGATTTTCATGTCTACCTTTCCTGGGCTATTGACGCTTCAGCGATGGGCGTTGCCTCGATAACATGCTCGTAATCGAATACCCCCTCGTCGATTCAGGATCGCGTGACGCCCCCCGATTCCAGAACGGTCATCAGTGCTGCGGGTAGCAACGCCGATACCGTTTCTGGCGCGCGTCACACGTCCCTTCCGTCCTTCCTTTGTGTCGTCGATCGCGTTGGGTCATCGAACGTGGCCGCACGCCTGGTTGCGCTGTGGCTGCTATCCGACACTCGCCGATCGGCGTTCACGGAACTAGATATAGTCGCCTATGGATTGTTTGCCAATCATGTCGTGAGGCTGACAAACAACTCTGCGACGGGGGACAACGTGGGAAGACCTGAGCGGCCGCTCGACCCGGAGGCAGGGGAGCTGGAGAGGTTCGCGCTCGACCTGCGTCAGCTGCGGACAAAGGCGGGGGCGCCGACGTACCGTCAGCTGGCCCGGCGCGCGCACTTCTCGGTGACCACCCTGGCGAAGGCGGCCAGCGGCGAGACCGTGCCAAGCCTTCAGGTGACACTGGCGTACGTCGCCGCCTGTGACGGCGATCTGGCCGAATGGACCGAACGGTGGCACAGCCTGGTCGCAGGCATGACCTCCGCCGAGACGACGGAGGCCAGCCGCGGGCCGTACTGGGGAATGGCGGCGTTCCAGCCGGCGGACTCGGAATGGTTCTTCGGACGCGAGCGCATGGTGGCCCAGCTCTGTGAAATGCTCACCCGCCTCCGGTTCGTCGCGGTTTTCGCCCCGTCCGGTGCGGGCAAGTCATCCCTGCTACGAGCGGGCCTGATAGCGGCCGTGGCCGAGAATCCGGTCAAGGGACAGCCGGCCTGGGCCACGGTGCTGATGACGCCCGGTGAACATCCAGTCGAAGAACTCGCGTTCCAGCTCGTCAGTGAACTGGACCTGGCTCGTGACGCGGTCCAGCGCCAACTGGCCGATGACCCGACGACCATCCGCGGGACGATCGAGCACATTCTTGATGCCCGTCCATCGGTGGCGAACCTGCTCATCGTGGTGGACCAGTTCGAGGAGCTCTTCACGCTCTGCCGCGACGAGGAGGAGCGGTCGGGGTTCATTGCCGCGCTGCTCGCCGCGACGGAGGTCCCCAGGGTCCGCGTGGTGCTGGGAGTGCGAGCCGACTTCTATGGTCGGTGTGCCGCCTATCCGGCCTTGGTGGCCGCTCTCCATGAGCACCAGCTGCTGATCGGCCCGATGGATGAAGAGGATCTGCGTCGAACGATCACCGGCCCCGCCGAGCGCGCCGGGTTGCTGGTGGATCCGGCGTTGGTGGAGATGGCCGTGGCGGACGTTGGCGGTCAGACGAGTGCGCTGCCGCTGCTGTCCCACGCACTGTTGGAGACGTCGCGTCTGCGGCAGGGCAGGCGGATGACACTGGCCCACTACCGCGAGTCGGGCGGCGTGAATGGCGCCATCACGCGTACCGCCGAAGGGGTGTACGCGCAGTTCGATGAGGGGCAGCGGAGGCTGGCACGGGACATCTTCCTGCGCCTGACCGCCCTCGGTGACGGCACCGAGGACACCCGACGCCGGGCACCCCTCGCCGAGTTGGTGGGCGGGGTAGACCCATTGGCCGCGGCTGGGGTGTTGGGCAGGTTGACGGCCGCGCGGCTGGTCACGGCGGACGAGAAGGGCGTCATGGTGGCCCACGAGGCTCTGATCCAGGAGTGGCCCCGCCTGCGTCGCTGGCTGACCGAAGATCGGGAGCTGTTGCGCTCCCACCGCAGGCTGACGGAGGCTGCCGCCGAGTGGGATCGGCACGACCGCGTGGACGGATTCCTGTATCGGGGGGTCCAGTTGGCGCTCTGGGGAACGCACCAGGTGATGGACCTCAGTGACCTGGAACGGGACTTTCTGGAGACCAGCCGTGCACGAGAGAGCCGGCGCCGGGCAGCCCGACGGCGGCGGACCAGCGTGGCGTTGACCGGACTCGCGGCAACCGTTGTCGTGGTGAGCGTCCTCGCGGCAGTGGCGCTGGTGCAAGCGAACCGGGCGGCCGCCGAACGAGACCTCGCTGTTTCCCGGCAGCTGACGGTCGAGGCCAACAACCAACTGCAGATCGATCCGCAGCAGGCGCAGCGCCTCGCCAGACGCGCTCTGACCACGCGCCCGACTGTCGGTGCGGAGATGGTGCTCCGCCAGGCCGTCGTCGATGACCGGCTGCAGGCGGTTGTGCCGATGAGCAGCAAGAAGGCCCTGGGCGTGGCGTTCAGTCCGGACGGACAGCGGGTGGCGGCCACCGGGACGGATGGGGAGGTGCGGGTCTGGACCTGGGCCGGGCACGGTGTTTCCGGGCCGGGTCTGGCTCTCACCGGTGCGTCCGAGGGACAGGTCTGGAGCCCGATGTTCAGCCCGGACGGGAAGCGACTGGTCACCGCCGGCTCAGACGGCACCGTCCGGATCTGGCAGGTCGATGGCACCGCTGGGCCCGTCGTCCTACGCGGGCACGAGGGCCCGGTCTGGGGAGTGGCCTTCAGCCCCGACGGACGGTTGGTCGCCAGTGCTGGCGAGGACACCACCGTTCGGGTCTGGGATGCCCGCGGCGGCGACCGACCGGTGGTGCTGCGTGGGCACAGGAAGGTCGCGGTCGGTGTGGCCTTCAGTCCCGACGGGCGCCAGTTGGCCAGTAGCGGCCACGACGCGACGGTGCGACTCTGGGATCTGGCCGCGCGATCCACCCGAACGATTCTCACCGGGCCGCGCGAGGGCACCAGGACCTTGGTGTTCAGTCAGGACGGCAACCGCCTGGCCTGCTCCAGCGCCGACGGTACGGCGTGGGTGTGGCCGCTGACCGGTCCGGCGGCCCCGGTGGTGCTGCGTGGGCATGAGGGCACGGTGGAAGGGCTTGCGCTGAGCCCGGACGAGCATTGGATCGCGACCACCAGTGACGATCTGACCGTACGGATCTGGAACGCCAACGGCACTGGTGACCCGTTGGTGCTGCGCGGCCACACCAACCGGGTCTGGGCGTTGGCGTTCAGTCCGGATGGATCCCGGCTGGTGAGCGCGGCCGATGATGGCACGCTACGGATCTGGGACCCCGGCAGCGATCATCTGATTCTGCGGGGCCACGCGAAAGCCACCTGGTCCGCCGCGTTCACTCCTGATGGGCAGCGGGTGGTCAGCGGCGGCGAGGACGGCACGGTACAGGTCTGGAACCTGGCCACACCGGCCGAGCCTCGGGTGCTGGGCCGCCACGACGGCGACGTCTACGGGCTCACCGTGAGTGCGGACGGGACGAGTGTGGCCACCGGCGGCCGCGACGGCAGCGTGCGAGTCTGGGACCTCGCCGGCAGACACGATCCGGTGGTCCTTCGCGGGCACGAGAAGCAGGCGTGGATCGCCGACTTCAGCCCTGACGGCCGTCGCCTGGCCAGCGTCAGCAACGACGGGAGCCTGCGCATCTGGGACCTCACCGGCCGGAGCGCCCCGGTGGTCCATCGAGCCGCCGAAGAGATCCGGTACGCCGCCTTCAGTCCGGATGGCAAGAAGGTCGCCACGGCTGGCGCGGAGGGCACCCTACGAATCTGGGACGCCCTCGGCACGGCCGAGCCACTGCTCCTTCCCGGTCACGAGGGATTGGTCTGGGCCGTGGCCTTCAGCCCGGACGGACAACGGGTCGCCAGTGCCGGCTTCGACGGCACCGTGCAGATCCATTCCGTCACGGGCGGCATCGCGCCGATGGTATTGCGAGGACACGAGGGTCCCGTCTGGCACGTGTCGTTCAGCCCGGACGGACAATGGGTGCTCAGTTCTGGAAAGGACGGCACGGCTCGGCTGTGGCGCGCTTCGGAGGTCGCGCAGTCCGTGACCTTCGGCGGATTCGGTGCCTCCGTGGAGACCGTCGACTTCAGCCCGGACGGCGAGCGGCTCGTCTCGACACATGACGACGGCACCGTACGCGTCTGGCCCTGCCGCGCGTGCGCTCCGGTGCAGAGCCTCCTGGAGCCGTGACCGGGGAGGGTGTGGGCCGTTCAGGCCCGCGCCGGCTGGAGCACCGAGCCGAGCCAGCGCAACTGACGCTTGACGTGCACGGCCTCGCCACCCTCGTGGCCGTTGAACGGGTAGACGTGCATCTCCCGCTCGGGTGGGACCGGGCGACCGTTCGCGGCACCGTAGTGGTTGTAGGCGGCGAAGGTGGTTCGCGGTGGGCAGACGGCGTCGCGCCGGCCGACTCCGAAATGAGCAGGCGCCGTGGCCCGTCGCGCGAAGCTCACGGCATCCACGTAGGACAAAGTCCGCCACACCGCTTCCTCGGCCTCCCGGTGCACGGCCAGGTACCGCGCGATCTCGCCGTACGGCGCGAGGTCGGTGAGCGCGACCGCCCTGCGCATGTCGCAGAGGAACGGGGCGGTGGTCAACACCGCGCTGAGATCGTCGACGAGACCGGCCACCGCCAGGGCGATGCCGCCGCCCTGGCTGTTGCCGACCACGCTGACCCGGTCACCCTCGACGCCCGGCAGCGCACGGACCGCCTCGATCGCCCGGACCGCGTCCGTGATCAGGCGGCGGTAGTGGTAGTCCCGCGGATCGAGGATCCCCCAGGTGACCGGCCAGGGACCGCCGGGCGCGCCGTGCGGATCGGGGGTGTCCCCGGCGCCGTACTGCCCCGCCTGGCCCCGGTTGTCCATCAGAAGGTGCGCGTACCCGGCCACCGGCCAGGTCAGCCGTTCGTGGGGCAGGCCCCGGCCGCGACCGTAGCCGGCGTACTCGACCACGGCCGGCAGCGGCTCTCGAACGCCGGCCGGGCGGGTGTACCAGGCGCGGACCGGGTCACCGCCGAAGCCGGCGAACGTGACGTCCCAGGAGTCGAGCAGCCGCAGGTCGGTGGGCTCGGGACGGACGTCGACGAGCACCGGCACGGCGGCCGCCTCGGCGAGCGTGTCCCGCCAGAACTCGTCGAAGTCGTCGGGCTCGGCGACCTCGGGCGCGTACCGCTGGAGTTCGTCGAAGGTGAAGGCGGAGTGGGGCACGGGTCCTCGCAGGGCCGGGGTCAGTGCGGGTCGGCGGGGGGCGCGGTGCTCTCCCGGACGACCAACTCGGTCACAAGGTCGATCCGGCTGGTCGCCGGCTCGTTGCCCCTGGTCAGGTCGAGCAACATCTGGGTGGCGATACCGGCCATGTCGCGCAACGGCTGGTTGATCGTGGTGAGGGCCGGGTCGGTCCAGGCGGAGACCGGCAGATTGTCGTACCCGATCACCGAGAGGTCCTCGGGCACTCGCAGGCCGCACTGACGGGCGGCCCGGAGCACCCCCATGGCCTGGATGTCCGACCCGGCGAAGATGGCCGTGGGCCGGTCCGGCCGCTGGAGCAGTTGCAGCCCGTGGGCGTGCCCGGCTCCGGCGGAGAAGCTGCCGTAGCGGATCAGCTCGCGGTCGACCACGATTCCGGCTTCGTCGTGGGCCGACTGGAAGCCGGCGGCGCGGGCGCGGCTGCACAGCACGTCGGGTGGCCCGGAGATGACGGCGATCCGTCGGTGCCCCAGCTCCAACAGGTGCCGGGCGGCGAGCAGGCCACCGTTCCAGTTGTTCGACCCGACTGTGGGAACGGAGGCCGAGGTCGCGCTGTCGGTGTCGACGACGACGAACGGTATGCCCTGCCGGCGCAGGTGCTGCTGTTGCGCCTCGGCCAGGTGGGAGAGGACGAACACCACGCCCAGCGGGCGGTCGGCGAGTAACGCCTCCAGCCATCGCGCCGGCGGGCGGTGCGCGCCGTCGAGCTGGGCGACCGACAACCCGATGCCGGCCGCGGAGGTCACCGCCTCGACACCCCGCAGGATCTCCATCGCCCAACCCGTGTCGAACTCGTGGAACACGAGGTCCACCCGGCCGCCGCTTGTCGCGTGTCGCCGGGCACGGCGTTGGTACTGGTGGCGGTCGAGACTCGCCTCCACCCGGGCCCTGGTGCCGGGGGCGACATCGCCGCGTCCGTTGAGGACCTTGGACACGGTCGCGACCGAGACGCCGACATCGTTGGCGATCGTCGCGATGGTGGTGGAGGCGGGTGGGTCGAGCGGGCGGTGCTCTGTCATCGCGGCCTCATACAACATCCGAAAGTTTCGGGCGACCTTAACACGATCAGACATTCACGCCAGTCGGTGTCGTGGTCGGGCTTCCCATTCGTGGGTCATCGCGCGGCTCATCGGCGACTGAGCGCCGATTGCGGGATCACCGTGTGCAGGAAACACCTCCTGGTAGTCCGATTGGGACTCTTGACAGGCATCGATGGGGCACTTAGGTTGCCGAAAAGGTTACGCAGGTTTCCGGAAAGTTTCGGATCGTGAGAAACGTCCGCCACGGAGCCGGTTTCACGAGGGCACGGGGATGCGGCCGGAGCTAAGGGGTCATGGCATGAGAAGTCAGTCGCTCGGGGACGGCGGCGCCGCGCCGTGGCGTGATCAGCGGCTGTCGCCGACCGAGCGGGCCGAGGCGCTCCTGCCGAAGATGTCCCTCGAAGAGAAGATCGCCCAGCTCGTCGGGGTCTGGGTCGGCGCCGAGGCCAGCGGCGAGGGCGTCGCACCGCACCAATCGGACATGATCAGCGACTTGCCGCCGTGGAGCACGGTCATCCGGCACGGGTTGGGCCAGCTCACCCGCCCGTTCGGCACCGCCCCGGTCGACCCGGTGCTCGGCGCCCGGTCGCTGGCGGCCTCGCAGGCGCAGATCGTGGCCGCCAGTCGGTTCGGCATTCCCGCACAGGTGCACGAGGAGTGCCTCACCGGGTTCGCGGCCTGGCGGGCCACCGTCTACCCGACTCCGCTCAGCTGGGGTGCGTCCTTCGACCCGGAACTGGTCGAGGCGATGGCCGACCGGATCGGACGGTCGATGCGCGCCGCCGGCGTGCACCAGGGTCTCGCCCCGGTCCTGGATGTCACCCGGGACTACCGCTGGGGCCGTACCGAGGAGACGATCGGCGAGGACCCCTACCTGGTCGGGACGACCGGCGCCGCGTACGTGCGGGGCCTGGAGCGGGCCGGCGTGGTGGCCACACTGAAGCACTTCGCCGGCTACTCCGCCTCCCGTGGTGGACGTAATCTCGCGCCGGTGCCGATGGGCCGCCGCGAACTGGCCGACGTCATCCTGCCGCCGTTCGAGATGGCGCTGCGCCTCGGCGGCGCCCGCTCGGTGATGAACTCCTACGCCGAGATCGACGGCCTGCCCGTCGCGGCCGACCGTGGGCTGCTGACCGGGCTGTTGCGCGACGAGTGGGGCTTCACGGGCACCGTGGTGGCCGACTACTTCGCCGTACGGTTCCTGCAGACCCTGCACCGAGTCGCCGGGGACGCCGCCGACGCGGCCCGGCTCGCCCTGCGGGCCGGGATCGACGTCGAGCTGCCCACCGTGGACGCCTTCGGCGAACCGCTCGTGGAGGCGGTGCGCCGCGGCGAGGTCGACGAGGCGCTCATCGATTGCGCGCTGCGCCGGGTGTTGATCCAGAAGATCGAACTCGGTCTGCTCGACGAGGGCTGGCAGGAGCTACCCGCCGACGTGGCGTCCCTGCGCTTCGACGACGAGGCCAGCCAGGACATCGCCGTACGCCTGGCCCGGGAGTCCGTCGTCCTGCTGCGCAACACCGGCGTCCTCCCGCTGCCCGTGGCGACCCGGGTCGCCCTGGTCGGTCCGGTCGCCGACGACCCGATGGCCATGCTCGGCTGCTATTCGTTCCCCAACCACGTGGGCATCAACCACAGCGACTTCGGGCTCGGCGTGGACATCCCCACACTGCGCGACGAGTTGGCCCGACGCGTCCCGGTGCTCACCCATGAGCCGGGCTGCGCCATCACCGGCGAGGACACCTCGGGCATCCCGGCCGCGGTCGCCGCGGTCGCCGCCGCCGACGTGTGCGTGCTCGCCGTCGGCGACCGGGCGGGAATGTTCGGCCGGGGCACCTCCGGTGAGGGCTGCGACGCCGTCGACCTGCGACTACCCGGCGTGCAGGCCGACCTCGTCCGCGCCGTCCTGGCCACCGGAACCCCGGTGGTCCTGGTGTTGATGACCGGCCGCCCCTACGCGCTCGGCCCGGAGTTCGACGCCGCGGCGGCCGTGGTGCAGGCGTTCTTCCTCGGTCAGCGCGGTGGGCAGGCGCTCGCCGAGGTGCTCACCGGCGCGGTCAACCCCTCCGGGCGGTTGCCGGTCAGCGTTCCCCGGGACGCCGGCGGACTGCCGAGTACCTACCTGGCCCCACCGCTGGGCCGGCGCAACAAGGTCTCCTCGGTCGACCCGACCCCGGCGTACCCGTTCGGCCACGGGCTGAGCTACACCACCTTCGAATGGTCCGACGCGACGGTGGTCGAGCCGCGCGACGATCCGGCTGCCTGGCCGGTCGACGGCGAGGCACGGGTGCGGATCACCGTCGCCAACACCGGTGAGCGGGCCGGCACCGAGGTCGTGCAGCTCTACCTGCACGACCCGGTCGCGCAGACCACCCGCCCGGTGGTTCGGCTGATCGGCTACACCCGACTGCCGTTGGCACCCGGCGAGGTGGCGCACGTGACGTTCGGCGTACCGGCCGACGTGGCGTCGTTCACCGGGCTGACCGGCCAGCGGATCGTCGAGCCCGGCGACGTCGAGCTGCGGTTCGGCCGATCAAGCGGTGACGTGGCGGCGGCCCTGCCGCTGCGACTGGTCGGCACCGAACGCCAGGTCGGTTACGAGCGGGAACTGCTCACCTCGGTGCGGATCGAGCCCCTCGTGGCTGTTCCACAGTCGGCATAGGAGGCCACGGATGACATCCACCCTGCGGCCACCGCCGCCGGCGCCGCCGAATTCTGCGCAGCAGGCGCAGAGCCCCGCCCCCCGCTCGCCACGACGCCGTCGCAGTTGGCGGCAGGCGTTGCGCCGGGACTGGCAGCTCTACTCCCTCGCCATCCTGCCGCTGCTGTTCTTCCTGGTCTTCCGGTACCTGCCGATGATCGGCAACATCATCGCGTTCCGCCGGTTCAAGCCGGGCGGCAGCATCTTCGGTGAGTACTGGGTCGGGCTGCGCTACTTCCGGATGTTCCTCACCGACCCGACGTTCTGGGAGGTGTTCACCAACACCCTGGTGCTCGGGACGCTGACCCTGCTGTTCTGTTTCCCGCTGCCGATCGTGTTGGCGCTGCTGCTCAACGAGGTCCGGGCCCGCCGCTTCAAGCGGTTCGTCCAGTCCGTGTCCTACCTGCCGCACTTCCTGTCGATCGTGATCGTGGCGGCGATGGTCATGCAGTTGACCTCGATCGACGGCACCGCCAACCAACTCGTCAACCTGTTCGGTGGCGACCCGGTGGCGTTCCTGCAGAAACCGGAGTGGTTCCGCACCATCTACGTCTCGTCCGAGGTCTGGCAGACGGTCGGGTGGGGCACGATCCTCTACCTCGCCGCCCTCACCACCGTCGACGAGGACCTGTACGAGGCCGCCCGGATCGACGGCGCCGGCCGGCTGCGGCAGACCTGGCACGTCACGTTGCCCGGTATCCGTCCGACGATGGTGACCTTGCTGATCCTCAACATCGGCAGCTTCCTGGCGGTCGGGTTCGAGAAGATCCTGCTGCTGTACAACCCGTTGACGTACCCGACCGCCGACGTGGTCTCCACCTATCTGTTCCGGATGGGCTTCCAGTCGAGCAACTTCAGCTACGCGGCCGCCATCGGCCTCTTCGAGGCGGTGATCGGGCTGATCCTCGTCCTGTCGGCGAACGTCATCTCCCGTCGCACGGTGGGGACGAGCCTGTGGTGACCCTCGGTACGAAGATCGATGCCCCGAAGACGCGCGGGCCGGTGGACAGCCGGGGTTACCGGATCTTCCGGGTGGTCAACACCGTCGTCCTGCTCGGCGTCGTGGTCGTCACGCTGTACCCGTTCCTCAACATCGTGGCCCGCTCGCTCAGCGAAGAGGCGTACATCATCGCGGGCAAGGTGACGATCGTCCCGCGTGGGTTCGACCTGACCGCCTACAAGCTGCTGATGTCGGACGCGATGTTCTGGACGAACTACCGCAACACGGTGGTATACACGGTGGTCGCCACGCTCATCTCGATCGTGCTGACCACGTGTTACGCGTACGTGCTGTCGAAGCCGCAGCTCAAGGGGCGCCCCTTTCTCATCGGTGTCGCGCTGTTCACCATGTTCTTCTCCGGTGGCCTGATCCCCAACTACGTGCTGGTCACCAGCCTGGGCATGAAGAACACCATCTGGGCCGTGGTGATCCCCAATGCGATCAGCGTGTTCAACCTGCTGGTCATGAAGGCGTTCTTCGAGAGTCTGCCGAGCGAGTTGGAGGAGGCCGCGGCGGTCGACGGGCTGAACACGTACGGCACGCTGCTGCGGATCGTGCTGCCGCTGTCGAAGGCGATCATCGCGACGATGGTGCTCTTCTACGCGGTCTCCTTCTGGAACTCGTGGTTCACCGCGTTCCTCTACATCGACCAGCAGGATCTGCTGCCGGTCACCGTGTACCTCCGAAACCTCATCGTGGGCGCCACCAGCGCCGAGTCGGCCGCGGCCGACGCCGACAAGGTCCAGGCCGCGGCCACCCTCCAGGCCGTGACGATCGTGCTCACCACCCTGCCGATCCTGGCGGTCTACCCCTTCGTTCAGCGGTACTTCGTCCGCGGCGTGATGCTCGGCGCGGTCAAGGGGTGACGCCGCCGCCGCACCGCTTTCCCTTCGAATCCCCACCACCACCGAAAGGACGAGCCATGCTCCACAAGACGTGGCGCCGCGTGGCATTTGCCACCGCGGGTCTGCTTGCGCTCTCCCTTGCCACCGCCTGTTCCGAGGACCCCGGTGAGTCGACCGATCTCTCCGAGAACAGGGTCGGCGCGATGGCCAACTACGGCGTCGGTGACCAGTTCAAGGCCACCGAGGCGCTCTCGTTCTCCACTCTCTACAACAACCACACGTTCTACCCGCTCAAGGAAGACTGGCTGTTCTGGTCGGAACTCACCAAGCGGACCAACGTCAAGATCGAACCAGTGGCCGTGCCGCTGAGCGACTACGAGCAGAAGCGCAGCCTGCTGATCGGCGCGGGAGACGCTCCGCTGATCATCCCGAAGACGTACCACCCGCAGGAGAACGCCTTCGTGTCCTCCGGGGCGATCCTCCCGGTGAGCGACTACCTGGACCTGATGCCCAACCTCAAGGACAAGATCACCAAGTGGAACCTCAAGCCGGAGATCGACAACCTGCGGCAGTCCGACGGTAAGTTCTACCTGCTGCCCGGCGTCCACGAGAAGCCCACGCAGGACTACACGGTGCTGGTGCGCACCGACATCATGCAGGAGCTCAACCTGGCGGTCCCGAAGACCTGGGACGAGCTGTACACGGTGCTCAAGGCGATGAAGGCGAAGTACCCGAACGTCTACCCGTACTCCGACCTGTTCAGCAAGCCCAACCCGACCGGCGCCCTGCTGAACATCCTCGGCTCGGCCCACGGCACCCAGGCGGGCTGGGACTACCAGCACGCCACCTGGGACCCGGCGGCGAAGAAGTTCAACTACACCGGCGCCTCCGAGCAGTACAAGCAGATGGTCACCTACCTGCACAAGCTCGTCGCCGAGGGCCTGCTCGACCCGGAGAGCTTCACCCAGACCGACGACCAGGCCCGCCAGAAGCTCGCCAACGGCAAGTCCTTCGTGGTCACCGGCAACGCGCAGACCCTGGTCAACAACCACCGGCCCGACCTGGCCAAGACCCTGCCGAACGCGAAGATGGCCAAGATCCCGCTGCCCATCGGCCCGGCCGGCGAGATCAATCCCTTTCCCCGGCTGGAGAACGGCATCATGATCTCCTCGAAGGCTCGGGAGAGCAAGAACTTCGTGGCCATGATGCAGTTCATCGACTGGCTCTGGTATTCCGACGCCGGCTTGGAGTTCGCCCGCTGGGGCGTCGAGGGCACCACCTTCACCAAGGACGCGTCCGGCAAGCGCTCGCTCAACCCCGGCGTCGACTTCCTCGGCCTCAACCCGAAGGCCCCCAAGCACCTGCAGAAGGACTTCGGCTTCCAGAACGGCGTCTTCGCCTACGGCGGCAGCCCCGATCTGGTCCGCGGGTTCTTCTCACCGGAGGAGCTGGAGTTCCAGAAGGTGATGGACGCCCGCAAGCCGCGGGAGGTTCCCCCGCCCGCCCCGTTGACCGACGAGGAACGCGAGCAGGTGTCGCTCTGGGAGACCCCGCTGAAGGACTTCGTCACCCAGAACACCCTGAAGTTCGCGCTGGGTCAGCGTCCGCTCAGCGAGTGGGACGCGTACGTGGCCGAGCTGAAGGCCAAGAACTCCGACCAGTACATCGACCTGGTCAACAAGGCGTACGAGCGGTTCCAGAAGAACAACGGCTGATCAGCGGGGTCCGGTCGGGCGGCCTGTCGCGGCCCGACCGGACCCCCGGCCGGTCCCGGTGCGTGCGGTCCGCCCCGCCACCCGACCGGACGACCAGCGGGACCGCAGTGCGCAACACCGTCCCCGAGCAAAGGGAGCGATCGTGAGTGGCGCCGCCCAGACCTGGCGACAGTTCGGCGACGGGCCACTGTCGCGGATCACCTCGCGCGTCTACATCCTGCTCGTGGTCGAGCTGCTCCTGCTGCTCACCACCCTGCCCGCCCTGCTCCCGCTGCTGGTGCTGGACCGCCACCCCAGCAACCTGCCGCTGGCCGCGCTCCTCCTGGTACCGGTCGGCCCGGCGATCTCCGCCGCCCTGTACGCCCTGCGCCACCAGCGAACCGACCTGACCGACCTGCACCCGGCAGCGCTGTTCTGGCGTGGCTACCGGGCCAACGCGTTCGGGGTACTGCGGATCTGGGTGCCGACGCTGCTGTGGTTGACAGTGCTCGCCGTGAACCTCGCCTACCGCGGCGCGGTTGGCCTTCCGGGCTGGTGGGCGGTGCCGCTGGTGCTGATCGCAGTGGCGGTGACACTCTGCATGGCCAACGCCCTGGTGATCACCTCGCTGTTCGACTTCCGCACGAGGGACGTGCTCCGGCTTGCCGTGCACTTCCTGTTGCGTACCCCCGGCGTTTCCGTCGGCAACGCGCTGCTGCTGGCCGCGGCGGCCGGGATCACCGCGGTCTTCTCCGAGGCGGTGCTGATGCTGCTCGCGTCGATCGCGGTGCTGGCGTACCTGCGCGTCAGCGACCCGATGATCCACCTGATCCGGAAGGAGTTCGTCGCATGAGCCTGCCCCTCAGCGCCAAGGTGCCCTTCGGGGGCGACTACAACCCGGAACAGTGGCCCGAGGACGTGTGGAAGCAGGACTACCGTCTCTTCGACAGTGCACGGATCGACCTGGTCACCCTCGGGGTGTTCGACTGGGCGCTCACCCAACCCGCCGAGGACACCTACGACTTCGCGCTGCTGGACAGGATCGTCGAGCGGGCCAGTGCCGAGGGACGCGGGATCTGCCTGGCCACCGGCACCGGAGCCCACCCGCCGTGGTTGGCGAAGGCGTACCCCGAGGTGACCCGGACCGACTTCGAGGGCCGCAAGCACCGGCTCGGTCAGCGGCACAACTCCTGCCCCAGTTCGCCGGTCTTCCGCCGGCTGTCGACCGAGTTGGCCCGCCGGGTCGCCCGCCGCTACGCCGACACGCCGGCGGTGCTCGCCTGGCACGTCGGCAACGAGTACGGCGGCGCCTGCTACTGCGCGCTGTGCGCGGCCGGGTTCAGGAACTGGCTGCGCCACCGCTACGGCACCCTCGACGAGCTGAACGAGGCCTGGTACACCACCGTCTGGTCGCACACCTTCAGCGACTGGGACGAGATCGAGCCGCCGTCGGCGCTGACCGAGCACTGGCGCGGCCCGGACCACACCGCGTTCCCGGGAATCACCCTGGACTACCTGCGGTTCACCTCCGACGCGATGCTGACCAACTTCCGCGACGAGAAGGCCGCCATCCGGGAGTCCAGCCCGACGCTGCCGGTGACCACGAACTTCATGGGCATGTACCGGCCGATCGACTACCACCGCTGGGCCCCTCATCTGGACTTCGTCTCCTGGGACAACTACCCGCCCGACGATGAGTCGGCGGCCCGGATGGCACTGACCCACGACCTGATGCGCGGGCTCAAGGACGGCCAGCCGTTCTGGCTGATGGAACAGACCCCGAGCTGCACCGCGTGCCGCGACGTCAACCCGTTGAAGCGCCCCGGTCTGATGCGGCTGTGGAGTTGGCAGGCCGTGGCACACGGTGCCGACGCGGTGCTCTTCTTTCAGCTGCGCGCCTCCCGCGGGGCCAGCGAGAAGTACCACGGAGCGGTCATCGGGCACGCCGGTCGCTCCGACACCCGGGTGTTCCGGGAGGTCGCCGAGCTGGGCGCCGAACTGGAACGGCTCGGCCCGGTGTCACTGGGCGCGCGGACCCCGGCCCGGGTGGCGCTGCTGTTCGACTGGGACAGCTGGTGGGCGTTGGAGCTGTCCGACGGCCCGTCCCGGCTGGTCCGCTACCAGCAGGTCGTGCTCGCCTACCACCGGGCACTCTGGGACGCCGGTGTGGACCTGGACGTCGTCGCGGTGACCGCCGACCTGTCCCGTTACGACGTGGTCGTGGCCCCGGCCCTGCACCTGCTCAAGGGTGACCTGCCGCAGCGGCTGGAGGCGGTGGCGACGCGCGGCGGGTCGGTGCTGACCACCTACCTGTCCGGCCGGGTGGACGAGAACGACCAGGCGTTCCTGATGGACGTGCCGGGCCCGCTCGGGCAGCTCATGGGTGTCCGGGTCGACGAGTGGGACGCCCGCGGCCCGGAGGTGGTCAACCCGGTCCGCCTCGGCGACGGCGCGGATCAGGTCGACGTCGACGCGCGGCTGCTGTTCGAGCTGGTGATCCCGCAGGGCGCCCAGGTCATCGGCACCTACCAGGCCGACTTCTACGCGAGCACCCCGGCGGTGACCCGCAACTCCTTCGGCGCCGGCGACGGCTGGTACGTGGCCGCCGGTCTGGACCAGGCCGGGGTGTCCTGGGTGGTGCGGCAGGTGCTCGACCGGCACGACCTGCTCGGGCCCTACCCGGACATACCGAACCTGGAGTCCGCCGTCCGAGTCGCGGCGGACGGGTCGCGGCTGCTGTTTCTGCTCAACCACCGCGCCGAGCCGGTCGAGGTGACCGCCCGGACCGGCGGCGTCGACCTGCTCACCGGCGACCGTACGGCGGCCGGCGCCGCCCTGCGGCTGCCGGCGTACGGGGTTGTCGTGTTGGAGGAGGACCGGTGAACGCCGAGGAGTCGGTGGAGTTGGAGCAGCTGATGTTCGTCGAGGAGCCGATGGATGGTGACGAGCCACGCGTCCATCCGGCCTGGTTGCCCCCGGAGGCGTTCCGGTCCCTCGGCGCGCGCCGCGTCCTCCTGCACGGCGAGGGGTTGCTCGTCGACACCGTCCTCAACGAGGTCTCGCGCGCCTGCGCGCGTTATGGCGGGCGGGTGTGGCACTCCCCGTCCTGGGACGTCGACGTCGACCTGGTGTTCGCCCTGCGCGACGCCGGTGAGCTGCCCAACCCGGCGGTGGAGGCGGCGCGCGCCGCCGGCGAGGCGGCGCTGATCGAACTGGGCGACGGCGGGACGCTCGGCGACGAGGGTTTCGTGTTGGCGCGGGCCGGTGATGTGACCGCGGTGCTGGCCGACGCGCCGGCCGGCCTGCTGTACGGGCTCTTCCACGTGGTCCGGCTCTGCGCGGCGGCCTTCGACCTGGCCCGGCCACCGGAGCGGCACCGGCCGGCGCTGCGCCGACGAATGCTGAACCACTGGGACAACGTGGCCGTGCACCCGGTGATGGGCCAGGTCGAACGGGGGTACGCGGGCGGCTCGATCTTCTGGCGGGACGGCCGTCCGCGCGGCGACCTGGCCCGGGTGCGGGAGTACGGGCGGCTGCTGGCGTCCTGTGGGGTCAACGCGATCTCGGTGAACAACGTCAACGTGGCCCGCACGGAAGCGCTGCTGCTCACCGAACGGCTCGGTGACGTGGCCGAGATCGCGGACGTGCTGCGCCCGTACGGCATCCGGGTGCACCTGTCGGTCAGCTTCGCCGCACCGGTGGTCCTCGGTGGGCTGCCGACCGCCGACCCCCTGGACGAGACCGTGCGGGCCTGGTGGGCCGCGACCACCCGGCGGGTGTACGACCGCATCCCGGACTTCGGCGGCTATCTGGTGAAGGCCGACTCGGAGGGGCAACCCGGCCCGTTCACGTACGGCCGGGACCACGCCGACGGGGCGAACCTGCTGGCCGAGGCGCTCGCCCCGCACGGGGGAGTGGTGCACTGGCGGGCGTTCGTCTACAACCACCACCAGGACTGGCGGGACCGGTCCACCGACCGGGCTCGGGCCGCGTACGACCACTTCGCCCCGCTCGACGGGCGGTTCCGCACCAACGTGGTCGTCCAGGTGAAGTTCGGCCCGGTGGACTTCCAGACGCGCGAGCCGGTCTCACCGGTGCTCGCCGCGATGCCGGCGACCCGACTGGCGGTGGAGTTGCAGGTCACGCAGGAGTACACGGGCCAACAGCGGCACGTCTGCCACCTCGGCCCGTGGTGGAGTGAGGTGCTGCGCTTCGCCCCCTGGGGGCCGGGCGGACGGACGATCGCCGACGTGGTCACCGGAGAGTCGGCGGCGGGCGGTGGGATGATCGCGGTCGCCAACGTCGGTGACGACCCGTTCTGGACCGGGCACCCGTTGGCGCAGGCCAACCTGTACACGTTCGGCCGGTTGGCCTGGGACCCTCGGCGGGACCCGACGGCGATCCTCGACGAGTGGATCACGCTGACCTTTCCACCGTCGGCGACCGCCGACGCCGAGTTGGTGCGGCGGACACTGCACGAGATCATGGACGACTCCTGGCGCACCTATGAGCGTTACACCGCCCCGCTGGGCGTCGGCTTCATGGTCAACCCCGGCGACCACTACGGCCCCGGCGTGGACGGGTACGAGTACACGCGGTGGGGCACCTACCACTTCGCCGACCGTGACGGCGTCGGCGTGGACCGCAGCCGCGCGTCGGGCACCGGCTTCACCGGCCAGTACCCGCCGTACTGGGCCGAGGTGTACGAGTCACCCGGGAGCTGCCCCGACGAGTTGCTGCTCTTCTTCCACCACGTGCCGTACGGGCATGTGCTGCGCAGCGGCTCGACAGTCATCCAGCACATCTACGACACCCACTTCGCGGGGGTCGAGGAGGTGACGGCGATGCGGCGGAGGTGGCAGGCGTTGACCGGCATGATCGACCCGAGCGTGTACGAGCGGGTCGCCGAACGCCTCGAGGAGCAGGTGCGCTGTGCCACCGAGTGGCGCGACCAGATCAACACGTACTTCTTCCGCAAGTCCGGGGTGCCGGACGAGCGAGGGCGGGACATCTACTGAGTGGCGGTGCGGCGCGGTCCGGCCATCCGGTCGGGCCGCAGTCGTGCCGTGCCCCAGCGGCCTGGCAGGTTCCGAAAACGTCCCGGTAATTTATCGCGACCCATCGTCGCTGACCATGCCCGTCGATGCCCATTGCTGCGCAGGTGGCCGCCGGAACCGTTGCGGCGAAAGGTTTCCGGAAGTCTTGACAATCGAGTGTGCTCGATTGAAGCTGACATGGTCACGCGAGCCGCGGTCAAGGTCGGGCGAAGGGCAGTCCTCGACTTAAGTCCCCTTCCACGCGCCTTTTTCGCAAGGGATCGCGACGATGACACTGAAGACGAGAATGCTTGGCGCCGTCATGGCGGCCGTGACACTGGCCGCCGCCGCGTTGACGTTCGCCACCCCCGCGTCGGCGGCGACGCTCACGCAGGTGACCAACTTCGGCACCAACCCCACCAACCTGCAAATGCACCTGTACGTCCCGGACCGGGTAGCGACCCGACCGGCGATCCTCCTGGCCATGCACTACTGCACCGGGACGGGTCCCGCGTTCCACTCGGGCACCCAGTACGCCTCCCTCGCGGACCGGTACGGGTTCATCGTGATCTACCCGTCGGCCACCCGTAGTAGCAAGTGCTGGGACGTCTACTCGCCGCAGGCGTTACGCCGTGGCGGCGGCAGCGACCCGGTCGGGCTCATGTCGATGGTCGACTACGTGCGGCAGCGCTACTCGGCCGACCCCGCGCGGATCTTCGCCACCGGCACCTCCTCCGGCGCGATGATGACCAACGTCATGCTGGGCGTCTACCCGGACGTGTTCGCGGCGGGCGCCTCGTTCGCCGGGGTGCCGTTCGCCTGTTTCGCCACCGGCGGCACCTCGGAGTGGAACAGCGAGTGCGCCAACGGGCAACTCATCCGGACCGCGCAGCAGTGGGGTGACCTGGTCCGGGAGGCGTACCCGGGCTACACCGGCCAGCGGCCCCGGATGCAGATCTGGCACGGCACCAACGATGAGACGCTGCGCTACCCGAACTTCGGTGAGCAGGTCAAGCAGTGGACCAACGTGCACGGGCTGAGTCAGACCCCGACGTACACCGACTCCCCGCAGTCCGGCTACACCCGCACCCGGTACGGCAGCAGCGGCCCGATGGCGCCGGTCGAGGCGATCAGCATGCAGGGTGTCACGCACAACCTGCCGGTCGACGCCGCGCAGGTGATCCGCTTCTTCGGGTTGGACGGCACCGCGCCGCCGACGACCCCACCCCCGACCACGCCGCCGCCGACGACTCCACCCCCGACCACGCCGCCCCCGACGACTCCGCCGCCGACCGGGGGTCCCTGCCGGGTCGGCTACACGGTCAACGCCTGGAACAGCGGTCTCACCGCGAGCGTGGCCATCACCAACACCGGTACCACCGCCGTGAACGGCTGGGCCCTGACCTTCACGCTGCCCACCGGGCAGCGCATCACCAGCGGCTGGAACGCCCAGTACGCCCCGGCGAGCGGTGCGGTGACCGCCCGCAACGTCTCCTACAACAGCACCATCGCCCCGAACGCGTCGGTCGAGATCGGCTTCCAGGCCACGCACGAGGGCGGCACGGGCAAGCCCACGTCGTTCGCCCTCAACGGCGCCGCCTGTTCGGTGTCCTGATTCCCCTTCCCACCCCACCACCTCCAGAGGAGTCACACGATGAGAAGTACGAGATGGAAGGCGGCATCGAGAGCCGCCATCGCGCTGACCGGCGCGGGCGCCCTCGCCGCCGGTATGGCGCTGTTCCTGACAGCGCCGGCCGCCGCCGGGACGACCCTCGGCGCGTCCGCCGCCGAGAAGGGTCGCTATTTCGGTACGGCGGTGGCGGCGGGCAGGTTGTCCGATAGTGCGTACACCACGATTCTGAATCGTGAGTTCAACTCGGTGACGCCTGAGAACGAGATGAAGATCGACGCGACGGAGCCGCAGCAGGGTCGGTTCAGTTACGGAGCGGCCGAGCAGATCGTCAATCACGCGCGTAGCCGTGGGATGAACGTGCGGGGTCACACCCTGGCGTGGCATTCGCAGCAGCCGGGCTGGATGCAGAGCTTGAGTGGTAGTGCGCTGCGGCAGGCGATGCTCAACCACGTGACGCAGGTGGCCACGCACTTCCGTGGTCAGGTCGTGGCGTGGGACGTGGTGAACGAGGCGTTCGCCGACGGTAGTTCGGGTGCGCGTCGGGATTCGAACTTGCAGCGCACGGGCAATGACTGGATCGAGGCGGCGTTCCGGGCGGCGGACGCGGCGGATCCGAACGCGAAGCTGTGTTACAACGACTACAACACCGACAACTGGACGCACGCGAAGACCCAGGCCGTGTACACCATGGTGCGCGACTTCAAGGCCCGTGGCGTGCCGATCGACTGCGTCGGGTTCCAGTCGCACTTCAACAACGACTCCCCGTACGTGAGCAACTACCGCACCACGCTGTCGAGCTTCGCGGCACTGGGTGTGGATGTGCAGATCACCGAGTTGGACATCCAGGGCGCACCGGCCAACACGTACCGCAGTGTGGTGGAGGACTGCCTGGCCGTGGCCCGCTGCAACGGCATCACGGTGTGGGGCATCCGCGACAGTGACTCGTGGCGGGCGTCGCAGACCCCGTTGCTGTTCAACAGCAGTGGTCAGAAGAAGCCCGCGTACGACGCGGTGCTCACCGCGTTGAACAACGGCACCACCCCCACCGACCCGCCCACCGACCCGCCGACGGACCCGCCGACCGACCCACCCACGACTCCGCCCCCGGGGCAGGGTGGCTGCACGGCGACGGTGTCGGTGAACCAGTGGACGGGTGGCTTCGTGGCCACGGTGAAGGTGACGGCCGGTTCGTCGGCCATCAACGGCTGGACGGTCACCATCGGTCTGCCGTCCGGCGCGACGGTCACCAACGCGTGGAACGTCAACCGCAGCGGTAGCACCGGCACGACGAACTGGACGAACGTCGCGTACAACGGCCAGGTCGGCGCCGGACAATCCACCGAGTACGGCTTCCAGGCCAACGGCACCGCCGGCAGCCTCAGCCCCACCTGCTCAGCCAGCTAGAGCCCCAACGGCCGGGGGGGGGGGGCCGGGGGCGCCCCCCCCCCCCCCGCGCGGGGGGGGGTGGGGGGGGGGGTGGGGGAGCATGCCGGGGGGGGGTGGAGCCAAACAAAGAGAGAACCGGGG